>DAIDJJ010000047.1:4565-16296 GCA_027451385.1 Spirochaetales bacterium | reverse complement strand
GATGTGGTTTCCGCAAGCCAAGCCGTCTCAACTTTGGGAAAAGGTGTCGAAATCGTTTCGGCAGGACAAAGTATTCGCGGAACTGTGGAAGAAGTCACACCTGGTCAGTTCCCTCAGGTCAAGGTAGGGGATCGATTCTACGATTTTAGTGAAGTACAGAAAATCTTCCCAGCGGAGGCGAACTAAATGATGCGATCTTTGTATTCCGGTGTTTCCGGACTTGAGAATCATCAAACTCGGATGGATGTCATTGGTAATAATATTGCCAACGTCAATACCACGGGGTTTAAAAAAGGGCGAGTGACTTTTCAAGATATGATTAGTCAAACCGTAGAAGGAGCCTCTCGTCCTAATGATGCTGTTGGCGGGGTTAACCCCCAACAAGTCGGCCTAGGAATGACCGTCGCGGCAATTGATACCGTAATGACGCAAGGCTCTTTACAGACTACCGGAGTGAATACTGACCTGGCCTTGGAAGGGAATGGTTTTTTTATTCTTAAAGATGGGGATAAGACGTTTTATACCCGAGCCGGTTCTTTCGGCACGGATTCCAACGGAACTTTGGTAAATCCTGCGAATGGGTTGAGAGTACAAGGCTGGATGGCACAAGAAATCAACGGCCAGCCCGTAGTACGCAGCGCCCAAGACCCCACCGATATTACCATACCTGTGGGAGCTAAAGACCCCGCTCATGCTACGCAAAACGTGGATTTGGCTTGTAACTTAGATAAACGGACACCAGTCTTAGGCGCCAATGCTACCCCTATCGAGAAGGCTAAAAATATCTGGGAAATTGACAAGACTATTTACGATAGCTTTGGCAATACTCACCGTTTAGTCATCAACCTTCAGAGGGATCCCAATGCCCCCAATGTTCCCAATCAATGGCTGGCAACCGTCCAGATTGATCCTCAGAACACTCAGTTTAATCCCAATTTGGCGTTAGGCTTTACCCAGCCGCCTCAAGGAAATACCTTTGTGGTGAATTTTTCGAATTTAGGGGCATTAGCCTCGATTCGAGACGCCCAGGGAAATGTGCGGAATACTGGAAATTTACAAATCCCGGTGACCTTTACGGTAAATGGTGCCAATCCTGGCGCCAATCAAACACAAACCTTCAATTTGAACTTAGGAAGTGTAGGAAGTTACACCAATTCCGTGACACAATTTGCTGATCAATTCTCCACGAAAAGTTACAAGCAAGATGGATATGGCATGGGGTACTTGGAGAACTTTCAGATCGATGCCTCAGGAAAGATCAATGGAATCTATTCCAACGGCACCAATCGTCTTTTAGGACAAATTGCCTTAGCCAGCTTTATTAATCCGGGCGGACTTCAAAAAGAAGGTTCGACCATGTTCTCTGTCTCAAACAACTCCGGAGACCCCAACGTGGGTCCCTCAGGAAGTGCTGGTAAGGGTAAGATTGTTGCGGGAGCTCTGGAAATGTCGAACGTCGATTTGGCAGATGCTTTTACTGACATGATTGTGACAGAACGCGGTTTCCAAGCTAACTCACGTACGATCACGACTTCTGACCAAATGCTTCAAGAGTTATTGACTCTGAAGAGATAAGATCTAAGTAAGCCAGGCCTTTAAGGGAAAATCCGTGATACAAGTTACCAAATTGGATGGACAAGTCATTTGGATAAATCCTCACCAACTTGAAACCTTGGATGAACGGCCTGGTTCGACGACTTTGAATTTTCTTTCGGGAAAACTCTTAGTGGTTCAAGAGACTGCTAGGAGCATTCAGGAAAAGATCCTGGCTTACCGACGGGCCTTAGGTATCTTTAAAAATGAAGAATAATTCCGATAATAGTAAGAGGGGCCGCTTCCGGCCCCTCTTTTACATTGCGTATTCATAGTTTTTCTGTTAAATTTGGCCGAAAAGCGGGAGAAATTCATGGCGAAAGAAGAACAAGACGCGCTTGACGCTGGGGCACCAGACTCCGGAGACGACGGCGGTCGGGCTAAAGGCGGTCCGCTTCCCGAATTTGTTATCCTTCTTCTTAAAATTGTTGCGGGGGCTTTGGGGGCTATTTTACTTTCAGCGACAGTATCCGTGATAGTTTTTAGTATTTTAAATGGAGATAAACCTCAACAACAAACCGTTGAAGTTTCTCCCGTCTATAACCAAAAACCCGATGTCTACGATTGGTTTTCTGCCATACCCGATATTCGTGCGACGACAGCCGATGATCCTGCCCGTTCCGTGATTTTAAAGGTTGAACTGGGTTATAACGCCAAAATTGATGTGCGGTTATTTACAGAATTAACGGCACGCATTCCCCAAATTCAAGATCTCATTCGTCGCATGATTGGCACCCACACAGCTAAAGAAATGCGCGAACGAGAAGATGAGTTTAAAGAAGAAATCCGCATGAAAATTAATGATATCCTGAAAGATGGTCAGATTCGAGACGTTGTCTTCATTACCTTTATCATTGCGGATAACATTTAAGGGAGTCCTTGAATGACGGAAGTACTGTCCCAGGACGAGATTGATCAACTTTTGACGGCCATTTCCACAGGTGATCCTGATGGAGAAGAAATTGCGGCTAAAGTTAGTACGGATCAAAAGAAGATCAAGATCTATGATTTTAAGCGTCCCGATAAATTCTCAAAGGAACAGATACGTACCGTCAACTCCATGCACGAGTCTTTTGCGCGTTTAACGACGACCTCTCTGTCAGCCAACTTGCGGACCTTGATCCAAGTTCATGTGGCCAGTGTCGATCAGTTAACCTATGAAGAATTTATCCGCTCTATTCCCAATCCAACGACCTTGGCTGTGATTAATATGGATCCACTGAAAGGTTCGGCAATTCTTGAAATTGACCCGGCGGTAACCTTTAGCATTATTGATCGCTTATTTGGCGGTCCGGGAGAAGGTGTCAAGGTCACCCGAGATTTGACGGAAATTGAACAGTCCGTTATGGAAGGGATCATTGTTCGCATTTTGGGGAATATGCGAGAAGCGTGGAGTCAAGTTATTGACTTACGCCCTCGTTTGGGTCAAATCGAGGTCAATCCTCAGTTTGCCCAAATTGTTCCCCCCACAGAAATGGTTGTCTTAGTCACGCTAGAAACAAAGCTGGGCGATGTGGAAGGTATGATGAACTTTTGTATTCCTTACCTTACCATTGAACCCATCATTTCCAAGCTCTCGGCACAATATTGGTATTCTTCTGTGAGACGCGGAGGGACGGCTGAGAACTTGAATACGATTCGGGATCGTTTGGCTGGCATAAATGTGAATCTAGTTGCAGAAGTGGGAAAAATATCTTTGCCGATGCGTGAGGTGGTGTCTCTTAAAGTGGGCGATATAGTTAGGTTATCGGGCACCAATATTGAAGACCCCCTGATCTTGTCCATAGGAAATCGGAAAAAATTTAATTGTCGGCCTGGATTGCTGGGAAATCGTGTGGCAGTACAAGTCACAAAAGTTCTTGAAGAAATTCAACAAATGGATTTTGAGGAACTGGTCGAGGAAGGAGACGAATAATGAGCGATCTAACGTTATCACAGGATGAGATTGATGCTTTGCTCATGGGCAGTTCGTCGTCAAAAGCAACCAAAAAATCTCTCAGTGCCAGCGATGAAGCCGCCCTTAAGGGCTTAATGAAAGAAGTTCTACCTGGGATTTCTGCTGCTTTAGGGGGACTTGTGACGGGACGAAAAGTTTCCGTCAATCCGCCATCCTTGGAGCTGGTGGATCGAGATGGCTTGTTGGATAACCTCGATCAAGAAGTGGTTGAACTCCGTGCAGATTTTTCGGGTAGTCTTGCAGCAGATCATGCTTTTTTTCTGAATCCCGATGACGCACAAAACTTAGCCGGCGACATTATGGGGCAAGTCGGTGTGGAACTGAATGCCACAGCGATCAATGCCCTTGAGGAAATGGCCTCCATGTTTTCGGGGTCATTGGTCACGACATTAAGTAGAAAGTCCTCTGCCGATGTTGCTCCAGGTCCCGTACAAGGTCAAAAGATTGTCAAAGCCATGACACAAACCTCAGCGGATAATCTGCTGGCTGTCACTTGGACGGCTTCTGTGGATTCCGAAACCTTTAAAATTATTGAAACCTTTGATTTTAACTTTCTGAAACCCTTTTTGGCCTCAAAAGATAATGTTAAGCCAGAGGCGGCTCCCGATTTGGGCTTTGGTAATGCGGCTCAGCCTCAAATGCCTGGTATGGCGCAGTTTGCTGTGCCTCCTGGTGGTATGCCCTCTTCTATGCCCGGTATGGGGGCTGGCATGCCAGGACAGATGATGCCTGGACAAATGATGCCAGGACAGATGATGCAAGGCCAACCTATGCCAGGTATGGTTCCCCCTGGGGCTGTTTACCCTCCAGGTTACGGAATGCCCATGGGCTACCCCCCGGGAATGTACCCTTCCGTTCAAGGTGTCCAGTACCCAACTCTGACACCCGGTGCGGGACACGCCGATCAAGGAAATATCGGCTTACTGATGGATGTCACCATGGAGGTGACCGTAGAATTAGGACGAGCAAAAAAACAAATCAAAGAGATCTTATCCATGGGTGAAGGGACCATTATCGCTTTGGATAAACTGGCGGGAGAGCCTGTGGATATTCTGGTGAATCACAAGCTGATCGCCAAAGGCGAAGTCGTCGTCATCGATGAAAACTTTGGTGTCCGGGTAACAGAAATTGTTTCTAACCCGGATAAGGCTATGGAAGCCTAAATGAAACGGGGGTTTGGTCTTTCTTGTATCCTAGGACTTCTGGTGTGGAGCGGTTGTGCCACAACACCTGTCTCTCAAGCCGTTCCTTTGGAGCAAGCCCTCACCAACATTTCCCAAAGTATGGAACAAGCCCTAGCCCAAACCTCAGATCCGGTCAGTGTGTCAAGTTTTGTGAATGTGAATGCGGAACAAGCGAGTAAGACCCAAACTTTCGGTGACTATACCGCCGATACCTTACTTTCGGATTTAAAGGTTCAAGACCCTGCACTCAAAGTGGTAGAACGTTCTGAACTTGATAAGGTATTGCAGGAACGTCAGTACAGTAGTGAGGGGCTTTTAACGACGGACAAACTTAAAAATCTCGGAGCTTTTTTACCGGCCAGGTATATCCTTACGGGGAATTTTACCATTTTTCCTCAAATGGTTGAACTGGATGCTCGGCTCCTGGATGTCCGGAACGGCACCGTTGCAGCTTCGCACGTGGTGGATATTTCTAACGACCAAGATGTTCGTAGCCTTTTAGCGGGCGTTCTTCCCCCTCCACGGGAAAATCCTGAACAAACCTCGTCCGTGATCGTCCTGAAAACAAGAACCTGGCCTGCGGATTTTCATTACCCTCTCGTGCAAGCCAAGTTGGCGGCTCAAAATCATCAGGTCAACCAAGCTTTGTGGTTTTATCAGCAAGCTGTTCGGCGCTATCCTCGTCAAAGTATCGTTTGGGCTGATTATGGGGAATATTTAGAACGACTGCATCGTTACCCAGCAGCCTTAGGGGCACTGAATCATGCCTTAGCCTTGCATCGCACACCGGCTGTGTTGCAAGCTCATGCCAGAGTTCTTTGGGCTCTGGGACGACGTGAACAGGCTCGTCGTGAATGGGCCCAAGCTAAGGCCTTAGCCCGCGATTGGCGTTTAGGAGATAATCCATGAAAATTTTTCTGTTGCTGTTGTGTTTTTTTACCACGTTGTCTTTAACGGCTCAAAAAGTCGCCCCCGCTACACCCTCTTCGGTTCAACCTAAGACGTCACAAACTCCAACGTTGAGCACGCCTGGGCTTGTAAATGAAAAAGATATTAAAATTCCTGAAAATACAACCTCAACGACACCAGCACCTGCGGAATTGACGATTTGGGATTTTGTCCGCATGGTAGTTGTTCTGGCTTTAGTTATCGGCCTTGTGGTAGGGTTCCTTTGGTTTCTCAAAAAGTTATCACGACGCGGCAATAGTCCTGAGGATCCGATCAAAGTTCTGCATACTCACGTTTTGTCAGGAAATAAAACTCTGTACATTGTTGAGTTAGGTACACAAGTTCTTCTTTTAGGGAGCGGGGATTCTGGTGTTTCGTTACTAATGCCCATCACTGACGAAGAAACTCTGGATGCCATTCGACTGGCTTCTAGCCGACAATCCGCCGCAAAGGCCGTCTTTAGTTCAATTTTGGCCAATATGTTAGGAAAAAAGCCCCCGGAAGGTGCAACTGTAAACACTCCGGTGGAAGAAAGTTCAGATTTTCTGAAAAAACAACGAGAAAGGTTGAAAAATTTGCGGTGATAGTGTAAAACCTTAACTGGAAAAGTTTTCTTCTTTTCAAAACCTGGGGGGGGAATGAAAAGAAAGTTTTGGGGAATCCTAGGCCTCGTGATGGTCCTAGGTGGCGTGCCCGTGGGGACGGTGCAGGCTCAACAGCGTGTAGTTCAGACCTCAACAGGGCTGGGACTACCTTTTGTCGATATTAATCTCAGACCAGCGCACGGTTCGAAAGAAACGGCTCTGTCTGTACAGCTCCTTGTTCTTCTTACGGCGTTATCCCTAGCTCCGTCTTTACTCATTCTCATGACAGGTTTCTTGCGCATTTCCATTGTGCTCGACTTTGTAAAACGAGCTTTGGGGTTACAGCAAGTCCCGCCGAACCAAGTGATGTTGGGGATTGCTCTCTTTTTGACGTTATTTATCCAATTCCCAGTTTTTCAGCAGATCTACAATGAGGCCTACGTCCCCTATACCAAAGGGACGCTCAATACCACCGAGTTTTTACAAAAAGCAGAATCTCCTCTGCGTTACTTCATGTTTCGGCAAATGGGTACAAATAATTTTAGTGATATTAAGCTCTTTATGAGGCTTTCGAATTTGCCCAAACCCGAAAATATGAGCCAAGTTCCCACGTATGTCTTGGTTCCCGCCTTTATTCTTCATGAAATGACGGTGGCCTTCAAAATCGGAATTCTGATTTACATTCCCTTTTTGATCATCGATATGGTGGTAGCTTCGGTACTTATGGCCATGGGGATGATTATGTTGCCTCCTGTGCTCATTAGTGCGCCGTTCAAACTCATTCTTTTTGTGATGGTGGATGGGTGGACTCTCCTGACGACTGGACTCGTCAAAAGTTTCAATATGTAAGGAGAAAGGAACATGGATATTGGACAAATTACTGCCCTTTTTAATGGGGGCCTGATACAAACCTTGGTTCTAGTTGCCCCTGTGCTCATCGTTGGTACGGTTGTAGGGTTAGTGGTTTCGATTTTACAAGCGACGACTCAGATCCAAGATCAAACCTTGTCTTTTGTTCCGAAAATTGTCGCGATTTTCGCAGCGTTAATTTTATTTGGTCCTTGGATGTTTCAGACTATTCAGCAGTACACCGTCCACATTTTTAATTTGATTCCTCAGATGGTGAAGTAGGCTAAGGTGTTCCTTTCGGCCATCTTTACCCATGCAAATTTGTTTTTTCTCCTTCTGGTGCGTGTTTTTGCCATGCTTTCCGTGGCTCCCTTGTTTTCGAGTGAAGCGATTCCTGGGGCCGGGCGTGCAGGACTGGCATTTTTTACCGCGATTGTGATTTTTCCGTGGATGCTTCAGTCGGGGTACCCCATTCCAGATAACGGCTTAGCTTATGTCGGGCTATTAGTCGGTGAAGCCTTGCTGGGGATACTTCAAGGTTTCTTTTTGGTTTTGATTTATTCGGTTTTTCAAATGACGGGGCAGTTTTTTGCCCAGCAAATGGGGTTTAGTGCCAGTGAAACGTATGACCCTTTAGCCCAGTTGGAGTTGCCTGTACTCGGTCAGTTTACTAACCTTATTGCGATGATGGTTTTTCTTTCGGTGGGTGGCTTTTCGAAAATCTTTTTAGTGAATGTTTGGGCGAGTTTTCACGCGATCCGTGCCGTCGATTTCTTGACTCAGCAAAATGTCGTCAATCAGATGCTGATTTCTGGGCTGGGGGTCATGTTTGAACGCTCCTTTTTGCTGAGCTTGCCCGTTTTTGGGATTCTTTTATTGACGACGACAGCCTTAGGTCTGATTGGTAAAGCGGCACCTCAAATGAACTTAATGATGATGGGGTTTCCGATTTCCATAGGTGTGGGTTTTGCCGTATTGATGTTGGGAATGCCCTTTTTGCTTTCGGCCTTTGCCGCAGTGGTCAATAACGGCTTTACCCAATTGACCGATTTGATGTTTCGCTTATCCCACCATACCGCAACGGGGGGACCATGAGCGAACCTTTCGAAATCTTTCGCTTTCCCTGGAGTGCTCTTCCCACTGACTCTCTTTGGTCCTTGCAATGGTTTGCGGCCGAAGATGAAGGTCGTACCGAAGAACCTTCCGAAACAAAAATCCGAAAATCCCGTGAAGAAGGAAAAGTTGCTCGTTCTGTCGACATTGTCGCTGGGGTGGTTCTTTTACTTCCTATGCTACTCATTGCCTTTCTCTCGAGTTATTTTTGGGAAAATGCTACAGCGATGATGACGTGGTTTATATCACAGGCTACGGCGATAGACCCCGTTCAAGGCGGAGGACAAATTTCGGGTGTGTTTTTCTTGTATATGGCTAAGTTGGTCCTGCCGGTTTTGGGCATTGCCTTTTTAGGTGCCCTCGTAGCCAATCTTCTTCAGTTTGGCTTTCTTTTTTCGATTAAGCCGATCACGCCAGACTTTACCCGTATTGTCCCGAAGTTTGGAAAGTGGCTCCAAAACTCGCTATTTTCAACCCAGGCCCTTTTTAATATTGGTAAGCAGGTTGTCAAAGTTGTCGCCTTAGGGGCTATTGCCTGGCTTAATGTTCAAAGCTCATGGCCTCAATTGATGAACCTCATCAGTCAACCGATGGGGACGGCAACTTCGTTTTTGTGGGGTTTGGCGATGACCATCATTCTGCAAAGTGCCGTAGTGATGCTTTTGCTGGCAATCCCCGATTATTTATTTCAACGTTGGCAGCACCGGGAATCTTTGAAAATGAGTCGGGAAGAAATTAAAGAAGAGCACAAGCAACAAGAAGGTGATCCTTTAATCCGTTCTCGACTGCGGGAAAGAATGCGCGAGATTTTGCGGCGCAATATGATGCAGAATGTTCCCCGAGCAGATGTGATTATTACCAACCCGACCCACTTTGCCATAGCCTTACAGTTTGATGCCAAAACTATGGTTGCTCCCACTGTTTTAGCGAAAGGACAGGACCTCATTGCCCAGCGTATCAAAGAGATTGCGGCTCAAAATAATGTCCCCATCATGGAAAATAAACCCTTGGCGAGAGCCTTATACGCTTCAGTCGAAGTGGGCGATCAAATCCCTCAAGAGTATTGGGAAGTAGTGGCCAATGTCTTGAAAGAAGTTTACCTCCTATCAGGAAAGAGTCAGTATGTGGTGGGTTAAGGGCGCGGTTGCTCTTCGTGAGCAAGGAGAAGTCAAATGAGCGATTTTTTACAGACGTTCCGAACCAGTTTCTCAAAGGGACGCTCCGATGCCGCGATGGCTGCCGGTATTATCGCTGTTGTTCTCATGCTCTTGATCCCGTTACCGACGTTCCTCTTGGATACCTTTTTATCTCTCAACCTTTTGTTTGCGATACTGATTATTCTCGTTGTCATTTATACCCGGCGAGTCCTCGATTTTACGATGTTTCCGACCTTGCTCTTGGTGACCACCGTGTTTGGCTTAGCTTTGAACATCTCGACCACACGGTTGATTTTGACAGAAGGGCATGCGTTTGATGGCAAGATTATTCGCGCTTTTGCCACGTTTGTGGTAGGAGCCTCTCAGGGCAATATTTCTGTGATGAACCTCGTGGTGGGGTCCATCATCTTCATCATCCTTTTGGCCGTTCAGTTTATTGTGATTACCAAAGGTGCCACCCGGGTTGCCGAAGTCGCCGCGAGGTTTACCTTGGATGGATTGCCCGCCAAGCAAATGACGATTGATAACTCTTTTTCAAGTGGTGCCATTTCCGAAGAGGAAGCCCAACATCGAAAAGATGACTTGCAAGCAGAAGTAAACTTTTTTGGCGCCATGGATGGTGCCTCAAAATTTGTTTCGGGGAACGTTAAGGTGGGGTTGTTGATCACCTTGGTGAATGTGATTGCAGGTCTGATTATTGGGATGACCATTCACCATGAACCTTTAAATGAAGCCTTAACAACTTATGTCAGTCTGACGATCGGAGACGGGTTAGTGACTCAGCTTCCAGCGTTGCTCATTTCGGTTGCGACGGGTCTTTTGGTGACGCGTTCTTCCAATACGAGTGTCGGTGAGGCGGCTTTAAAACAATTTACGCAACAAGCCAAAGTCTACTGGGTGGCGGCTGTTTTCTTGACTATCCTGGGGTTCATCCCCGGATTTCCTTGGTACATTCTTTTGCCGTTAGCTGGCTTGGTCTACTACTTAGCTTTCCGTCTTTCTCGGGTAGAAATCCAAAAACAAGAGCAAGCCCAAGAAGCTGCGAAGGCTTCCACGGGGTCGAAAAGTGGAGAACCCGCCAAGGGGCCCGAAACCGTGGCTCCTTTGGATCCGCTTAGCTTAGAGCTTGGCTATGGTCTGATTCCTCTCGTGGATAAAGAGCAGGGGGCTGAACTATTGGAACGCATCACCCGCATTCGGCGTGAAACAGCACTGGATTTGGGGTTAGTTGTTCCTCGAATTCGCATTATTGATAATATGCGACTAGAACCCAGCGACTATAGTCTCAAGATTAAAGGGGTCGAAGTCGGGAAAGGGACCATTAGAATGGGAAGTTTCTTGGCGATCAATCCTGGCGGTGAGCGTGAAGAAATCCCAGGCGAAAAAACTTTTGACCCGGCCTTTCATTTGCCTGCCTTGTGGATCAGTGAAGAAGACCGAGATAAAGCGGAACGGGCGGGGTATACCGTGGTGGATTCTCCTTCGATCATCGCGACACATTTGACCGAAGTCATTAAGCACCATGCGCCCGAGATTTTGGGGCGCCAGGAAGTTCAAAGTCTTATTGAGACGGTCAAGGCCGATTACCCAGCTGTCGTGGAAGAAGTTCTGAAAATCTTTGGCTTGGGTGAATTGCAAAAAGTTCTTCAAGGTCTTTTATCTGAACAAGTTTCGATCCGAAATCTCGTGGTGATTTTAGAAACGGTGGCCGATTACGGCCCAATTACAAAAGATGTGAGTTTTCTCATCGAAAAAGTACGGCAAGCACTTTCCCGGCAGATTTGTCTCCAGTACGCTGATGAGTCAAAGGTATTACATGTGCTAACTTTGGAACCTGCGCTGGAACAAAAGATTATTGAATCCCGTCACGACGGAGTGGGAGGGGCGGTGGCTGCCTTAGAACCGGAATTTATGCGTTTATGGATCAATGCCATTACAAACGCCTTTAGAAACACACAAAATATGGGATACTTACCTGTTCTGCTCACAAGTGAAGCTGCTCGGGCCTTGGTCAAAAACAGTACTCAGCGTGAAATCCCCGATTTAACAGTCTTATCCGTGCCTGAAATTGCTTCGAATATCCGGGTAGAATCTTTGGGTGAAGTCCAGATCGCAGAACAGGCCAAAGCATCATGAATGTCAAATTACGTCGAATAAGGAAAAGGAGGTAGAGCCAGAATGCACCAGTATTTCACCGAAAGTGGCGCCACATTCCAAGAAGCTATGGACAAAGTTCGGATCAAGTACGGCACTACCGCGCAAGTTACCTCACACCGTACGATTGAAATAGGGGGCTTTCTTGGTTTCTTCCAGCGAGAAGGAGTGGAAATCTCGGGGTTTTTAAAA
>DAIDJJ010000047.1:0-4555 GCA_027451385.1 Spirochaetales bacterium | reverse complement strand
AGAGCAATTGTGCTTGAAAGCTGAGAGAAATTTGGAACAAAAGAACAATCTTGTTGGTGAAGCAAAGAGATCTCTTTCCACCATCCAATACCAAGTTGCAAAAGAAAAGGCCAAATTAGAAGAAGAAAAGCGAAAAATCCTGGCGGCGGCACAAGCTAAGGCTGCAGAAGATAAAAAAGAGGAACATATCAAAATTGTTTTAGAAGAAGTCAAACTTCTCAAAAAACAGTTGGAAGAGTTGCCTGAGAAGCTTCCCGAGTCTCGACCTTCACAAGAACACCCCTCTTTGACTCGTTTGACGGAGCTTTTGGAAGATAATGACTTTTCGCCTGCGTACATCCGGATGTTGCTTGACCGTGTTAAACGAGAGTGCAGTATGGCAGACCTAGAAGACTTTGATCTTCTGGAAAGTCGGGCTGTTGAGTGGATTGCTGAATCTCTGGCAATTTATGAAGAGCAATCCGCCGCGAAGCCACGTATTTTTATTTTAGTTGGTCCCACGGGAGTCGGAAAAACAACGACAATAGCCAAGTTAGCGGCTGTCTACGGATTGGGTGTCGGTGGTGAAAAACCGCAGAAACTCTCGATGATCACCATAGATAATTACCGGATTGGGGCTAAACAACAAATTGAGTCTTATGGCGAAATCATGGAAATTCCAGTGACCTGTGTGGAGAGTTTTGATGCCCTTCGCCAACGGGTAGAGTTGGATTCTCAGCGTGATATGATTTTAATTGATACGATTGGAAAAAGTCCTAAGGATTTTCTGAAATTAGCGGAAATGCGACAGTTGCTGGAGGGGTGCGGACGTTCTAGCGAAGTGCACTTAGCCGTCAGCGCTACGACTAAAACCAAAGATATCCGGGAAATCTTTCAGCAATTTGAATCCTTTGGCTACCGTTCTTTGGTATTAACGAAGTTAGATGAAACTACGGTAGTGGGAAATTTGATTTCGCTTTCTTGGGAACGTCAAAAACCTGTTTCGTTTTATACGGATGGTCAAGCCGTCCCTCAAAACATTCAACGAGCCTCGAAAAGTTTTCTCCTCGAACGTCTGGTGGGCTTCCGGCCCGAAAATCTTAAACTCATGAAAAGGACCGAAAATGGCCGATCAAGCTGAAAAACTCAGAGAACTTGTCAAAGCTCGAACCTCCGCGCCAGAAGGCGTGGCTTCCCCAAAGAAGACTCGTGTGATTACCGTTACCTCGGGAAAAGGTGGGGTTGGGAAAACAAACATCTCTGTTAACCTTGCCTTAGCCTATGCTCGCTTAGGGAAAAAAGTCATTATTTTAGACGCGGACCTGGGGCTAGCTAACGTCAATGTCGTTTTAGGTGTAATTCCTAAGTACACGCTTTATCACATGATTCGTCAACAAAAGACGATGAAAGAAATTCTTACCCCCACCGACTATGGCATTTCTTTCGTTGCGGGAGCGTCTGGCTTTACCAAAATCGCCAACTTAAATGACGCAGAACGCGCTTCTTTCATTCAAGAGCTTTCGACCCTTTCAGAAGCGGATATCCTTATTATTGATACCTCGGCTGGTGTGACCAAAAATGTTCTCGATTTCGTCGCTGCTGCAGATGATACGTTAATTGTGACTACACCAGAGCCTACGGCCATCACAGATGCCTATGGTATTATCAAGATCATCGCTACGGAATTTACGACCAATGATATGGGGTTAAAACTCATTGTGAATCGGGTCGGTTCAGTCGTTGAAGGTAAAAAAGTTGCCGAGCGGGTTATTAACATCGCAAGCCAATTTCTGAACGTCAAAGTAGATTATTTGGGTTATGTGTATGAAGACCCTAATGTTCAGGCTTCAGTCCTCAAACAACGCCCTTTTTCAATTCAGGATCCCAAAAGTCGAGCCAGTCAATGCTTAATGAACATTGTCAGTCGAATGGAAAAAGTGGAATATCGTGAAGGTCGAGGAATTTCTGGCTTCTTAAGCCGCTTCTTTGGGCGTCAAGAATGACTTGTCTTGACGGTAATAGGCTTAGTCTTTTAATCTAATTAAGGAGGGGAGGGTCTTTCATGTCATGGAAAGTCGCATTCGGCACCGCCGGAGGGGCCTTTCTCCTTTCTTTTATCAGCGCGGGGCTAGGTGGTTCCGATTTAGGCAGTATGTTTCTTCGGGCCCTTTTTTTTGGTGTTTTGGCCTGTGGAGCTGCTTTGGGGGTAGAGTGGTTGCTCAGAACTTTGTTACCTGAGCTGTTTCAAGCGGTTACTCCTACAGAAGAACCAGATACGCCGCGTGTGGATATTACTTTGGAACCGGAACCGGAGTTTGTCAGAGAAATGAGTTCTGAGAAATTTGAGGAGTCGGTGGAGGATGAACGCCCACAGGTTCTTGAGACGACTCCCGTGTCAGCTCAAGAAAGTCTTGTGAAAGAAGAGGATTTGCCTGAAATTGGTTCTTTTTTAGCTTCATTTGGACCGGAAGGGGCCCCCCCCACACCCACTGCGTCCGCTGAAACCTTCACAAGGGAACCAGATCGAACACCCACGGGAGATGTCATCTTAGATGGCATTGCCCATGATCCCACGGTTTTGGCCAAGGCCGTCCAAACCGTTTTGAAGAAAGGCCAGTAAGGATTGAGGATGTCAGACAACGTCTTGGATGAAAAAATCGAGGCCCAGGCCTGGCTGGACTACAAAAAGACGCGGAACCCCAAACTCAGGGATTCTTTTATACGTCAATACGCACCACTGGTGCGTTATGTTGCCGGAAAAGTGGCCATGGGCCTTCCTCAGAATGTCGACTATGATGACTTAGTGGGGTATGGGGTTTTTGGTCTGATCGATGCCATTGATAAGTTTGACCCAGAAAAACACGTCAAATTTAAAACTTACGCTGTAACGAGAATTCGAGGAGCTATTTTTGATGAATTACGGGCCATTGATTGGGTGCCTCGTTCGGTTCGTCAAAAGTCACGTGAAGTAGAAGAAGCCATTGTCAATTTGGAAGCTCGTTTAGGTCGGCAGGTAACCGATAAAGAGATCGCGGAAGAACTTGGGATGAAAGAAGAGGAATTTAACGATACCTTAATTAAAATCAGTGGTACCGCCGTACTTTCACTCAATGATGTTTGGTATACAGGCGATGAAAATGATAAAGTTTCCATTGTCGAGAGCATAGAATCTCCTCAAACCTTGAATCCGGACAATATTGTTGAACGTGATGTGGTGAAAAAAGTCATACTTGAAGCTCTTCAAGAGTTACCCGATAAAGAAAAAAAAGTGTTGGTTCTTTACTATTATGAAGATTTAACATTAAAAGAAATTGGAAAAGTTTTAGAGGTGACCGAATCCCGTGTAAGTCAACTTCATACCAAGGCCATACTCAGACTCCGAGCCCGGCTGATGAATGCCCGTAAAGGAATATTTTAGCTATAAAGCCAGGAGGCGCCATGGTCTCGCTCGAACAACTCAAAGAATTCATGAGAGAGCGCGCTGAGGAAGATCGTCGCCTGCGTTCCGTGGCTGTCACAGGAGCCACGCTCGAAGAGGCCTTGAAGGCAGCCTCCGCGGAATTAGGCGTTCCGACACGTCGCCTTGAGTACGATGTCTTACAAAAAGGCTCCCCTGGAACCCTAGGCTTTGGCCGAAAACCTTGGTCCCTCATGGTCTTTGAAGTAAAAAAAGAGGCCAAAGTTTCTTCTGCTACGTCTACGGATTTTATGCCCGAGATAGATACAACCGTTCCTGTCGTGAATGAAGACGGACACATCTATATCCGCTTATGGCATGATGGGGCATATTTGAAAGTAACCCCTCCCTTGGGGGAGGGGGCCCCAGCCCAAGAAGCTCAAGCTTTGGAACTGTTGCATTTACGAAACGTTCGCGACATCAACCGTCAAGTTCTCAAAGGCGCCTTAAAACTAGCCAATAAGACTTACGGCAAAGTGGGAGATTATCCTCATAATCCTGCGGCAGATACACTCATGAATGTCGATATTGATGAGCAAGAAATGCGGGCCACCGTGGTCCTGACACCACCTGGTATGAATGGTGCCGATATTTCCCGAGAAGAATTGGAACACTTTCTGAAAAATCATGGTGTTGTTCATGGCCTCCTGTTAACCGACATTGAGGCGTTGATTGATGAACCTGTTTATTCACGCAAGGTTACCGTGGCCCAAGGGACGAAACCTCTCCCCGGACAGGATGCTCGAATAATTTATAACTTTGATACAGCTCTTCACATCAAACCCAAGGAGATTGAAGGTCGTGTCGACTTCAAAGAACTGAATACCATACGCAATGTGCTAAAAAATGAGGAATTGGCCCGAAAAGAGCCAGCTCAGCGCGGCATTCCTGGTCGTACCGTAACGGGGCGGCTTATTCCCACCAAAGATGGTCGAGATGTCCCCTTCGAATTAGGTAACACCCCGGCTATTCCACACAAAAGTATAATCATACCGCGAAGTAACAACCGAAGAAAGGAAGCCAAAACAGGTTTCTTTATCCGTTAGAAAGCAATCATTAGCTAAAAGTAGGCTAGTTTGTTTTATTATGTTAAGTTTCATTAACCAACACCATCCCTAT
>DAIDJJ010000046.1:0-16324 GCA_027451385.1 Spirochaetales bacterium | reverse complement strand
TCCAACTCACGAACAAGGGCTTGTTCAACCTCAAAGTCTAAGCACACAGCCTCTTCATACCGAGCATGGATTTGTTTGACACCAAAGCGTTCTAGTGCTCTCCGAAGACGACCTTCGTCAGCAAAGGGCACTTCTACGGTCAATTTGCTGAGTAGTCTACGGGGTTTCCACTCGGCAAGAGCCAGGACAGCTTTAGCGGTATCTGCATAGGCCCGGGACAAGCCGCCGGTTCCTAGCTTGATGCCACCAAACCAGCGGATGACAGCCAAAAAAACATCCGTATACAGTCCCCCTTTAAGGACTTCCAGCACTGGCCGGCCTGCGGTACCTGACGGCTCCCCATCATCAGAACAACCCATGGTGAGACTAGCTTCAGAACCGCAAAGAAAGGCATGAACAACGTGCGTGGCCTCGCGGTATTCCGTTTTAAGTGAACGAAGTAACTCACGTGCGGCCGAGGCCTCCTGGCAGGGGTAAAGGAGGCCCAAAAACCTCGATTTTTGAATACTCAGCTCCGTTTGACAGGGGGACCTGATAGTTTGCCACACCCTGGGTTCACCGTTCACCACTTAGTCCTTTATTCGCTTACCAGAGTTTGCCCAAGCTTCTTGGCGTCGTTCATTATCTTCGTAATAGCCTCGCCATAAAACCGGTCCTTGCTGAGCCAAGCTTTTGGTGGGCAAAATTCGTTCCCCTTGGTTATCCCAAAACTGGGATAAAAGCACAGGTTGAAGATCCTCAAGGGTTAAACGGCCGTGCCGTAGACCCACCCGGATGCGCATTAAACAGGAATCCCCTGTTTCAGCTCGGTTGCGCCATCCCTCGGAGGGACCTAAGTCCTCAGTTTGATCCGAAGCAAAATTGCCCATCGACGATAAGACAAGACTTTCTCCCCGTTTCGTTTTGACGAGCCACCATGGTCGTAAAACATGCGGATGCTGAACCCAAACGACATCTGCTCCGGCTTGAGCTAGCTCATCAAAGAAGCGGTATTCCCAAGGTTGAGTCACGGGGTCATACTCAATCCCGCCATGTACCGCAACAACCAACCAATCGACTTTTTCGGCAAGTTCTCGAACACGGTTTAAAGCTTCTAACCGGGCTCCTAAATTCTTATCGCCCCAAAAATCATGATAGGGGTACAGGGCAACCCCCTCTTTGCCTTCGGGTTGGTTTACAAAGGTAGAAAACCCTAGAAAGCCAATTTTCCAACCATGAATTTTAATCACGTCATCCGAAAACTTTTGCTCGGGGTCCTGACGGACTCCTGAGTACCAAATCGGATACTTTTGTGAAAGCGACTCAAAAGCCTCCGTCGTACCCCGAACGGAAGGCCAGCCAAAGTCATTTGCATGGTTGTTGGCTGTATTAAAGACGTTAAAACCAGCTTGTATTGCCGCCTCCACATAAGAGGAGTGTGTATTAAATGCCGGGTAACCACTGGGTGGTCGATCATCCTCTACTGGGCTTTCCATATTGATAAAGTTCAAATCATCCGACCTGAGCCAAGGTTCTACCCCAGTATAAATGCGATGCAAATCCTTTTGATTCTGTAAGCTCAGTGGTGCCATAAGATCACCGGCAAAGCCCAGCCAAAGGTGAGGTGGTTCAGGATTTCCCATAAAGAGGACAGCCGCCGCGGCCAAGGTGAACACGGCCAGCCCATGCGCCGGGGCATCGACCATGCTTCGATTGTATGGGAAAAATCTTCCCGCCGCAACGAGAGTTAACATTTTTTTCTCACCACTTCAGGGGAGGTTTTTCTGAAATTGACTCGATTTCAAAGCGGCCACCCTTTGGAAATGGATACATAAACACATACATTAAAAAAACTTACCAAGCTCACTTCCTTTGAAGATTTTTTTCCTTGCAATTACGCAATTTCTGGCACGGTATATGCAATGACATGAGTGGCGTTTTAGCCAGGAGGAAAAAAATGAAAAAAATTGCCGTTGCTTTTGCTCTGTTGCTGGCCGGCCTCGTTGCCACCACTACGGCAACAGCTCAAAACATGGGTCCTGGAGGCTTTGGTCCGGGAAATGGCCCAGGTAGTGGTCCGATGTTCGGTGGAGGTTTTGGTAACCAAGGTAGTGGTTGGGCCGAAGGATCTTCCATCACTCGCGAATACAAAAAAGCCACAGGAACGCTTTTGGTAGGCCAAACCCTGGTTCCCCTATTTCAAGCTGACGGGGTGAAATACGTTTTGATGTTGCCAGGGTATGCCCGTTTCGAATTGGCGGACTTAAAGAATGGCGACACAGTTACTTTTGAGGGCATCGCGATGATCATTAAATCGGCAAACGAGCCAACCCGCTACATATTCCATCCCTTTCAAGCGGTGGTGAATGGTAAGACCATTCCTTTGGGCGGGCAGTACGGCTTTGGGCCCCGACACCATCGAGGGTTTGGTCCCGGTGAAGGCCGAGGACCTGGAATGATGGGGGGTTACAGCATGGGTGGTTACGGTTGGGGCGGCAATGGTCCCGGTCCACAAGAACGATAAACTTTCGGACTTTTGTTTCTAGTTCATCATGCGTACAACAGCGGCTTTTCTCAAAGCCGCTGTTTTTTCTACAAGGGAGAGTTTAAAATGCCAGCCGTGTCGCCGCAAAAAAAACTTCTTACAACAGACTTTCTCCCTTTTGTCATTTTACTGGCCGTCTTCCTAGCTGGGGGAAGTTTTTGGGTGCTTTTTGCTTTGGGTGAAAAAGAACGTCTTCAAGATTACTTCCATTTTTCCACGGAACGAACAGCAGATCAGCTTGTCCGGGCACAAATGATGTCTCGGTTTGAGCCGGCATACCTGCCCAAAACTATTCTGGGCTTTGGCATTTACGATGAGGACGGCTTGGCCCTGCAAACTTGGGGAGAAGTGCCCCACCAATTGACGCAGTTTCCTCCTCTATTCCGGGGTGAACCGACACAACCGCCCTTCAACCGCCCCCACCCAGAACACTCTCTGATTTTAGAACAACCGCAAAACGTCTATGACTTCATAAAATCTTTAACACCACCATGGTTGCCCCATCCGCGTGGTTTGGGAATGCGCATGGAGCCAGGTCCGATGCGTCCACCACGGGGTTTTTTCAACGATTCCCATTTCAACCGCGAGCATTACGTTTTTATCCGTTTATTCAACCCCCATTACCGGACGGCGCAAGATAGCTGGACGGCGGCGATGTTTCTTGTTCCCTTGCTTTGGGCAGCCTTGTTGACTTGGATCGGTTGGTTGTGGTTGCGAACACGCCAATATGAAAGAGATATCGTCAAAACACGCGAGGTCCTGTCTTTCGCCGAGGCGGCCAGAACCCTTTCGCATGAAATTCGCAACCCTCTGTCAGCTATCCTCTTGCAGACAGCACTTTTAGACCGCAATCAAGAAGAAGTCCGGATTATCGAAGAAGAAACTCGGCGCATCAGTCGATTAGTCGAGCGGGTGCGGGATTTTCTCGGAGATCCCCAAGGAAAACCTGAACCACTCAACGTTTGGTCGACCTTAGCCCGACTTCGGGAACGATTTGCCCAACCTTTTTCCTTAGAACCAGATCACGATCCTGGTTGGCTCGTCAGTTTTGATGAAGTTCGCTTTCGCTCTGTACTCGAGAACTTGATCAAAAATGCCTATGAAAGCGGTCCCGAACCAAACGTCACCACCCGGCTCTCCCTGTCCCGCCCAGGACTTGTCCGTGTCGAGATTCTAGATCAAGGACAAGGACTTAGTCCCGAGGCTTCTCGTCGAATTTTTACACCCTTTTATACCACGAAGATTCAAGGCTCCGGCATAGGGTTGGCTGTTTCACGACGGTTTGTGGAAGCGGCAGGGGGTCGTCTCAAGCTCTACAATCGTCATAATTCTCCTGGGGCTGTGGCAGAAGTCGAGTTACCCCTAGTCCAAGACAGTTTCTAAAGGAGGCTGAACCCTATGAACGATTCCCGCATTTTGGTCGCTGACGATGAGAAAAACATCCGTGAAGCTTTGGTAAAAATCCTTGTTGCCGAGGGATTTTACGCCGAAGCCGTGGAAAATGGCTTATCGGCACAACGTCGTCTGCAAGAAGAAGCCTTCTCGGCAGTCATCGCCGACCTTAAAATGCCGGGTATGGATGGCCTTGAGCTTCTCAACTGGTGTCGCTCCCAAGGCCCAGATATTCCTTTTCTTATGATTTCAGCCCATGGCGACATCCCTGATGCCGTTGAAAGCATGAAACGTGGTGCTAATGACTATCTGACCAAACCCTTCGATACCGCCGAGCTTTTACTTCGGTTGCGTCGCTCGCTGGAAGCCGGTAGAGATCGAAGGCTAGCGGCTTCAGTCCGGGAATCCCCGTTTCAGGAGGACTCTCCCCCTTCCCCAATTTGGTCAAAAATCGAATCTTTATTGTCCAAAGCCGCCGTGACTCCCTCTTTAATCCTGATCACAGGCGAAAGTGGCACCGGCAAAGAGGTGCTGGCCCGCCGTATTCATGCTCTGAGCCCTTGGGCGGAAGGTCCCTTTGTCGCCGTCAATGTTGGAGGACTCCCCGAGACGCTGCTGGAAAGCGAATTATTCGGCTATGAGAAAGGGGCTTTTACCGGTGCTGACCGACGAAAAGCAGGTCTCTTTGAACTAGCCGCTGGGGGCACCTTATTCTTAGATGAAATTGGAGAAACCCCACTTCCACTTCAAGTAAAACTCTTACGCGTCATTCAGGAACGCAAAATCCAACGATTAGGCGGCATCGTTCCCATTCCCGTCGAAGCTAGGATATTGGCGGCGACCAACCGGGATCTTCTCACTGAAGTTCAATCGGGGCGTTTTCGCGAAGACCTCTATTACCGCCTTAATGTCGTCCCCATTACTTTACCTCCGCTTCGGGAACGACGTGAAGACATTCCTTGGCTTTGCACACGTCTCTTGAGCAAGTTGTCTTCTTCCATGGGAAAAGCGATGCATAGACTGAGTACGCAAGCTCTTAAAAAACTTCAAAGCTATGATTTTCCTGGCAATGTCCGCGAGTTAGAAAACCTCTTAGAACGAGCATTAATTTTTGCGGAAGGAGACCAAATTGAAGCCATCGACATTGACCTGCTAGTTCCAGAAAACGAACTCCTAGAAAGCAAAGAAATTCTCCCAGGCTCGCTCAGTGCAATGGAACGACAAGCCATAGAAACTTCCTTGTACAAGTGGGAAGGAAATCAAACTAAAGCGGCCCAAGAACTGGGAATTAGCCGAAGGACACTTTTTAATAAGATCAGAGAATACGGGTTAAATAAAAATTCTTAAATATTTGGCTTGAATAGCTTAGAATTGGCTCTCTTTCCCTTGACGAACCGTCAGGGGAAGCCCATTGTGTGGAGTACCATATTGACCAAGGAAGGGGGTACATGGCCATCCAAAAGTACTTCGACCAGCAGACCTGGCAACGCATCAAGGCCTTTGCTGATACCAAACCAACGCCGTTTCTGGTGGTGGATCTGGCCACCATTGAACGGAAATACCGTGAACTTCAGGAAAACTTCCCTGAAGCTCGGATTTTTTATGCTATTAAAGCCAATCCCGCCGTCGAAGTCCTCCAACTCTTGGCAGACCTAGGCGCGTGCTTCGATGTGGCTTCGATTTATGAGCTTGACCGGATTCTCTCGATTGGCGTGACCCCAGATAGGCTTTCGTTCGGGAATACCATCAAAAAACGTTCAGATATCAAGTACTTTTATGACAAAGGCGTTCGGATGTTCGCGACGGATTCTGACGCCGACTTGGCCAATATCGCCTTTAATGCTCCTGGTTCTAATGTTTATATCCGCATCCTGACGGAAGGGGATCAAACCGCCGACTGGCCTTTGTCCCGAAAATTCGGTTGTCAAACCGATATGGCTCTAGATTTGGTCAACATGGCAAAACGACTTTCGCTTCATCCCGTCGGAGTTTCGTTCCACGTGGGAAGCCAACAGCGCGATATTGGAGCCTGGGACGCCGCTATTGCCAAGGTTAACCAGTTGTTTTACCGCCTTTTGGAAGAAGACAACATCCGCTTAAAGATGATCAATATGGGGGGAGGTTTTCCTGCACAGTACCTGGCAAAAGCCCACTCCCTGACAACTTACGCCCAAGAAATTCACCGTTTTCTTCGGGAAGACTTTGGCGATGATGTTCCTGAATTGATCTTAGAGCCGGGACGTTCCTTGGTAGGTGATGCTGGGGTTCTCGTGTCGGAAGTCGTGCTCATCTCTCGAAAATCCGTTAACGCCTTAAATCGCTGGGTTTATACGGATGTTGGTAAGTTCCAAGGTATGATCGAGACCCTGGATGAAGCCATCAAGTACCCGCTTTTCACCGATCGTACCCTTTACGACGATGAAAATAACGAAATGGAAGAAGTCATCATCGCAGGACCTACCTGTGACTCGATGGATATTCTTTACGAAGATTATAAATACCCGCTGCCCATGAATATGGCCATCGGCGACCGCTTGTATTGGTGCAGTACCGGTGCTTACACCACCAGTTATGCCTCCGTTGAGTTCAACGGCTTTCCTCCCTTAAAGAGTTATTTCATATAAGTTTACGCACGGTTCTCACCCTTGGGAACCGTGCGCCTTCTTTGCCCGGAATTGACTTTTTCGTCTGTTGGGCATAGTCTTGACGTCTCTTGTACCCCGGTTCCGAGGAGACGTATTATGGCCGATAAAAGCGGAAAAGCTCAGCTTTTCCTTCAAATTTTTGAAAGCATTCTCAAAGCTCGTGAGATTGACGTTCTGGAACAGGATTACACCCAAAGGGGAGAGGCGTTCTTTCACGTTTCTGGCGCTGGTCACGAAAACGTCGCGTTTCTCAACCCTTACCTGATTCCTGAAGACTACCTCCACTGTCATTACCGCGATAAATCTCTGATGTTGGCTCGAGGTGTTACCTCAAGGCAATTCTTCCTTAGTCTTTTTGCGAAGGACCAAAGTCATAGCCGTGGCCGACAAATGTCGGCACACCTTAGTGACCCCGCTCGTAACGTTTTGAGTTTAGTGGGCCCCGTAGGCAACAACGCCCTACAAGCGGTCGGCTTGGCTGAAGCGGTCAAAGATAAACCTAAAAAACCCATTGTCCTTTGCGCCTTAGGCGACGGTATGTCTCAACAAGGCGAAGTTCTCGAATCCATCGCTCATGCCGTTCGCGAAACTTTGCCAGTCCTTTTCCTGATTGAAGACAACAACTGGGCTATTAGTACCAAGACCCAGAACAAAACCTTTTACGATCATCCGCAGGGACCCGCTTCCGAGTTCTACGGAATCCCCATTACTCGCGTCGACGGTAGAGACCCTCTGGCCGTCTATGAAACCTTTGGCAAGATTGTTACCGACATGCGGGCCGACCGCAAACCGGCCATTGTGGTCTTTAAAGTCTCACGCTTGAACAGCCACACCAATGCAGATGACCAACGGCTCTACCGCACTACAGAAGAAATCGAAGAGACTCGACGCCAAGACGATCCCATCCTTTTCCTCCGCAAGTGGCTGATGGAAAACGGTCAAAACGAAGCCGACCTGGACGCCCTTCACCTCCGTATTCGTGAGGAACTGCGTCAAGAAGCCATTGATGCCCAGGACAGTCCCGAGCCCGAGCCCTGTTTCACAGCAAAAGCAGAACTTCCTAAAGCCCTAACGGACACAGCCCGCGAATATCGCGGAAGTCAAGACGGCGACCAAATCACCATGCTGGAAGCCATTCGTGAAGTTCTCAAAACCAGATTATCGTGGGATGAAAAAGTTAGCTTGTTCGGCGAGGACCTGGAAGACCCTAAAGGCGACGTTTTTGGTATCACCAAAGGTCTCAGCCAAGCGTTCCCTGGTCGAGTTCGCAATTCACCGTTGGCAGAATCTACCATCGTGGGGGTTTCGATTGGCCGTGCTCTCGCAGGCGAACGCCCCGTTGCCTTCTTACAATTCGCAGACTTTTTCCCCATTGCCTACAACCAAATTTTCGCCGAACTGGGCTCCATGCATTGGCGCACGGATGGCGGCTGGAAGTGCCCGGTCATCATCATGGCCACCTGTGGCGGGTTCAAACCGGGTCTAGGTCCCTTCCATGCCTCCAGCATGGAATCCATTGCGGTTCATACCCCAGGTCTCGACGTCTTTATGCCCGCAACAGCCGGCGATGCGGCAGGTATGCTCAATGCCGCGTTTGAATCCCAGCGACCCACAATTTTCTTTTATCCGAAAAGTTCGTTAAACGACCGCACAGCCGCTACCAGCCGTGATGTCGCTCGTCAAATTGTCGCCATCGGCAAAGCTCGGATGCACCGCAAGGGTGAGCATTTTACATTTGTCGGCTGGGGCAACACCGTCGCGCTCTGCGACAAAGCCGCACAAGCCTTAGAAAAGGCTGGCATTACGTGCGACGTCATTGACTTAAGGTCGCTTTCCCCCTGGGATGCTGACGCCGTGGTGGAATCGGTTCGCCGAACTGGCCGTCTGATTATCGCTCAAGAAGACAGCATAACCGCCTCCATGGCCAGTGAAATCTCCGCCACAGTCGCCGAACGCTTAGGTGGCGAGGCTCATATCCGCCGTGTTTCCCGGCCCGACACCCACGTTCCCTTCCACTTTGAAAATCAGCTAGAAGTCCTTCCATCGTACAAAAGAATTCTCACCGAAGCCGTGGAAATGCTGGGCGGTAAATTGACCTGGATCCAAGACAAAGCGCCTGAAGAAGGATTTGCCTTTATCGAAGCCGCCGGTTCCAGCCCCTCTGACGAATCGGTCACTGTCCTCGAATGGAAGGTTAAAGTCGGCGATGACCTCAAACCAGGTCAAAGCCTGGCCGAAATGGAAGCCGACAAAGCCGCTTTTGAAATGGCTTGTCCTCAAGAAGGCAAGCTCGTGGAAATTCTTGTTCCCGTTGGAGATATGGTGAAGGTAGGCACCCCACTTTTGAAAATTGCCACTGGAAACGCTCGGGTTGCCCGCAAACCGGCTACCCAAGAAAATCCTGGAACACCTTTGATCGAACTACCACCTTCGGCACTGGTGGCCAAGACTTCACAAAATAAGACCACAGGACAAGTCCACGCGGTTGTGCCTCACTTCGGACAAAAGGGTCCCGTGGCTGGTATTGCTGGAATCGCCATCGCACCCGGGTCTCGCAAGGTACCCAACGAAGAGATTTCTCGCCAGTGCCCCGAATGGACACCGGAAGATATCTTTAAGCGCATCGGAATAGAGTCCCGTTACTGGGCCTCCGAAGAAGAAACGGCCGTTACTTTAGCGGTTAAAGCCGCTCGTCAGCTGTTGGCTCAGCATCAATTGACAGCAAATGACCTTACTGCAGTCTTCTGTTCGACGGGAACCCCGGTCAAGTTTACCCCCTCAACAGCCTGTCTGGTGTTAGCTGAACTTTCTGAGGACTTGAACCCCTTACCGGAAATGCAAGCCTCTGACATCAACAGTGCTTGTTCGGGTTACCTGTACACCCTTCAAGCGGCTTACGACCACCTCTTGCACAATCCCAGCGGAAAAGTGCTGGTCCTCAGCACCGAAGTTTTGTCCCGCCGTACCGATCCCACCGATTACCAAACCGCTCCGATCTTCGGCGACGCCGCAACGGCAACCTTAGTCGTGGGAGCCGAGCACGCTTCACAAATGCTGGCTTCGATCGAACGCCCTGTTCTCTCAGCTAAGGGGGAAAATGGCGACATTCTTCGGGTGCCTTTGTCCGAAGACGGCTACATCTACCAAGATGGTCCAAAGGTTTACGTCGAGGCCATTCGCCACATGATTGCTCAGCTCGAAGCGGCTTGCTCGGTGAGCGGCCTTACACCGAATGACCTGGATTTGGTCGTGGCACACCAGGCTAATCAACGAATTCTCAATGCGGTTCGTCAAAAAACTAAGTTGCCCGTTGAAAAGGTGTTTAGCAACATTCGCAACTACGGCAACACGTCTTCGAATACGATTCCCTTGAGTTTGTTTGAACTCCTCCCCGAACGGCGGCCCGGCAAGGTGATTGGGTTGACGGCATTCGGCGGAGGCTTCACCTTCGGGGCAGCGGTACTGCACACCCTATGAGCTGGATAACAGCCGCCGAACTTGTGCGCTCTGGTCGACTTCGGCCAGCGCCACTTCTCTCTGAAAGCTTAGTAAAAGCCGCCCTTGCTGAAGACCTTGGCCGGGGTGGCGATTTGACCAGCGATTTGATTTTTGCTCCCGAGCATCAAAGTTCCTTTGTCTTACGCGCCCGCCAAAAGGGCGTTCTAGCGGGCCTCGCACCCGCCCTTACCGTTTGGACCCTCTTAGATGAGACGATTGAATTGCGGTTATCTGTTCACGATGGCGAACGAATCGAGGCGGGCACAGAGGTCCTAGAGGTTCGGGGGGCAACACGAGCTCTTCTCACGGGGGAGCGGACAGCCCTGAACTTTTTAGGTCATTTATCAGGAATCGCCACCAGAACCCGAAAATTTGTCGACTTGATCGAGGGCACAAACGCTCATATCGTCGATACCCGGAAAACTCTTCCTGGCCTTCGAGCTTTTCAAAAGTATGCGGTGACCTGTGGCGGTGGGTTTAACCACCGTCTCGGTCTAGATGATGGTGTCCTGATCAAGGACAACCACATTGCCGCCTGCGGTTCGCTGACCGAGGCCGTTCGAAGGGCAAGAACAGCTCTAGGACACACGGTTAAAGTCGAAGTGGAAGTCGATACTTTGGTTCAGTTTCAAGAAGCACTTCCTCTGGCGGACATTATTCTTCTCGATAACTTTACTACGGCAGACATGGTTCAAGCGGTTGCTCTTCGCCAACAGCATTCAGGAACAAAACCTCTCTTAGAAGCTTCGGGGGGAGTCAACGAAACCACCGTACGCCCCATCGCTGAAACAGGTATCGACGTGATCTCGATTGGTGCGTTGACCCATAGCGTGACCAATTTTGACTTTGGTCTCGATGCTTCTATTCCCCTGAGAACCCGCTCCGCCGTGTCCGTTTAAGACGCGTTACAGTCCGTTCGCGTTTCTGTCGTTCAACTAAATAGGTATGCACGGTTTCCGCGACAGCCTCTGGTACCCCACCCCGCAAGGCAATTTCACTTGGCTCAGCCGCCGCCAAGGCTTCGAGACTGCCGAATTCTTTCAATAGGGCCCGACTTCGTTTCTCGCCAATTCCCGGCACGGATTCTAGGGTAGTCAGTTTAAGCTGTTTCGACCGCAAGAGCTGGTTAAAACCTGTAGCAAACCGGTGAGTTTCATCTCGAACCGCCTGTAGAACCCGAAGGGCCGGTGACCCTCTCGGTAAAATGACCGGTTCACTGGTATGAGGCAGAAAGATTTCCTCTTCCCGTTTCGCCAAACCCACCACAGGGATTTTCAACCCCAAGGTCTCAAGAACCGCAAAGGCCGCATTCACTTGGCCTTTACCGCCATCGATCATGATCAGATCGGGCATCTCTTTATTCTCATTGAGCAAGCGACTGTAGCGGCGAGCCACCGCTTCCTTAATGGACTGAAAATCGTCAATGGCCCCTTGCAGTGACTTCATGTGAAACTTGCGGTAGTTTTTTCGGTCAGGGCTACCGTTCCAAAACGAAATCAGAGAAGCCACCGGATTGGTACCGTCCAACTGAGCGATGTCGAAGCCTTCAATCCGATGGGGCATCTTCTCTAGACCAAGGACCCGTTTAAGTTCAATCAGGGCATGCGCATTGCCCCCGGTTTCCAACCGCTTCTTTAAATCGAGCCAAGCGTTTTCTCTTGCCATGCGCAAGATGGCATGGTGTCGTCCGCTTTCGGGTACCGTCAACTCGGTCGTCGGAGATTTTTCCCGAAGAAACCGTCCCGCATTCTCAAGCTCGATGGGATGCGATAAGTAAATTGCTTCCGCGGGAACAGCGTGTTTGCTGTAGTACGACACCAGGAATTCCTCAAACGCCTCTTCTTCACCGGAGTATATTTCGGTTTGAAACAGATCCCGGCCCAAAAGCTTTCCACCCCGCATCTGAAGGACAACAAAGGTGGCATGATTTCCTTCTGCTGCCAAAGCGATATAGTCGCGTTGTTCCGGGTTCAGGTCGACAATTTTCTGAGCTTCAGCAAGCTCCTCCAAAGCCTTAATGGTATCTCGGAGCCCTGCGGCGGCTTCAAACTTCCACGCCGCACTTTCCGCTTGCATCTGAGCCGTTAGGTCTTTTAGCAGTCCAGAGGTCCGACCCGACAGAAGGTTTCTGACTTTGACCACGTGCTTGCGGTAACCCTCCGCATCCACTTTCCCCACACAGGGGGCTTGGCACTTCCCTAAGTGATAATAAAGGCAGGGCTCTTTGCGACGCCGTAAGGGCCCCTTACACTTGCGAAGGGGGAATAGTTTTTCCGCCAATTCTAAATAAAGATCCAAGTGTCGAATGTTGGGGAACGGCCCAAAGTATTCGCTCCCGTCTTCGATCACCCGACGGGTTTTGAAGACACGGGGAAAATCTTCTTTGGTCAAACGAATCAACGGATAGGATTTTCCATCCTTCAAAAGGATGTTAAAGCGGGGACGATGCTTTTTAATCAGGTTGTTTTCTAAGAGAAGGGCTTCGTATTCATTATCCGTGACTATAAATTCGATGGTGTGGATTCGCCGGACCAATAACTGGGTCTTCACATCCCGTCCGCTCATAAAGTAGGATTTTACGCGATTGACAAGGCTTTTGGCTTTTCCGACGTAGATAATCGTCCCTTCAACATCACGCATGAGGTAAACCCCGCTTTGAGCAGGGAAGCTTTTGACAAGTTCTTTGAGTTCTTCCTGCTGGGACAATTGAGCCGGTTCCTTTCCTTGCCGATAATGTAACGAAAAGGCGGTGTCTCAGCCAACCGCTGTTGAGGTCTTGTGGCAAAACTTTACCGAACCTTAAGTACTCTTGTCGTAGTCTTGGCGACTGCGCTTTCTTCAAGCGGGCTTTCCGCGCAACAACTCAGCTTTGGCCGCGAAGACGGTTGGAAAGACTGGACACTCCAAGGTGTGGGCCTTGTGCGAGATCCAGAAGGCTACATGGAACTGACGTTGGCACAAGGTGGAGAAACTCAAGACGCCAAAACAGACCTTTTGGCCCACTTCGATCACGGACTGTTAACGGACTCGTCCGACCACTATTTTGTTGCAGGTCCAGCTTCGATAGCTTCCCGCTCTTTTTCACACATCGGTGACGGCAGTGCCGTGTTTCATGGCCGAACACCGCTGGTGTATACCGCCGGCCAAAATGCTTTATGGGGTCCTCACCAAGTCTGGGGTAGCTTTACCATTGAATTTTGGCTTTACCCGACCGAAGGTGACGATGGCGAAACCATTTTGCAATGGCAAGGAACCCGGGCATCCTCGTCCCCAGAACAGGGACAATTGTTCCGAGTGGCCTTCGAAGATTCCCATTTAGTTTGGACCTTTCAAAACCTTTTTGCTCCTAGCCCCACCTCGCCAGCCGTCACCGTTCGTCTCAGTGGAGTGTCCACCCTGATTCCTGATCAATGGCACCACCACCTCCTACGTTACGACGCCAACACCGGCTTGCTCGAATACCTTGTGGATGGTGTCTCAGAAGCTGTGACCTATGTTACCCCTTCCAAAACTCAAGACGGCTTTCCCTATTCGGTTATGACAGGCCGGTCTTCGGGTCAGCTCCTCGTCGGTCCAAGATTCACGGGAGCCTTGGATGAACTTCGGATAGAACGGGCCTGGGTCGAAACACCTTCTTTGAACCGTTACTCTCCCGCTTCAGGGGGAGGGGCCCGTGGCATAGCCACCTCGCGGATATTTGATCTTGGCATGCCCGATTCACAAGTTCTCTCCGTGCACGTCAATTACCGCAACGTCGGAGCTTCTCAAGCCTTGTTTTTCTATCGTATGGCCAATGCGATTCGTTACCAATGGCAACCTGGTGGTCCAACCTTAAAAAGCCTTGCAGCTTCACCCGCCGAAGAATCTTCCAGTTGGTTTCGCTTTGACCCGCAACAGCCCCTTTTACCCCAAGCCCTCGACGGGAAGCTTCCCGTAGGTCGCTTTCTTCAACTGCGGATAGAGCTCTTACCTTCCGGGACCAATGATGATTCCCCTCATATTCAACGGCTTGTCGTGGAGTATCAGAAACACCTCCCGCCCCCTCCGCCCGAAGCCGTCTTTTTGACCCCGGGGAATGGTCAACTCAAGGTAACCTGGCGTCCCGTCATGAAAGGGCAAGTGGATGGGTATGTCCTCTTTTTCGGCACGTCGCCTGGAGAATACTTTGGAACCTCGGCGTCCCAAGGAGCAAGTCCCCTAGACGTCGGGAACGTGACGTCCTACACCTTGACTGGACTTATCAACGAACAAATCTATTATGTCGCCGTAGCGGCTTACCAAAAGATTCCCCGGCCGGGAACCCCTGGCTCCTATGAGCGACACCTCAGCCGCAACAGCCGCGAGGTATACGCTAGGCCTCAAAGGACGATGCCATGAGAGACACCCGTCGTGCGGATTTATTAGCCCGCTCCCTCACGGCCTACCATGCCCGTGATTTTGAGCTTTCAGCCAATCTGGCCAAACAGTTGTTGCTGTTGGACGAAGATGACCCCGATGCCCACATGCTGTTGGGCAGTCTTTATGGGAGGCAAGAGCAATACAGCCAAGCTATCAATCAGTTTTTCCGCGCCTTAGAAACCGCCCCCGAAAACCCCGAGGCCTATAACAACATCGGGGTAATGTACCGCTCCTTAGGGCAATTAGACCGTGCCCAAGAAGCCCTTGAAAAAGCTTCAAAAATCGCTCCGACCAACGCGGGAGTCTGGTATAACCTTGGCAACGTGCTCAAACAATTGGGGCAACTTCAAGAGGCTCAAATGGCCTATTTGCGCTGTCTCGAATTGAACCCGGGGAATGCCTTGGCACACAATAACCTGGGGACCATCTATGAAGCGCAAGGAGATCTGGCCCAAGCCGAAGCCTCCTACCGAAAAGGTCTGGAAAGCGACCCCAATAATCCCACCCTCAAGTTTAATCTTGGTTTGATTTATCAAAAACGTGAGGATTTGCCACAAGCCCGTCAGTTATTTGAAGCAGCCTTGCGTTATCGGCCTTCTTGGACTCCGGGTATCAACAACTTAGCGGTAACCCTGCAAAAATTGGGGGAATCGGAACAAGCCCAAGAACTCCTAGAAAGCCTAGTGACTGAAAAGCCCGAAAATGCCGAAGCCCTCAATAACCTGGGGATTCTTCTCATGGAAAAAGGTGACTTGGAAGGAGCGCAAGCTCAGTTTGAAAAAGCCATCGGTCAAAACCCCCGCTATGCTCGGGCCGTCCTCAATCTCGATAGACTCTTTCAAAAACAGGGTCGACTAGCCGAATCCGTAGATGTCCTGGCTCGATATAGTTTACTAGATCCTCAGCAGTCCGAGGTACGCCTCCAACTTGGCAAACTCCGCCTACTCCAAAATTCACCCGAGAAGGCCGAAGAGGATCTTTTGGCTGTGCTCAACCAACAACCGGATAATTTGGAAGCCCTTCGGACCTTAGGCAACCTCTATCTCCAAACCAAACGGGCCTACCTCGTCGAAAAGGTTTCAGAACGTATTCGTCGGTTAGACCCCGAGAATGTTGACCTCCAACTGGATTTGGCTCTGTACCATGCGGGAGAAGGAGATACCGGGGCAGCCACCGATGCGGTTCAGAAATATCTTCAAGTACGTCCCAAGGATCTCAATGCCCGTCTTCTTTTAGCACGGCTACTCCACCAGATGGGAAAAACAAAAGAAGCCCTCAAACGGCTCGAAGCCCTGAATAAAGAAGACCCCCGCAATACCGCTGTGCTGACAGCTCTAGGCCAAATCTTCCGCGAAACAGGAAATCAAAAAGCTTCGCTCGAGGTTGCCGACACACTACTGGCTTTGCAAGGTCAGCCTTCTGACGAAAACCTCGACGCGATGATGGATACCATCGATTTCTACGAACAGGCCGCTAACAATCTGACCGATGAAGTTCGGGCGACCTGGGAACATAACCTACGTAAGCTGGCTCAGGCACCACAAGAGAATGTCCATCTCGAGGAAGTACAACCCGAAGAGATGATGGTAGAAGAACCAGCGTGGATGACCGCTGGCGACGTCGATCAACAACCCTCGTTGCTCGATTTAGGCGACCTCAACCCCGCCGTAGTCCTGGCCGAAGAGGAAGAAACCGTCAAAATCTACGATACAGACGAAATCATTCCCCAATTTTTTGAAGATGAAGAAGAAGAAAAACTTGAGGCCGATCTTTCACAAGTTCAGGCACCAGCACCAGCCCCCTCCCCGGCACCAACGCCACCTTCGGCGACTTCACCGCCTACCCCGCCTAGTTATTCTCAGCCCCC
>DAIDJJ010000045.1:0-16652 GCA_027451385.1 Spirochaetales bacterium | reverse complement strand
GAGGAGGCTGACTAACCCCACCAGCAAGAGCGCGTGCCAAAGTTGAAGTTTACGGGGAAACATGGTCAATTCCTTTCCGCTCATATTTTTCGTTCATACTTTACAAGGGAAACGGGGAATTGGCTATCGGGAAAGTTGCCTTTTATTTTCTCCCCTATGATTTCTTACCATACTTACTAAGGCTCCTGCGAAGGCTGCCCCAGCCATGGCTAAAATGACCACACGAAAGCCCGACAAGAACAACAGTTTGTTGGTAATCCCAGTCCAACCCGAGGCCCCCGTGTTGGTCACCACCGAAAACAGGGCCACAGCAAAGGCTGCACCAGAGACCATGCCCAAATTCCTAAAAAAAGAATTGACACTACCAGCAATGCCTAAGCGATGACGGGGTGCCGCCCCCATGACGCTCGAATTATTGGGGGACTGAAATAACGCCGTACCAAGCCCCAAGAGGCCAATGAGGAAACCAACTTCCAGTAATGGAGAAGCAAGACCTAAGGTCGCGACTACCATTAACCCCACCGCCGTCACCATTAAACCACCCATGGTAAAAAGCTGGACACCAAAACGGTCGGACAACCTTCCCGCCAGGGGAGCTACCACCGCCAAAACGAGAGGATAAATCGACAGTAAAAGACCAGCTTGCCAAGCAGAGAGGCCCAAAACATTCTGCAAATAGAACGGCATAAACAAAACGTACCCAAACATGGCCACATAAGAAAACCAGGACGCGGTGACTCCCAAGGTGAAGGTTCGAGAGGTAAATAGCGACTCCTCCAGCAATGGGTGAGGTCTTTTCTTTTCAACCTTGAAAAAGGCCACAAGCAAAATCACAGACAGCACGGGGGCCGTGATCAGGAAGGGCAAAGGAGCTAAGCCTTCTTGCCATAACAAGAGCCAAGAAAAAAACAACACCACTAACGCGCTGAACAGTAAAGACCCTGGCCAGTCAAAGTCGCCAGTTTGAGACTCGGATTCAGGCATAACCACCAAGGTGAGAACAACCCCGAGGATGCCAATCGGGACATTGACAAAAAAAATCGCAGGCCAACTGAAAAAGTGCACCAAAAGCCCGCCCAACCCAGGGCCTAACAAGCTTCCGATGGCCACGGTGGAGCCAATATATCCTAAGGCTTTTCCTCGCTCTTCAGGAGGATAAATGGAGGTCACGATCGCTTGTACCAGCGCCATACCCATCGAAGCTCCTACCGCCTGAACCACGCGAGAAGCCACTAAAAACGGCAAATTGTCCGCCAGGCCGCATAAAAGTGAGCCTAAGGTAAAGATTCCCAGACCAGCTACAAAAAACCGCTTGCGGCCGTGCAGATCAGCTAGTCTGCCCCAAACCAAGATGACGGCAGAAATGGTAATCAAATACGAACTGACCACCCATTGGACGTTGTTAATTCCGGCATGAAAAGACTTGGCAATGTTGGGAAGAGCAATGTTGACTATCGAGGCATCGATATTCGCCATCAACGTCAGAATCAGCGTATTGAGTAAAATTAAAGTCCGTCTTAACGAGGTGAGAGGCTTAGTCATGTATTAATCTTCTCATTCTTAAACCTATTCCAGTTTTAGCCTAAGCCAGGAGCAAAATCAAAACTTTCGGTCCGAATTTGAGAGGTCTTCACACCTAAAGCTTTCAAGGACGTTAAGACCACCCGTTGAACTCCAGGCGAAGCACAAACCGCAAAGGTATACTTTGAGAAATTGTCCAAATTGGCCGCGAAATACTCACGTGATAACCGTTCGCGGGTTTGTGAGGTCACTAAAAGTTTGAGCGTGAAGTTGGGCTTTTCGGCTGCCCATTTTTTAAGTTCCTCTAAATCAGGGACCTCTTTTTCTTCTCGCACCGAAAGTACCAAGACAAGCGGTCGAGAATCGCCTTGACGAGCCAAATCTTTTGCTACGCTGACAAAAGGAACACTACCTATCCCGCCCCCAATCAAACAAAGGGCTTTATCCCGTCGGCGAGGGTGAAAGCCCCCAAAGCCTCCCCGTAAGCGCAACCGTGAACCCGGGGGCAATTTTGTCAGCCCTTGTGTAAAGTCACCCACCATACGTACAGCAAAACTAGCATGCGTATCGCCGGGAACACTCAAAAATGAAAACGGATGTTCTTCTTTTTGACCGTTGACTTTGGCCTGCACAAAACAAAATTGACCGCTGTGATACTTTAAGGGTTTGCGGGTCGACAACTTCAATTGAAGAATTCCTTGGTGTTCTTCAACTGCAACTAACTTGGCAGTCACCCGAAAGACCCCCAACCGAATCAGCACTAGCGAGGCTAACGCTGCAAGAAAATACAAAACGGCTGCCAGTAAGGCTAGCGCGGCACCACTTTGAAGGGGGTCTTGAATAAAGTCAGATTCCGCTACATGCAACCCCAAGAGCCCCACTAAAAAGAGGACTAAAAAGCGGTGCCATTGTTTGCCGCCGTCGTAAGCATGGGTGATTCCGGGAATTTTTAGAGAGGTAAACCAGCGGCGTAACGCCACTAGACCGGGCACCGGAACCCAAAGCACCGAGCTCAGTAAAAACAAGAGGATGACCGCCAACAACGCCCAGGTGATCAGGTCGATCGACTTACCACCCAAGATTTTAAACAAAGCATGATAGGTCAGTGCAAAAACCAACCCTAAGGTAGCCAAGATATGAAATCGAATCCTGGCGTCGTACGGAAAGTGCAGTTGAAGAAAAGGCAATTTCGAAGCCGTCAAAATATTGGCCAGAATCCAATGAAAACTGAGAATTGCCGCACTAAAGTCAATAATCGAAGGCAAGGTTAAAACAGGTTGTTGTAGCACAAAATAGACCACTTGAGCCACAGGAATCACTAAGTAAAGAAGAAGTAAGGCTACCATGTAACTTCCTAGGGGTGCTGTTTTACCCAGTTCACCGCGTAACTCACCCACTTTTCGTGCATACGAAAGTTCGCTGAAGGCTGTCTCCCAAAAAGTGCCGCAAGCCCCGCACCCGTCCAGGTCGTTGCCGAAGTTACAGCATCGACACCCAGTGTCGCCGGTGAAGCCACGACGGGAGTGACTTCTAACGATTTAGACCCCTTCTTCAAGGTGATGAGCAAGGTATGCGCTTTATCCGGCCAGGCCTCCAGCCAAGTTCCCAAAGTGCTATCAATCCCATCGGTAAGGCCACTATTGAGCACAAAAACGGCGCGATAGGGTCCGGTTGCCGACTCTGTCTACAGATCCACTGGGACCAAGGTAAAGTCCGCTTGATCTTTCCCCAACTGTTCTTTCATGAACTTAAAGGCATCGCGGTTGGCGGCGGTAGCTCCGTCAAACACCACGGCAACCGGGTTTTGGGCCCAAAGTCCTGCGGTCAACCCAAAGATCGCCAAACCCATTAGGATTTTTTTTCGCATGTTCACTCCTTGCAAAAAATTCTTTTCATCAGAAAACAAGCTTCCACACCACGGCAACACCCATCAGGAAACCACCAGCCTCACCTAAGGTTTTATGTAAAGTGTTGGGCGCGACAAAAGGGGCGAGGATCATCATCGTACCCCCTGTAGCCCCCAAGAGGGCATGAATGTTATTCGGGTTATCCCAGCTATACGCTAAACCGACATCCCCCCAGTGTGCCCAAATTCCTGCAACCATCGTTGCCGCCGCTAAGCCGGCTGTAATATAGCCCAAGGTTTGGTGTACAGACAAACTAGCCCTACCTGGGCCCAGAATTCCCGTAGCCATGGCAGAAGCTAACGTCGCCCAACCTAAGCCGAGGTGAACGGTGCTGACCACGGGGTCAGCGGCAAAGGGGTGTACCGTTACTAAAGCAGGCTTCGCCTGAGACGTCAACTTGGGTATCGTCTCGCTGTGCGCCCCAGTGGTTAGTCCCAGCAAAAGCAAAATTAATCCAAAAAATCGACTCTTCACAGGAATAAAATAGGCAAAAAATCGTGTTGAATTCGTTGAGATCTTCTTAAGAATTGTAACAATTTGTTTCAAAGTTGTATTTTATAGCTGTGGCGACGCGAATACTTGTGATAGATGATGATGAGAAACTCCTCGAACTCCTCAAACTTTACCTTACTCGCTTTCACTTTGAAACTCTCTCAGCCAGCACCCCTGAAAACGGCTTAGAGCTCTTGCGAAGTCTCCGACCAGCCTTAATCGTTTTAGATGTGATGTTACCAGGTCAAGACGGTCTTTCCCTTTGCCGTGAGATTCGCCGTGAAAGTGATACGCCCATCCTGATGCTTTCGGCCAGGGGAGAGGTAACAGACCGTGTAGCCGGTTTAGAAGGAGGAGCCGACGACTACATGGCTAAACCCTTTGAGCCGACAGAGCTGGTCATGCGGATTCAAAGTATCTTGCGACGAACACAAGTTTTCAACCTCCCCTCAGAGCGGTCTTTTGGTTCACTACGAATCAGCTTCACGGAACGAGAAGCCTACCTCAAGGGAATTCCCGCAGGTTTAACCTCGAAAGAATTTGAGCTATTGAAACTACTCACCCTACAACCCGGAAAAAAGTTCTCTCGGGATGAAATTCTTCACGAATTAAAGGGCATGGATTCGTACACGAGCCGAGCGGTGGATATTTTAGTCAGCCGTCTGCGCGCCAAGCTTGGCGACGAAGGAAAAGCTCCCCGCCTCTTAAAGTCTTTGCATGGTTTTGGGTATGTTTTTACGGGTCAAAACTCATGAAGCTTCACCCCCGTTCGGTTTACTTCAAGTTATTCTTGGCCTATGGACTGGCCTTCCTCCTCCTCGCCTTAGGAGCTTTTCTCATTCGAGAAATCTCCACGACTCAGCCCAACTACGAAATATCGAAAGCGCATTTAGAAACTTATGTGCGCTATTTGGCCCAAACACTCGGTGATCCCCCTCAAATTGCGAAGGCACAATCCCTAGCTCAAACAACTGGATTACACATTGCCCTCTGGGGTCCTCACCTCAACTGGAGCCATCCCCAGCGTTTTTTGGCTATGGCTCAAGACCATCCCACTGGTCAGGTCTTTGAGATCCCCCTGGACTTATCTTGGTGGAAAGATTCAGGTGAAGCCATTTTAACCATCCAGCGGGGCCCTTACTTTTATGCTTTTTCAGAGTTCCATGCCGACCATCGTCTTTCCCCTTGGTTGGCGGCTCTGGCGTTTCTGACAGTGCTCACGGCTTTAAGCGCGAGTTTTTTCTTGGTGAGATTTTTTTTACGTCCACTCAAACAAATGTGTCATATCGCGTTGCAGTGGGGCGCCCACAACTGGATGCCGCGTATTGCCCCTACCGGTCATGATGAACTGGCCCTTTTGGGACGGACCCTGGACCAAATGGCTGATCAAATCGAACGGGATTTTCAAGCCAGTCAAGAACTCTTAACGGCAGTAAGCCACGATATTCGATCCCCGCTCACGAGGCTACGTTTAAATTGTGAAATGCTTCCCGCATCAAAGTCCAAGAAAGCTCTTATCGAGGAAATTCGTTATTTGGACGATTTAACCGGTGCGCTGTTGGACCAACGCCGGCTGTCTCAAGCTGGAGCCCTTCACCGAGAAAGTTTTTCACTTCATGACTGGTTGGAGCAAACTTTGAAGCCTTGGCAGAACCAAACAGAGGTTGCCCTCAAGGTACTGATGAGTGGCAAAGACCACACCGTCCAGCTGGATCGTACCCGACTGACCCAAGCCCTGACAAATCTTCTTGAGAATGCCAAGAAGTTTCGGCTTGGGGAATTAGCCACCGTAACCGTCAGTCTGACGCCCCCGCCGGAATGTTCCCAAGGATTTTTTCTTTTAGAGGTTTCGGATCAAGGACCAGGCGTCCATGAAGCCGTCTTGCCGCGCTTAGGGGAACCCTTCTTTCAACTGGAGCGGTCAAGACGCCCCACAACAATTCGTGGTTATGGCCTAGGACTGAGTTTGGTTCGAAGCATTGTGAAAGCCCACGGAGGACAAGTCACCTTTCAAAACCGCCAGCCTCAGGGGTTAGCGGTTCAATTGAAACTTCCCTTAACTTCTTAGCAACTCAACTTCGCTGGCTTCTAACCCCGTAGTTTGACAGACTTGCTCCACACTAAGGCCTATTTTTAGCAACTTCCTGGCCACGTTTCGCCGTTCCTCTTGAATTCTTGCTTCGCCTCTTGCTTCACCCCGTGCTTCACCTCGTGCTTCGCCTTCATGAATTAACATTTCTGCGGTACTCATAATATTCTCCTTTAAAAAGGAATTGGTAATCGTTTGGTTGATCAATTCTAATACCTCAGCCACACTCAGGGACGAACTGGCAAATAAATACATCTCTATCGCTTTAAAATCTGAGCTTTCCACCACAGTCCGCCCCATCGTTTCTACCAGCCGATTTAATCCCTCTAAGGCTAGTTTAACTTGTGTGCGGGCATATTTCATAGCCCACATTGCCGCCGCTGTCTCGGTCGATACTCGTAGCCCACTCACATCCGTGCTCGTCAGATTCAATACTTCACAACGATAGCCAGGCAAATAAACTTCAATTTCAGGAGGCAAGTCCTTGGAAAATAGCTCTTGAAACTTAGTCGTAACCTTGGGTGACACCCCATGGTAAAATAAAATCGGCACGATGGGGACCAAGGGGCTATTCCCATTATTCCGATAATCTCTACTCCACGTGCTCACCATATACCTTAAAATCTGCAACAATGCCCCTTGGTCCTGGTAGGATTTGTGTTCAACCAGAAAATACAGGTTCAAAGCCTTTCCTTTAAGCTCTACCGTCGCCGCTAAATCTGAAAAGTGTTCTTTGTATTCTTCATCAACATACGTACCGTCTTGAACTTCTAGCGTCGCTACATCAAGCTCATTCATCAGCTCTGGGCTGAGAACTAACTGCAAAAGCTCTTTTAGGTGTTCTTTCTTTGAGAACCATGTCTTAAAAAATGAATCGTGAGGATGGCTGAGATCCATATTCTTAATTTAATGCAGTTTCCTGAGTCGTGGCTACTTTTAATTCACAGATTTTAAAGGGTTAGCGGTTCAATTGAAACTTCCCTTTACGATTTTGCCGGTTTTAAAGTGATCCCACAGGTCACGAGTTTGTCCGATACAAAACCTAAACCATTGACGGGGTGAGCTTTCCAGATCCAACCATCATCAGTCTTTTTAGCCAAGAAAACTGGGTTACCAGTTGACTCGTCAAGGACTAAGAAAGTTGTGGGTGTCCTAAAGATTCTAAAAGAATACTCATTTCCTTTGGTAAACGCAAAACGCAAGTAAGTACCATTATTTTCAACCAAGATTCGCTTGTCCGAATCCACAATTTTTCCATCATTTAAAGTAAAGGTGTCTGAAGCGGGAGTTGGAATTAGGAAAAAAGATTTCCAATAACTTAACTTCACACCGTTAGAAACATTTTCATAGGTTTCATCTGAAAGATGAACAAATAAACCTTGAGGAGCTACCTTGATTTTATTCTGATTTTCAAAATAAACAGTAAAACGATTAAATGTCGTTAGAGTGACATCAACTTTTTTATCCATCGAACTTATAGTGTATGATTTATCAAAAAGCGTGCTGGGATTTGAATATTGGATTCCTGTGGCACTATAGTTCACCGTTTTTACCCAGGTGGTATCCTCATTCGTCGCTAAATAAGAATAGTGGGTTTTCCCTTGCCAGGTTGGTCCAACTCCAGCGGCACGCTCAAGTCGAATGACAAGGTTACCTTCTGAATCTAAATACAGCCCATTTCCAAAATACAATCCAAGTGGTGAGTTAGGTAAATACACAGACTGTTTATTTTCAGAAGCTTGAGCCCTTACCAAGGTCCAACGTTCATTGACATAATCCGTGTCGATGGTCAGTTGAAGGGGTTTAACCTGACTTTCCCCATCCAAATAACTGGCAGCCTTAGCGGCCAGTAACGTGTCAGAAAGCGGTGTTAGGCTTGCACAAGAACTCAGAACGGCAGCAAAACACACTGCCAATATTGAAAAAATCTTCATAGCATCTCCTTTACTATCCTCTAGCTATTAATGATCAATGCCTAAACCAATTCCTGGGACGGCTTGAAGCCGTCCTGTGAAAGCCCCCGAAAAGTCATAAAAGACTTGACTAGAGAGATAAACAAAAAAGTTATCAATCAGAGCCCAACCATTGTGAAACGGATACCAATTGACCACAGCTGAGGCGCCTGCCCCCCAAAAGGCTGAACTAGCACCAACCTGACCAAGGGTGGGACTGGAATATTCTGCCGAAAAAAGGGTTCCGGAAAAACGTGGTCCATACCGTAACATTAAATTTCTTGCTAGGGGTTGGATAAAGTCCCAACCTATCTCGCCAGAGGCGCTAAAGACACCCAAAGGAGTAAGCTTAGGGTCGTTAATCGACGAACTGATCGCCGGTGAAACATCGAAAGTAAAAACAAGAGCCCCCCAGTTTGCCACGTCATAAGCAAAACTTGTTTGGGGGGAAACTTGAAATGCTTGAATATAACTTTGAGCACCTGTACTTTGTTCCAGCTGTTCATTGGCAACCTGAAGCCCAAGTCCCAGAGAAAAATAGGTTAACCCTGTCGTGGAATCTGCAAAGGTTTTAACGGGAATAAAAAACAGACTAAACAGAATAGAGAGAACCAGGACAAACTTTGATGGATTCATAATTATAAGGCCTTACTATGTTTAATAATTATTTAATAACCTTAAATTATGATGAATAGCTTGTCAAATTATCTTTAAATAATTTTCCCACGCTGACATAAAAAAGCCCTGCCAGACTTAAGTCCAGCAGGGCTCACTCAGACAAACTGAGGAACTAAGTAAACCTTAGAACCAGTAGTCGATACGAACGGGGATAGCGAAGTTGTTCGCAGCAGTACCGTTCTTTCCGCCATTAGCAGAACCAGGTCCAGCGTTCTGAGCAAAGGCACTTTCGTAGCCGTTAACAGGACCATGGAAGACACCGCCGTTAACCCATTCAAAGCCGATACCGATGTCGCCGCTAGCCAAGCCTTTGTAAACACCGATCATCGCTGAAGTTTCGTTCTGGTAACCGGTGGTATTGTCTTTGGCAAAGGTATTGGCCCACTTGACGTCGCCGGTCAAGTTCAAACCGCCGCCCAAGGAGTAATCAAGACCTAAACCAGCCAGGATACCCAGTTGGCTAGCAGTTCCAGTGTAGCTTGCACCTGAAGCCGCAGCACCCCACTGATACCAATATTGGTTGGTGGATTGGATGTCAGCATTGAGGCTAAGCTTTAACTTGCCCATGGTATAGGTGGCAAACAAAGGAACTTCCCAGTCATAACCAGCGTTTTTAGACGCGGTTTGGGTACTGTCCAAGGTTGTGGGAATCCACAGACCGATATCGGCGTACAGATCCTTAACACCAGTCAAGCGGAAAGCAGCCTGGAACACACCAAAGTTGTAACCAGCGAACCAAGAGGGGCTTCCAGGATAATAACCAGCCCAAGAAGAACTGGTCAGGTAACCAACGCTCTGAACACGGATTTGTCCAACACCGGGAATGGTGTAGCCTAAACCGTAGCTTGCGTTCTGGAAAACACCCTGTACACCCTTGGTGTCATACCAAGCTGTGAAGTTACCAGTATTGGTCGAATTATCAAAGAAAGGCTGTTGGTAGTAAATGTAAAGAGGTCCAGCGGTGTAAGAAAGTTCGGTCGAGATGGGGCCGGCGGCTCCACCACGAACTGTACCAACGCCTTGGAAAATGGCGTCGTCACCGGTGCCGAAGGAACGAATCCAGTCCCAGTCACCGTAGTCAGCTTCACCACGGAGGGTGTAGTCTTCAATGTAACCCATGGCTATTTTAAAGCCGTCGAAAGGCTTGGCCCAAACATCCACAGGACCGTCGTTCCAGGAGGAAGCCAAAGAACCGTTATCATAACCCAAAGTCAGGTCAAAACCGATGTTGCCGGCGTCACCTTTCACAAAAAGGGTGTTACGGGTAGACTGGCCCCAAGAGGTGCCCATGGCAGTAGTCAGGTCACCATTGTTATTGCTGACCGCTGGTGCCCAAATGCTTCGGCCCCACAACGACCATTGCAGAGAGGCTTTTCCGCCGTCGTCAGCAAAGGCAGCTGTTGTCAGAAGCATCGCGGCAGAAACAAGAAGAGCGATTTTCTTCATAAGAACTCCTTTGAAATTCCTTGGTCCCAACTGGACCAGATTCCTTTTTGTCGAAATCTAGGTCAGTGTCGCATGAGCGGGGAAAACCGAGAATAAGAACTAATGCTGTTTCGGAATTCAGAAAAGATTCTGAGTTTAGCTCAAACTTGCTTTGTACTTTTTTTTCTAACCTGTCCCATATAAGACCCTAAAAGGCATGAAAAATCACTCGTTTGGTGGTAAAAGCCCGAAATTCCAACGATCAAAGGCGAAAACTTCCGATAAAGGTTTTCGTGTTCTTTGAGCCTTTTCTGAGGCTAGGAGACATTCGTTGACATAATTTTCTCCTTAAGGAAAAACCTCAAAAGTTGGCCTTTGTCTCAGGATTGACGGCCTGTGCCCCCAAAGTTACCATGCACTTATGGCGTTTCTTTCTCTTTCACAACTGGCTTCACTACCTTGTGTTCAACACTGGCGCCCCTCTGAGGGTTCCGAGCCTCTGCTCCAATTTCTGGTTTTCGACAGCCGTTCTGCGGGCCCCCAAAGCCTCTTCTTCGCCTTACCCGGCACTCACACCGATGGACAACGCTTTTTACCCGAAGTGCATGAACGCGGCTGTCGGGCTGTGGTTGTCGCTCAGCTTCCCGAAACCCCATACCCTGATACAAACTACTTGGTCGTTACCGATACCCGTGCCGCCATGAGCCCCTTGAGTGCGGCGTTTTACGGCCAGCCCTCAAAGCAAATCCCCGTCATCGGGGTCACCGGGACGGATGGAAAAAGCTCAACCGTTTTTTATATTCACCAACTTCTGGAACTTTCCGGTCGTCCCAGCGGTTTTTTCTCTACCGTTCAATGGAAGGCGGGTGTAGAAGTTGAACATAATGCCCTTCGGCAATCGACACCCGAAGCCCCGCAAATTCACCATCTGCTCTATCAAATGCTTGAGAATGGCAAACGTTACGCCGTATTAGAGTCTACTTCGCATGGACTTTCCCCCAAAACCTCTCGCTTGGCCGATGTCCGCTACGAATGTGCCGTGTTCACCAACGTTACCTCCGAACACCTGGAATTTCATGGCACCGTCGAAAATTACCGCCGCGATAAGGCGAGACTTTTTGAAGCTTTGCACGAACGAGGCACGGATCAAGCTTTTGGCGTCGTCAATGCGGATGACCCTCACTACGAACTGTTCGTTCAAGCCGCACAAGGTCGTGAAGTTTATCTTTACTCTTTACAACGCTCCGATGTGGAACTTTCAGCGCAAGTGTTGGCCGAAACGTCCTCCTCCTTGAGGCTGAAGTTACTTTGGAAGGGGCAAACTCTCGAAGTGGAGGCCCCCTTCCCCGGCCGCTTTAATGCCGAAAACCTCCTGGCGGCCCTCTTGGCGGTAACAGGAACCGTCAACCGAACCGAAGGCCTCACTCAGTCGCCTTTAGAATGGGCTCGCTATATTCCGCAACTCACCTCCGTGAAAGGTCGAATGCGGCAAATTCAACGAGGTCAGCCATTTACCGTACTGGTGGATTACGCCCATACCCCTGGGGCCTTTGAGAAACTCCTTCCCAGCGCCCGAAAGGCTTGTACTGGCAAACTCATCACTGTTTTTGGCTCTGGCGGCGAGCGCGACCGCGTGAAGCGACCAGTTCAAGGTTCGCTGGCCGACCAATGGGCCGATTTGGTCATCCTGACAGACGAAGACCCTCGGGGTGAACCTTCCGAACAAATCTTAGCAGATCTGGAGGCTGGAATCACCCAGAAATCGCTCGGCATTACCTATTGGAAGATTACCCCACGAGCCCAGGCTGTTGATTTTGCCCTTAGCTTGGCGGGTCCCGGTGACACAGTTTTGCTTTTAGGCAAAGGTCACGAACAAACTTTGGTCGGCCCCCAGGGTAGCGAGCCCTATGACGAAGAAGCTGTGGCCCTAGCGTCTTTAGCAAGGCTTGGTTGGTCATGATCAAGCTGAAAAAGCTGTGGCTGAAATCCCTCCTAGGTCTGCTGAGCTTGTTGATAACAGTCCCGGAGGCTTCAGCTTTAACAGTGCCGGCCTCGCCAACTCCAACGCCAACACCCACACCAATTCTTTCAGATCCACAAACGGGGCCGCTTCAAGAGCGGACCTTACTGCTTGACCAACAGAGTTTTTGGACGTTGAGGACCGAGGAGCAGGACGTCCCTTTGGCGGTAGTCCCTGACAACGGTCTTACCGTACTATCCTTGACCGGTGGTTGGCTGATTCTTAAAGCCGACCTCTCCTTTAGCCCTGAAAGCTTGGCTTGGCTACCGACTACCGATTTGCAAAACCGAGAGCCGGCCATGCTGACCGGTACACCCAATGCCGTGAGTGCTGGGCAAGGTGTCGTCTTTCTCACAGCAGACAAAATGGGACTGCTGTACCCCCGCGAGGGTACCGTGTTTTGGACTCAGGCCCCACCGCTGAGTCCAGACTCTTTGAGTGTCAATAAAAACGGTTTTGCCGCAACCTCGGGGCGACGACTCTTTATCAAAAAGACGTGGAACCAGGAGTGGAATGAGGCTGAGCCCTTGCCGTTCTTTCCCTCCAACTTTACGGCCTCTCCAGCTGGTCAACCTTGGGCCTGTGACAGTCTTCAGGCTCTACCCTGGACAAGGCGACAAGAATTTTGGAATCCGCTTCCCGCCCCACAAGCCCCAGGGAGAATGACCGAACTACTTCCTTTTCCCGATGATCAAGGTTACTTTGCCTGTGGTCCTGGTTGGGTGGGTGGGTTTTCTACGGAGGGGACGCTCTTGTGGTCGAGGTTCACGACCCTGAATGGCCAGGAACTCCCCCAAGATCTTCGCATGGCGGTCGGCAATAACAGAATGTATCTATGGTCGGCATTAGCTCGAACGGTTTGGGTCTGGTCATGGGATTCCCAAGAACCTGCCGGTTCGACGCTCGTCTCCCCGGTTTCTTGGCAAGAATTGATTGATGCCCCAAGGCAACTGGCACAAACCTGGGCCTCACAAGGGGCTTACCCCGAAGCCGGGTTACTTCAGGCTGGGGCAGAACTGCTGTATAAAGCCCAACTTCAGAGTGAGCCCTTTTCAACGGTCTGGAGCCGGCTCACCGACGATGCCCGCTCGGCCAAAGCGGCCTATTTTAACACCGCTCTGGGCAATGGCAGTTTTACCCTCGATTGGTCTGAACCGAATGGCTTGCCTCTTGCCGATTGGTCCTGGCTTCCCGATGCCGGAACCGCACCCAGCAGAGCCTGGAAGGTCGAAAGCCAGACCTTTTGGGAAGGTCAACCTGGCAAAAAGAGGCTTTTAACCATTGCTCAAAAGGCGAGCAAAAGCCCTTGGCCAGGAGCCGAACACTATCAGTATGGACCGTTGCAACTCCCCTCTTGGCTGAATATAACGGTGTATCCGTTGAAAGTGAGAAAGGTCCCCTCGCAAAAAGACAGCTTAGGTTGGGTCAGAATTCCTCTCCCCGTCCCGCCACAGCCCTATAACTTACCCACCGAATAAAGGGGGCGCTTATTCAAGGGAGCGGGAAATGGCCTCGTGGATTATCCAGTCGAGTACCCCCGCGTAACTTAAACCTCGGCTCATCGCCATACGGGGGAACATCGAAATGGTGGTAAAACCCGGCAAAGTATTAATTTCATTGAGGTAGACATGACCAGTGACCTTGTCTACAAAGAAGTCCACGCGAGAAAACCCTTGAATATCCAAGGCCCGGTATGCTGCCTCAGCGGTGGCCAGTAAATTTTCGGCCAAAGCGGTTTGTACACGGGCGGGAATGAGCAAGCGGGCCCCCTGAGGGTCCAAATACTTCGCGTCGTAATCGTAGAACTCGTGCGTAGGTTCAATTTCACCCGGTCCAAATGCGGTAGGTTCAGGGCAGTCGAGCACCGCCACCTCTACCTCTTGCACCGTCATGGCTTTTTCGACCAACACTTTTTCATCTACGGCAAAGGCGACTTCAAGAGCTTTCTTGAAACTTTCCTGATCCATGGCTTTTGAAACCCCAACCGAAGAACCTGAGTTGGCAGGTTTGACAAATAGGGGCAGACCCAAAAGTTCGACAGTTTCATGAAAAAGCCGTTCCAGGTAAGCCGGGTCTTTTTGTGCTAGCCTCAGGTGAGCCACTCGGTAAGGGACTACCGGTAACCCATGTTGTTCCCAGACCTGTTTAGCAAAGACTTTATCCATCCCCAAGGCACTACCTGCTACTCTGGCTCCCGTCGAGGGCAGTCCTGCCGTTTCTAGCAAGCCCTGAATTCGGCCATCTTCCCCTTGAATTCCATGAACTATGTTGAAAACCACATCTACAGGAAAGGACTGCCAAAGGCCAGGAGCACTTTCGCTGAGCAAGCCCTGACCAGGCACAGCGGCAAGCCTGGTCCCAGCACGAGTTTCCAGAGGTAAGGCGTCCCCGCTGGGAAACTCTGCGGACCAGGGACCTTGACGGTACCAAACGCCGGTACGATCAACCCCCACAGGTGTCACTTCGTAACGGGAACGGTCCAGATGCCGAAAAATCGAGGCAGCTGACAATCGAGAAACATCGTGTTCGCCGCCGGGACCTCCGTAGAGGAGGACAAGTTGAAGTTTTTTATGAGGGATGGGAGCAGTCATGGACTTAGTATGCTGGCCTGTTTTGTCCTTGTCAAAGCCCACTTCACCGGCTAAAGTGTGGTCATGTCCGGCTTTTTTGAAGGTCTCAGTGATTTCTTTTTTCAGCTTTTCTCTGGCGACCCCGAAGCCCTTCGCTTAAGGCGGGAATTGCGGGAACTGCACGAAACCGTCCTCTCGGTAAAACCCGCAGTTTGGAACAAGACTTCAGGCTTAGTTCTTCCAGGCTTGGCGCAAAGTTGGTTTCAATTTTACCAGCTGAGCAAGCCGCTGTATGACTTATTTAGCAAAACCTTAGCCAATCCCGATAAACGTCTTGAAACCCTTTCTCGGCAGTACTTAGTCGAAGCCTCCTTGGCCGGTGACATTGCCGAGCGGCGATTTGCCCTCAGTTATGAGAGTTTAAAAGAACGCTTAGCTGGACAATCCAGCAGTTATGCCGCCACCATTAACCAAGAATTTGCCAATTTAGAAAGTGATATTCGACGACAGGACACCGAGACCGTAGCCAAAGACATTCTCGATCTAGAAAAACTTAAGAACTTAGTTACCCATTCGTTTCACCCCTTCTTTAAAAAGTTTGGCTACGATTTAGCGCTTCTGGGACAGCAAAACCCCCATTTTAGTTCCATTGATGGTGACAACCTTTTGCCTGACTTGCTGGATTTGTATTACCTCATCGGGGATTTTGAAATCACTCCGCAAATGGAACGGGGCCTTTTTACCTTGTTAGAACGTCTCAATGCCGAAAAAGCCCAAGAGAATCTGCACAAGATGGAAAAACTGCTCGACCGGTTGCGGAGTTTACTTCGAGGGCCTTGTTCCGGTTACCTTACCCTCACCCTCATTCGCATCTTGCGACAGGAACCAGAATTCGTACCAGAAATCTGGAAACCCAAAACGGACCCTATACGAGATTATCTGGAAGCCCTGGCACAACGCTTCAATCAAGACCGCGATCGGGTGTTACGAGAACTCGCCGAATCGTCTCTTGAAACCGATATTCGGACGCTTTTTCCGCAAGGTCATTTATTAATCCTGGAAAACTACACCGAAGAAACTGACAAACGACTTCAAGACGCGGGTTTCTCGGGGCTTACACTGATCAAACCTCTGTCTCTGCTCAAAAGCTTTGATGTTTCGGTTTTAGCAGGGGGATACCTCGACCAGGTCAAACAAATTGTTCTCAATGGCTTTTTTCAGGATAAGGACTATGCCACCAAATTTGCCAACACGATGTACCCCTTAGAAAAACTCAAGGTCCGGCTGGAGGCTTTCGATAAGGCCCTGGAAAGCGACGGCAAAATTACCCTCACAGCCCTCGAAAAATACCTTGAAAAGCCGCAAGGTTCTGCAGTGCCTCAGCAAATTATTGATAAGATCAATCGAACAGCCTCAGAATTGCTGGAAGCTGAAGTCAACCATATCGCCAGTTTAACTCTTCGTATTTCCGAGATTCTTCAGGACTATAAAAACCCACAACCTTTATATGTCACCAACATTAAGGGCCTCGGTGGCAAAAATAACCGCGATATTATTCAGGGTTTGATCAATGGGTACAACCGTTCCTTACAATTTCTGAAAATCATGAAAAATTTCGTTGTCATTCGTGGATTAAAAGTCTAAAAAATCTGGCTGTTTTCCGAAATTTCTTGTATGGTCAGCCAGTCTGTTTCAGGCTACACTCAATTTATGAACAGTTCTGGGAGCTGACTTTGGAGAAAGAACGTATCCTGATTGTCGAGGATGAAAAGATCATCGCTTTTGATCTTCAACGCCGTTTGAAGGCCTTCGGTTACGAAGTCGTAGGAAATTGTGCGACCGGAGCCGACGCCCTTTTAATCGCAGAAGAGGAAAAGCCAGACCTCATCCTGATGGACATTCACTTAGAAGGTCCTCTGGATGGCATTGAAGCCAGCAAAATCATCTTTCGGCAATGGCAAATTCCTTCGATTTTTTTAACCGCCTACTCGGATGAAG
>DAIDJJ010000044.1:0-16727 GCA_027451385.1 Spirochaetales bacterium | reverse complement strand
CAAGAATCTTTAATTCCTCCTCTTTTAGTCTTTTGATTTTTTTATTTGCAACTAAATGCTGGAACAATCCAGTAATTGCTATTACTGGAACTGCTACTAAACCTCCAAGCACGACACTTCCTGCTGCAACGCCACCACCTCCAGCCGCGAGACTACCGCCACCTAGCCAAGCAAGAATAGCGTTTGAAGCAGCAACCCCTGATAGGGTACCGATTGCAGTTCCAGTGGATGCAACTCCAAAGGTTCCTACTAAAGCCCAAGTACCAAGAGCTGTACTAACTCCTGCAACAGCTCCTTGTGTAGCACTGATTGCCATTTCACCTGCTTTCATACTCGCATCTATTTTATTTAGCGAATAATCAGTACTTCCTAAACGTTGATCTATTTGTTGTCTTTGCTTAACATTTAGGCTATCAGTTATTTTTTTAACTTTTCGCAATTCCAAAATTGCCTGTTTTTTTAAGATTATTATAGACTCTAATAATTCATTGATTTCTTTTTTTCTTTCTTCGTGAAATTCGTTTAGCTCTTTGAGCTCATCTAACTTATCTTCATAAGCATTTGTTGCTTTTTGAACTCTATGATGAGCACCTAATGTAACAATATTAAGCATAATATCTTTGAATCCCATTTATCATATCCTTTTTTTCAAAATTTGAAATATTAATTCTTTTGTATACATTTATTCTGAATATTTTACATTTTTTTCTTATTCCTTAAGAAATTTCATTAAGGACACCCCATATAAAGTAATTTCACAAAATCATTAAACTTGAACTAAAATAGCTATGAATTAACGTTCATTTAGGAATTATATAATCAAAATTAATTATTTCAAGACCTAATTTCACTTTTTTCCCTATCTTTTATACCATCTTACAAAATCAATTCAACGGTCTGTTTTTTCGCAACCATTTCTTAAAGCTGGGAAGATTCTACCTAAACGACGCTATTTTCCAACTAATAGAGTAAAACCCCAAGAAAGCGGTGACAGCAAAGTCATACTACCCCCTTTTGAGGTATACAGAAAGTCATGGAAATCGTTACTTTCTGTTGACCACAGGGTAAGGCAAGCGTAAACTTATCTTAGGAGAACGCATGTCACCGCTCCGAATACTTGAGCAGTTTCTTCGTACCATGACAACCCCCGAAACCTATCTGTTCACCCTTTCTGACCTCGAAGGGCTAATACCTCAAATGACCCGACCAGCCTGGAAAATGCTCTTGAATCGTGCCGTGAAGGCAAAGCTCCTGGTTCGGGTGTGCCGGGGTGTTTACCTCTTTGAAGTCTTAGGCCGCCCCAAAGGCCAAGAACTGTACCATTTGGTCAGCAAGGTTAAAAGCGGCGACTTCAACTACCTGTCCCAGGAGTCCGTACTGAGTGATCTTGGAATTATTTCCCAAGTTACTTTGCAGAGGATTACGGTCATGACGACAGGACGTAGTGGTCTATTATCCTGTGGCCCCTGGGGCTTTATCGAATTCACCCATACGAAGAAAAAGCCAGAGGTCCTCATGGACCAACTTACCTACGACTCCGACCGTCGTCTTTACATGGCCTCAGCGGCACTGGCGTGGCAAGATCTAAAAGCTGCTGGACGAAATCTTGACTTAGTCGACCAGGAGGCGCTCCATGGGCACGCTCTTTGATGAACAGGTTGCCCGGGCAGCCGGGTCATCGACTTCAAAGGCACTTCTCCCCGTCATCGAGAAGGAAATCCTTCATCATGACATCTTACGTCTGATGGCCGATGCGGGATTCTTGAAGTCATTGATCTTTTTTGGAGGGACGAGCCTTCGGCTTTGTCACGGCTCCAACCGGCTCAGCGAAGACCTTGACTTCAAAGAAGGGACCTCTTTCACCAAAGCTCTCTTGGACCAACTTCGAGAGGGAGCCGAGGCTACTATCAAATCACTATCAGGTGGATCTCGGCACCGCAGGCCTAATCGTTCAGGTACAATCTCGCAAAGAAACCTACACCGACAAACTGATTGCCTTTGCCTTGCGTAACCGGATCAAAGCCCGCGATATGTGGGACATCCTTTGGCTGAGGCAATCCCTTGACGACACCTCCCCCGTCCACCTCGGTGAAAAGATCAACGAACATCACCGAACTATTTCAGACTTCCTCAGCGCCTATGAACAACATCTGGACTTAGTGAAAAACGACCCAGAAGTTAGAAAACAGTATCTTGATGAGATGGGGAGGTTTCTTCCCCCACAGCTATTGGCCACAGTCCAAAATCCTGAGTTCTGGAACTACACGGCCGTCGTACTGGAAGAAGAACTCGATCGATGCCGTCGAGATCTCAGTGGCACCGTGCCGCGTTGGAAGATGTAGGTTGCTTTACTTGGTATACCTTAGATAGGCCGTCAGGTCGGGGAAATACACAAACTATTGAAATTCACGTGCTCTTATTGTATATTTATACGTGTGAGGTTTCCAAATGTTGACAAAATTGACCTTGAATATTGAGGAAGAAGTTGTTGCGAAGGCTAAACGATACGCACTGAAAAAAAACCGAAGTGTCTCTAAAATTGTTGAGGAATATTTGAACAGCATTTCCGACGGCACTACAAAGGTCTCACCTGACTTTCTCGGACCTGCTCCAATTACGGAAAGAATTGCCGGAATGTTTTCTGAAGAATATTCTGGTCAAGATTACAAAGTGTTGCTTGAAGAGGCAATCCTGGAAAGAAATTTATGATAAAAAAGGTTTTTGTTGATTCTGATGTCATAATTGACGTCGCAACTGGGCGCTTTCCGTTCTTCAACGATAGTAAATTAGTACTCACATTACTTGAGCGTGGCTTTGCTATGGGGTATTTATCTTCAAATATCGTTACCAACGTTTACTATGTTCTTAAGAAGATTAGCTCACACGAAAAAGCAAAAAACTTCCTTAGTTCATTATTGGAATATGTGGCCGTCATTTCAGTCGAGCATAGATCAGTCCTAGAAGCCTTGGATTCAAAGTTCAAGGACTTTGAAGATGCCGTCCAACACTATTCGGCTTTGGCAAACAAATGTGATCTAATAGTCACAAGAAATATTCACGACTACGAAAATTCAGTGATCCAGGTCATGACACCAGTGGAATTTTTAAGTCTCTTTAGCACATGAAAGTCAAACTTACATAAGCTTCTAACAAAACTATTTTTCATCAGGCCTGAAGGAAGAAAAATAATTGGAGAATAGGGGATTCGAACCCCTGACCTATTGATTGCGAACCAATCGCTCTACCAACTGAGCTAATTCCCCATCTAAGGTGTTAACCTACTGTAAAGTTCGTCCTTTGACAAGAGTGACAATTGCAGGAGTTTTCACACAGCCCTTTTCATCGGGCAGGTTAGGCATTACAGTTAAAGCAGGGAGGGGTCAGTGCGACGATTTCGCCTTTTTGTTGATCTAGATGGAGTCCTAGCAGATTTTGACCGTGGTGTCTTGGAGGCAACAGGACGCTACCCTACGCAGATGTCCGATCGTGAGATGTGGCCTTTGGTGGCTAAAGTCTCTGGTTTTTACGAACACTTACCCTGGATGCCCGATGGGCGCCAACTGTGGGAATATGTGGTCCCCTTTAACCCTATCATTTGCACAGGCTTACCGCGTGGAAACTGGGCAGAGCCACAAAAACGTCAGTGGTGTCGCCGTGAACTTGGCCCTGAAGTGCCCGTCTTGACCTGCTTAAGTCGTGATAAAGGTCAAGCCGCCCGTGAATTCCTCGACGCGGACGAGACCCCAATTCTTATCGACGATCGCTTAAAGTCTCAGCCCGGCTGGGTCGATCTGGGAGGGCTCTTTGTCCTCCACACCTCTGCCCAAGACAGCATTCAAGCCCTCCGGGAATTAGGGTTGGCATGAACCTTCCGAATCGTAAACAGCTAGAACTGCAATACAACGCCGACCGCAAACTCTACGAAATGATCCTTCAAAATTTGGGGCATCGCTTTCAAGGCTGGCTTGAACCCTTAGGCCTGCACCCCGGCATTAAAATGCGGGTGAAGTCCTTCCATAGTTGGTTTGAAAAGGTGTTGCGCAAAATCCGTCAAGGCGTTCCCTCAGAACAAGTCCAGATTCAAGACGTTCTAGGAATGCGTATCGTCTGTCCTTTTATGGAAGACGTAAAAAAGATCGAAGATGTGGTGCGGACCCGACTGACCGTCCTCGAAGAAGAAAAAAAGGGAGCCCTGCAGTCCTTCAAAGAGTTCGGCTATGAATCGACTCACTTTCTGGTTGCCGTCCCCCAGGATCTCATCGAAGCGCTATCTTTAGATCACCCTCCCCCGTGCGAAATTCAAATTCGTACCATCCTTCAAGACGCCTGGGCTGAAGTGGAACACGAGCTGATCTACAAGTCGCAGTTTTTTCCCTTTGACCAACCGTTAAAGCGAAAACTCGCCGCCTTGAACGCCAACCTCAGCCTCAGCGATATCATCTTTCAAGAAATCCGGGATTACCAGAGGCAACTCAATCATGAACTAGAAAAACGCCGTCGGAGTTTTCTAGACCGGCTCAAGACCCCGCAGATCCCTGAATCTTCAACGCGCACGGATGAGCACTATGCCTCACTGCCCGCAGATAATATGGACCAAGTTCTCTTAGAGGCCCTTTCGGCTCACAATCAAAAGCAGTATAAGAGGGCGATCAACCACTACACAGCCATTCTTAAGCGTGGGCCTCAAAGTTTTGTCCAGTCGTTGGTCCTGACCCACCGAGGCATGGCATATTTTGCCGAAGGTCTCTATGAAAACGCTTTGGATGATTTTGACAGTGCCGTAGAACGCGATGAACGAAATGCCAAAGCCTACTATTACCGGGGTATGGTCCGAGACTCGATCGAACAATACGACGCCGCTTTAACGGATTTTGCTCATAGTCTTGAGCTGGTTCCGTATCAGTTTGAAGTCCTGTTAGCCCGGGCTAGAACCTGGCTTAAACTGGGACAACAAACCAAAGCCCAGCAGGATTGCGAGGCGGCCCTCAACATAGCCCCTGAAGACCCAGAAGGATTAGCCTTACAACACGAATTAATTCTAGAAAAAAACAGTGGAGCGTGATAGCGTAAGTTTATGAGCGTACTTCGCCCCTTTTTAACACTTTCGGTAACTTTACTCTTTTCGGTCAGTCTTACGACGGTGGCCTGGGCAGATAGTTTTCAAGTCCGCCTTCGAATCTTTCCCCAAAACACCCAGGTTTTTGCCAATGGCATTCCCCTGTCATCCACTTCCGAGTCAGATACGGTACGAGATGTCACCGTTCCTTCTGGAGTCCAACTTCTCAGCTTTGGGGCTTTGGGGTGGCTACCCGTCAGCGCCAAGATTCCTGAAGACGTCAAAAATGGCGCGATTTGGTCTTTTAAATTAGAACCTGAAGGAACCACCTTGGTGAAATTTGCCGAGTTCACCGTCGGCAAACACCCTCGGGGCCTAGCCTTTACCCCAGATGGAAAAAATCTGCTGGTGGCGACAACCGACGGGCTTCAAACTTTTACTCGTTTAGGTAAACTCCTGCCTTCGCCTGCGGTACAAGGCTCGTTTACCGATGCCACTTTGGTTCAAAATACAGTAGCGGCCTTGAATACCAATGGGACCATTTCGTTGTTTCCCTCTACCGTACCGGCTGTGAATTGGGGTTCGTCGGGAAGAGGGTCGTTAGCCGCCCTTCCCTCAGCTCAACTCGCGGTCATGGGGTGGGACGATCCTAGCATCTCTTTACTAGACATTTCCAACGCAAAAATCATCACATCCTTAAAACTAGATGACTTGGTAACTTCGGCGGCACCAGCTCCCGGGGGAGTGGTGGCCACACAATTCAATGAAGGTAAACTCTTGTGGATTTCTCCTGATGGCACTCTGGCATCGACAAATATCGGGGGGAACCCGAGTTATGTGGCCTCTGCCGGCTCTTTGCTTTGGGTTGCGGATATGGCAACCGGTAAAGTTAGCGCCGTTGATGCCACTCAACGAACCGTATTGTTTTCGGTTCCGGTAGGTCCAAACCCTCAAACCCTCTCAGTTTCACCCAATGGAAAAATCCTAGCCGTTGCCCTTCGAGGAACCAACAATCCTGATAATTACGCCCTACAAGGACCTGACTATGGGCAAGTCGTTTTTCTCGATGCCAAAACAGGTGCGAAACTTGGGTTTGTTTGGGGTCGAGACCAGCCTAAAGGCCTAGCTTGGTCTCCATCGGGTCGCTTTTTAGCGTTTACCGACTTCTTAACGGGTGATGTGGAAGTGTACCGGATTAGCTTTTAGTTTGGAGTTAGCATTTGGTTAGCGGCTTCTCAAAATGATTGACCGGCAGGACAACTCGTGTTATTCTTGGTGACGTGGAACAGGATACAGTTTACGGAAAAATTTATTGTGCGAATTGTGCTCACTGCAAAGTGGTTCGTGTTCCAGCTGGGGACGGTAGTCAGTACCTGCTTCGCGTGCGTTGTGCGGCGGGCAAGTGGAAAACCAAAAACGGTGAAGACAAACTTTACAAGTATTTTACTTTAACCCGACGCAGCCTTCTGACGTGCGAGTCGTATTGCTCAATGGGAGATACCCGAGGGTATCTGCGACAATTAAGGTCACTGTTGCCGCAAAAAGACGAAACCTATACCCAAAATTCTGAAACGCTTCCTTCTTCCTGATGTTTATTCTCAGTAAGATGTTTATTCTCAGTAAACTGAAATTTCTTTATCCCCAAAGGATGTTCTCATGAAAAGGTTCTACTTTTTGGGAGCTACGGTTGCTCTGTTGCTCTCTTTGTCTGCCTGCAAAACCATCGACACCAATTTAGCGCCCAATACCCCCACCGAGGTATATTTTCAACGCGCCCAGCAGGCCTCTGATGAGTATGAGTACCAGGATTCTTTGAAAATCTATGCTGAATTGCTGGCGAGAACGGACATCGACATGAATACTCGTGTTTCTGCACAGTACGAAGTGGCCTTTCTCCATTTCAAAATGGGGGATTATCCCCTGGCCAAAGAACAGTTTCAAAATATCTTAAAACTTTACAATGATCCGACCCTTAGCAACTTGCCCATTTGGGTGCAGATCCTTTCCACCAAGATTCTGAAAGAAATAGAAACGGGGAAAAAGGCAAACCGCGTTAAATAAGCTTTTGCCATTCCTCTAATTGCCGCCATTACCGCCAGGGGGAAGTTTCACAATTTGAATTTCCACATTCTTTTCCAGGGCGGTTTGGTGTACCATGGCTTCAGTAATCGAACCCCGAGGCAAATTGTGCTGAGGAGCATCGCCAATCACTAAGATCAACCGATGTCCAGCTTGCCAGTCAAACGAATTGAGGGCAGACCACAGCCCTTCGACCACAGCTTCGGGGATGTCACCGCCCCCAGCGGCAGTGGCTTGATTCAAAGCCTTTTGGATCACTGCGATATCCGTCTGAAAGGTCACCACTTGGGTAAGGTAATCCTCCATATAATCTCGGTAAAAGACTAACCCCAGCCGAAAGTGTTGAAAATTTTTGGCTTCTTGAGAAATGGGACCTAAGAGGTCTTTTTGAAGAGCCTTCAAGTACTCTTTCATACTATTGGGCGTATCGATGCAAAGTACCATATCCAAATCATCTTGGACTGAACTCTGCACACGCTGTATGCCTTGCGTAATATTCGACGCTTCATAGACTGGACCAAGCCGTCTTAAACGTGCCACAGCCGAGTCGGATGCGGGCATAGGTTTAGCCTTGGCGACTAACTGACTGAGTTCAAAGGCATTGTCTTGGTATTGCCCTGTATAATCCGCATACGGACGCGAAAACGTTCTGACCGAAAACCATAGGGTTTTTCCCTGCTGGATGAGCTGAGTTAAATCTAAGCGGCCAAAGCGGGCCCCTGGTTCGTGATAACCATATTCCACGACAGACGGAATCAGAATCACGAAGGCCTTACCAAACACTTTATCGGGAACTACCGTCGAAGAGAGTAAGTCGGTATTGGGCTGTGGCAAGAAATGACCATTTAAAAGACGTTTTTCTTGACCGTTGAGGGCATTAGGTTCTAGACCTCGCCAGCTATAGGTCGCCAATTTATGCCCGACTGGTTCGAACGCCTCGGTCAATAGGACTGAGTTTACGGCTGGCGTTTTCTTAACCACCAAGTGGTATCCATCCGCGTAGGCTTCGAGGCGGACGTCTGATCCTGACAGTTTCAAGCTACTGTTTACGGTCAAGCCACTTAAAGGGTATGCCGTCAAGGCGGCCAGAAACACGATCAGCTTCATGACGTTATTATCGGAGAATTTCCGGTGAGACTTATCGTTAACTCGCCCCTAAACTCATCAGCTTATCTAATTCTAAGACTTCGATTTGGTTGCCGTTCCGCTTGAGGACTTGAGCCAGCACTAATTCTTCGAGAGTTTGCTGAACTTCAGACCGGGCTAAGGACAACGAAAGCGATAATTCGTCCGCCAATTTGACTTCCTCGCCGAGAAGGGTGGATTGGTGGGCTAAAACTTGTAGAGCTCCCCACACAGCCTGATGCGTCGAGTTCTGAGCTAACTTTTGAATTTGGGCATTGGCGTTTTGAAGCCTGCGGCACAGTTTGTCGATAATGCTCAAAGCAATTTTGGGGTTCTTTTCGATCATTTGCTCTAAACCTACCCGGTCAAAGGCCAACAAGGTCGTAGGAGCCAACGTGGTGGCAGAAGCCGTCCGTTTGATTCGGTTGACGATGGCCATTTCCCCAAAGAACTCCCCTTTTTCGAGCACGGCAATGGGAGTTTCTTTCCCGGCAATTTGACGGCTTATTTGAACTTTGCCCTCTTGAATAATGTACATTTGATCGCCTTCCTCATTTTCCTGAAAAACGGTTTGTGAGGAGGCAAGAACTTTGCCGTATTTTTGCAAAAGAGGGTTCGTTTCCATTTCTCCAATATAATCAAAACCTTTATCCGGAGCGAGAGCGGTTTCACCGAGAACTGAAGCACAACTAAGTCCAGCCCCGTTTCCTTTCCTAGGAAGGTGCTATGAATCCTCTTTATGCCACGACAAAATCCTGTTCTAGGGTCTGCCTCTTTTTCTTGTCAACCCTGCTTCTTGGCTGCCAAGTCTTTGCCACAGCGGCTCCGGCCCGCTTGCTCGACTTTCAATCTGAAGAGCGGACTTTGGGCTTTACGTTTGATCATCCTCTCAAAAGCGCTCACATGACCACCGAGCCACCCGACTTGCTTTCACCAGCCATACTCCAAGGCAACCGAGTGAGCCTCAAGCGGCAAGTGGAACCACCGGGGCAAGAAATCCGCTATTCGCTAGAAGTCCAGGATGCTCAAGGGACAGTGACAGGTATCCAAGGGAGCTATTGGGGCCTTAACCCTCGTGTAGCCCTCTTACGACTCTCAGAAATCCGCACGGCCGGAAATAGCCGAAACCCAGATGCCCTTGAGCTAGAAGTTGTCAAAGCAGGGTCGCTAGCGGGACTCTGCCTGGATTTGACTTCACCAGGTAGGTTTGAACGCTTTAGCTTTCCCGAACAAGACGTTCAAGCGGGACAATTTTTAGTTTTGGTAGCAGGACCTCGTTGCCCATCCCCCCTACCCGGCAAAGTGTTTTTTTGGGCTATCCCCGGTTTGACCAATCAAGGTCTCTTGGTCTTGCGCACCGCCCCCGACAAAGGCTCCCAAGATGCCTTTTTATGGGGTAAAGACCTCAAACGAGCCACTTCACTCCTTCAGGCGTATCATCACCGGGAACCTCGAGCTTGGACTTCACAGGCCCCCTGGACCGGTCCCCCTTGGTGGCCAGAGGGAGCAACGGCCACAAGGACTTGGTGTCGACTAAAAGAAAGTGCAAGTCCCGCTGGCGTGAGCCAATGGCTTTTGGTGAACAACGGATGCCAAACCTTGGGGAGGGCTAACCGGCTTATTCCCTACGAAGAAAGCCCTGGTAAGAGCCTCAGTGCCAAGGACGCCAAGAAGAAAAAGACCAAAAAAGGCCGTGTTCCCCCGCAGGCTCCCAAGTGAAGTAAGCAATACGACCCGTTTGCCAGGTGTAAGGTGGAACGGAAAAGACCGTCCAGTCTTCGGGGGCTTTCCAGCCCAGCCAAAACTTTAGTCCTGGCAAAGGGCCTTCTAAGTAAGGACCTTCTTCACGGGGCAACCATTTGCCTAACGAGATTTCAACCAATTCAGCTTTGGTGGGAAAAGGGGTGTTTTCTGGGGCCATGAGTAGTGGCGGGAAGGCACGGAAGGTGTCACCCACCTTGAGGGCGACGTCCTCTTGAAACCGTAAGAGGCGAACATCTCCCTGGGGTGGAAGCCACACCCAACGGGATTTCTTCATTTTTTCTTTTCCTTGTGGTACTATGCCTGCCATGATTCAGAAAATCAACCGCTTAGTCGAGAGTCTTTTGCAGGGCTTTAAAACCTGGCCCCACCTCGAAGCTGTGCAAAAGATTCCCTATCAAAGCTACTCAGAAGCTTTATTTGAATTTGCCAGTATCAAACTCGATGTCTTTCTTGAGGGGGCGATTCCCCCTCAACAAGACCGAATCCAGCTCTTTCCTCCCCACGAGTTTCTCGAAACTTCTTTAGCCGAAACCAAGGACCGTTTTTTCCTCGAAAGTCTGCCGGTCCACATAGAATATAAGAGGACACGTGATTTTGAAGCCTTACTGAAGGGTATCCGAAATGAACCTTTCACGTTGTTACAAGGCTCCACCTATGGTTTGTACCGCCTCTTGTGGGGCGTCCCAGTCTTTTCGCGATCGGGATGGGTGGATCAACAAAAGCAAATTCTCGAATCACTTCCTGAGTCTTTTTGGCAATGGCACCTGAACAACCTGAAAGCTCGGCTTGAACATTACGTAGCGGACTTGGGCATGGCCCTATTCCATCAAGACCCCTTACAGTTCCCGATCAGTTTAGCCCAACTGCTCGAGACCGTGACAGAACTTGTGTTGAGTTCTCATCACCAATTTCTGTGTCCCCCTGAACAGCGGCTGAGAAGCTTGGAAGCTTTGCCGAACTTGCCCTCAGGCTTTATGGGCTTATTAAATTCTTTAATACGCTCGGACGGGGCCCTGGATCAAGAAAGAAAGCTCACGGTAGCCCGAAAACTGGTCGAACAACTTTTGAGTTTGTAAATGCGCATCCTCTTGGCGGTTTTGCTTCTTGGTGGCAATATTCCCTTCCTTTTGGGGGCGGATGTATTTCGCCAAGAAAATCAGCAAAGCTTTCTAGAGCGCCAAAGAGTGACCTGGAACGGACAAACTTCAAGCTTTGAGTGGGCCCTTCCCCAACTCGCCCCAGGCAACTGGCTAACCTTGGGCCCCCTTCCCCCGGGTCAGATCACCTTACAAATCGACCCCGAAACCCAGGGAGCAGAAGTCCACTTTCCAGAAGTTTCGGGAATCCAGGTATGGCTGGCCTGGAAACTTCCCTTCCAAGTTCATCGCCTTCGCCTCATCACCTCGGGGCTTATCCCTCCCCCGCTTACCCTAAGTCTACAAAAACACTTGTCGACGCAGGAGCCTCTGGTAGCCCTTTCAGGCTCAACCATGACCTTTTCTCTGCCACCCTGGCATACAGCGTCTGGTTTCACCTCCGCCTTAGAGCTGTCTTGGGCTCATAATACGGGGTTTACCTTGCAGGCGAATCGGCTTGACCAAAAAGACGCCTCGGTAAAGTTTCATTTCTCGGCTCCTACAGGGACTTGGTTCTACTACCCTCAAGTTTGGAAGACCTCAACCCGCCGTTGGTTGGTCACCGTCCAGGGTGACCAACAGGTTCCTTTGAATCGTCTTCGCCTTGCCGCAACGGCTCCTGAAGCCCCCCTTCCGGTAGACCTGGCAACACTTCTTCACTGGCCAACTCAAAGTTTTCGAAGCCAAGAGCAGGAGTGGTTTCTTTGGCAAGGGCAAAAGAACATTTTGATTTTGTTGACTAAGGACTACGCCCTTCAAGCTCGGTTTTTGACACGACTAGCCTTCTTTGTCGAGAAACAAAACTACCGAGGGAGGTTCTTAACCTTAGACGAGGCCGCTAAGTTGCACGGTTGGAATGCCCATGATTACGCCCCAGAAGATTTGGCCAATTTCTTTAATTTAGCCAGTGCCGAAAACTATGCCTTATCCCCTCAAGAGCAAGAACTTCGGCAACGGCTTGAACAGCAAAAAATCTTGATCCTTACCTCGCCGGGGCACTGGAAAGGCGGCGAAGGCGCCCTATTAGGGATCAGTGAAGAATCACCGCCTCCCTTGCGAGCTTTTTTGTTGACACACGAAAGTTTTCACGGCTTGTATTTCACAACCCCTCAGTATCGCAGTAGTGTAGCCAGGATTTGGGCTTCACTTCCCGAAGCTTGCCGTCAACAATTTCGCAATTTTCTTGCCGCCTCACACTATGATGTGACGGATGCGGCTTTGGTTGTGAATGAATTCCAGGCCTACAGCCTTCAGCAAGACTCGGATGGCTGGGAAGATTTCTTTCGTGACAAAGTATTGAAGGCCCCCAGTTTAATGGCTCATAATGAACTTCTTGCGGCGTATTTAACCGCCGCAAAAGAATTAGATCAAACCGTCTTTGAAGATTTTGGTTTTCATTCGGGTGAGCTTCAAGACCCGGTAGTTTTCTTTGCCGGCAAAAACAACCTCACTCTCGCTCCCCCTTGAGGTAAGTTATCCACTTGAACTTTTCCCCCTAGGGTCAAGACAATTAAGTCGACCAAGGAGAGTCCCAAACCCATTCCCTCCGAATGATTCATGATCTCCCCCGAAAGAAAGGGCTGAAAAATATTGGCCAAAGCGTACTCAGAAAAACCGGGACCATTATCCTGTACCGCTAAGACTAGCCATTCACCGGATCTTTCCAGCGAGATTCGAACCTCGGGGGTTTTTCCGGCGTATTTTTGAATATTCTCAAACAAATTGAACAAGGCTTCTTGTAACAAATCTTCGTCACAGCGGAGTTCCAGAATTTCTCCCTGCACGAGGTAAACGGCCTCTGGAGCCTCGGGATACTGTTCTTTCAGCCGACGACAAGCTTTTTCTACCAAGTCCTTCAGAGAGATTTGATGGTACTCAAGCTGGCGCACAGAGGTAGATATTCCGGCATATTCCAAAGCTTTTTTGGTCGAGCGTTCTAGCCGCTGAGCAGAGTCATCAACAAATTTTAAAAACTCTTTAGCCTCGTCTTGGACCACGTAAGGTTTTAACATTTCAATAAAACCTAAAATCCCGCTTAACGGCGTGCGAAGTTCATGACTGACCAGGGCCACCATGTTCGAACGAGCTTCCTCGAGCCGATGAATTTGATAATACGCCTCTTGAAGTTCTTGAGTTCGCAAGGCGACTTCTTTCTCTAAACGGCGTTGATGCCGCTGTTCCAAATCTTGATTACGAACAAAAGCCAACTCTTTTCTGAGCATGGCCAAAAGCATATGCCAATCGATGGGTTTCAGAACAAAGTTTCCTACACCGAGATTGATTAAAGGAATCAAATGCCTAGCTTCACTGTAGGCCGAGGTAACCAAGAAGCTTTGCTGAGGCTTGAGTTTTTGAATTTCTTGAATCAGGCCAATCCCATCCAACTCAGGCATACTGATATCTGTGATCACCACAGAAAACGATTCTTGAGAAAACCTCTGAAGGGCATCTAAACCGTTTTCTGCCGTTACCACCTTGGGAAAGATCGATTGAAGAATTTCAGCGACTTCAGAACGCACGCTGGCTTCATCTTCCACATAAAGAACACTCGAGTCTTCCGCGAGTTTCAAGAGCTCCGAAAGGAGGGGGTCACGTACCGTTGTGGGCATTTTCTAGCTCCTGAGGAAATTCGAGTAAAAACTTCGTCCAATTATCATGACAAGACACCGTCAGGTGCCCCTCATGAAAATCTTCCACAATCATCTTGGCCATATATAACCCCATGCCGGCATTCTCTTGCTTGGACGTAAAGTAGGGGTCAAAGATTTTCGAAGTCAGGGAAGGATGAATCGCACCACCATTGTTCTCAATCAGGAGAAAAGCTTTGCCCTCTTGAGTATGTGCCTTCAGAATGATCCGAGGCCTTCCGACATCTTGCTCGGCAAACGCGTCTCCGGCGTTCTGAAGAATTTCGAGGATAGCTTGAAGGATTTCTCCAGCAAACCCATTCAAGGGGATATCCTCACTAGAAAACTCCAAATCGACGTGTATGCCTTTCTTTTGGAAATTGGAGTGTAAGAGGTTTACAGCTCGGGAGGCCAGTTCACATAAATTGTGACGTTTTGCCATCCCTAAAGACGTATAAAAACCTCGGAAGGTATCAATCGTTTGCGAAAGTGATTGCACAGTGGCCGTCACTTTATTGAGTTTTTCATGTAAATAATCGTGATCCAGGGTACCGAGTTCCATTTTTAGCTGGACATTTCCCACCAAAGAATTGATAAGCGTCAGGGGTTGCCGCCATTCATGGGCAATCAGACTTAAAAGATCGCCCATTTGAGCTTGGCGGGAACGGATTAACAGAATACCTTGTTCTCGTCGCTTCGCTTCTTCACGCATGACGTCTTGCGTGGTATCCGCATGGACCACGATGTATAAGGGATTTCCGCTTTGGGGAACGAGGGGAAATACCGTAATTGTATCAATAAAAAGGTCCTCTCCCCGAGAAAGCGACACAGAAGTACGCCAAAGCGGAGATTTTTTTGCCTGGTCCCACCAATCGGCTTCGGTCGGAAGCAAAAAACTCGGACTTTTTTGTCCTAAATAATCTTGATAATTTTGAGAAAAATATTGAGAAAAAAAAGGATTCGCATACAAAAGCACTCCCCCTTCGTCCAAAATCTCAATGGGGAGCGGACATTGATCAAGAACGAGCGATAAAGCCGAGTTGTCCATAACGTTATTGTAACCCACTTTTGGGGAAAGAAAAGGGGTTTACATACTCAGCTTTTCTATGTTAGTTTGCGTTTCTAGAGTTTCTGTGAAGGGGTTTCTTATGGCCAGAAGATGCGATATTTGCGGCAAAGGAACAATGTTTGGTAATAATGTTCCACGCAAAGGTCAGCCGAAGAAGCAGGGTGGCGCTGGACAGCACATCGGGGTGAGAACCCTGAGAACTTTTAAGGCCAATATTGTGAATGTCAAAACCAGCTTGAACGGGACTGTACAGACCATTAAGGTTTGCACTTCGTGCCTAAAAGCCAATAAGGTACAAAAAGCCTGATAGGGAATGCTGTCAGACAAGACGTTCTCGCGCTTTCTACGGAGAGAAAAACCGGCACAATGCCGGTTTTTTTTTATTCCTCTAAATCTTTTATTTCTCGAAATCCACAATCACAAATCCACTATCAAACCATCCCAGGCGGCAAGTATCCCTTCAGGGAGTCGGGCTTGGAGTTCCTCATGACGAATCTCGTGCCCAATGTGCGTTAAAACCGTTGTGCATGCCCCTAGCTGCCGTGCTAATTGCACGGCCCCTTCAAAGGTTAAATGTGTGGGATGCGGAGTCCACTGTAGTCCATCCAAAAAAAGTACTTCGAGTCCTTGCAACTGTTCGAGGCTGGCCGGGGGGAGTCCCGAGCAGTCGGTGACATACCCCATTTTCCCTATTCTAAACCCCAGGATCTGATCTTTTCCATGGAATACTTTGACCGGTAAGACCTCAAGCCCCGAGGCTTCGAAACGTTGACCAGCACGAATTTCATGGACGCGAAGCTTCGGTCTAGAATTCAGGCTTTCGCCGGTGGTAAAGGCGTAAGGAAACATTCTATTCAATTGATGAAGTAAATTTTGTTCCGCCCAAATATCAATGCCCTGACGGTATGAAAGGGGTCTCAGATCGTCTAACCCCAAAATATGGTCCGCGTGCCCATGCGTATAAAACACGCCTTCTAACCTGGTTAACCCCACCCGTAAAGCTTGGACCCGAAAGTCAGGGCCCGTATCGATGACCCAATTCTTACCCTGGTCGCTAATGAGCAACGAGGATCTTAAACGTCGATCACGAGGGTCTGGCGAGGTGCAGAGTGCACACGAACAACCTATGACGGGTAAACCGGTTGAGGTTCCTGAGCCTAGAACAGTGAATCTCACGTAGCTTCGCCTGCCTCAGCGGCCTTCTTTTTTGCCAAAACGGTTTTTCGAAATTGATAATCTTCGAGTAACGAAAGCAATTCATTCGAATAGTCGAGGGACAAGCTTCCTTTAGCATTCGACTTCCCCGTCACAGTCAGTACACCCGAGCGAAAGTACAGCTTTAGGTGCAACTCTTGGGCTTCGTCGGGGGCTTCGGAGGCTTCAGGTAGCACAAATTCAGCAGACTTTGGGCTTAACGTTTTCAAGGTAATTTTCCAACGCTTTTCCCCCTGCCACAATTCTGCATAATGGTTGTACCCTAGCAAAGTCGCTTCGGCGGCATCCAACAGGATTTTGGTCTCCCACTTTTGATAGGCTTCAAACCGCAATTCTTGTTCTTCCCAATATTGCCCCAAGATTTGAACCAACTCAGCAGGGGTTGTCGAGAACTTCACTTGTAACCAGCAGACATTTTTGCGTTCGGGAAGAGGGGTAATCGACTGAAGATGAACTTTGATATGAAAGCGTGCGGTTTCTTTTTGTTCAGGATTCTCAAAGACCAAAACCAAAGTATTGATCGTCGAAAGAAAACGAGAAAACAGCGTCACTTCGGAAGGGGTCAAAACGCCCAAGAGCTGAGCTCCCTGCAATCCTAAAAGACCAGGGACCACAGTTAAGTTGTATTCCCCCAGTTTTAAGAGAGTTTGATGAGG
>DAIDJJ010000043.1:0-17222 GCA_027451385.1 Spirochaetales bacterium | reverse complement strand
GTTTTTCGCGGTAATGCCTATGATCGGGCTCGTCGAGTATGTGAAAAACTCAAAGATGAAATTCCCCGTCAGCAATTCAAGATTCCTATTCAAGGGGCAATTGGAAATACTGTAATTGCTCGTGAGACGGTGCAAGCTTTCCGGAAAGATGTTTTAGCGAAATGTTACGGTGGCGATATTTCTCGAAAACGTAAGCTTCTTGAAAAGCAAAAAGAAGGCAAAAAAAGAATGAAAATGGTGGGGAGCGTCGAACTGCCACAGTCGGCTTTTCTCTCTGTGTTGAAGTCTACTGAAGACGATTAAGCTTTAGGATAGCCGCCCATACCACCAGGCGGCTCCCGCCTTGAGTCGAGCCAGCCAATCCGTGGTAGGGCGAAATTCAGGGTCTGGAAAAGCCATGGTCAAATGAGCAAAGTGTCGTGCAAGGGGTTCGATTTCTTCGATTTGAAACGATCCTGAAAGGAGTTCTAAAAGCTTTCCCGTTAGTTCTCTTTCTTGTCGACGCCAGTTCTCAACTTCGGGGACTTGAAACGGAACCTCCCATACTATGGAATGCTCTAAAATGGGAAGTTTATCAAACCACCCCTCCAGGGCGAGGTTTTCAAGAGAAAGAGTGGGACTTTGTCCCCAAAAGAAAGTTCTTTCAGCTTCTTGGTTAAGTCCTTCTTGCAAGAGCTGGGCATAGCCTTGTAGAACGCTGGTGGTAAGCCATCCCTGTGAAAGTCGGTGAAAGACCTCAGAAATTCCGGTGCCTGGAATCTCACCACCTTTCAGTCGATTGGTTTGAGACCAAAAGCGTTGGAGTGCAGGGGCTCCGCGAGCATGTGTTTTTCCCGAAGGAAAAGAAAAATCCAAACCTGAGAAAAGAACTGGACCTGTGGTTAGTCTCCAAGCAATCTGAGCCGCCGCAATGCCGACTGATCCTAGAGCCTCAAAGAGGGCCACTTGATGGAGAAGCCCAGCTCGTTCCCATTGAGTGAATAAAGGTAAGTCAGCAAAGCGTCCAGAAAACCAAATCCGTGGTCCCCCACAGGCGCGAACTGCAGAGGGATCCGCTGTTAAGTCGGCAAAGACGGGCAAACCACTGGCGGCAAAACCTGAGAAATCCATGAGATTATGGTGGCCGGCTTCAAGTACTACGGCGGCGTCAGGACGGACACCTGCTTGAGCAAAACAACCGAGAGCTGTATCTACGGCTAGGACACGAAAACGAGCTCGAATATGGGGATCTTGCAGGTGTCTCAAAGTAGGTTCTAAGGTAGGACCAGCCCCACACACCAAGATGGGGTCCTGTCCCCATTGTGGCCAAGGTGTTCTTGGTGTTCCGAGGTGTGTTATCAGATGGCGCAACCAAAGGCTACCAAAAGCCATTAAGGTCAGTCGATTTGACCAGGCTTGTGAGATTTGTTCTGCTAATCGACGTTCAACATCCCGATAAATTTGTGGAGAAAGGAGCCACCCTCTCGTTAAAGGTAAAAAGCTGACCTTTCGAACCTGTGACCAAGGAAACTGTTGCTGGAAAGCTTTCCAAGAATCTATCGTCAGCGACGAGGAAAAGAGTCGAGGGTGAGTTGGCCAATGAGGCTGACTGAGTTCATAAAGTGAACTGTCCGCTTCTAATAAGAAGACAAAGGATGTCTCGGGGAGCCGCTCCAGTAAAGTTGACAAACCCCAACCCCTCAAAGGAGAAGGGACGAAAATTAGGGTTTGTGGAACAACCTGAAACCTCTGTAAGCGGCTTTGAGCCTCAGCCTCCGGTTGGTCAGAAACCAACCGTCTGCCATGCCACTGAAGAGGAAAATCTTCAGCCGTAAGATTACCTTCTTTTAGCGAAGGTGAGAAATCGCAGCGTCGAAGTCATCCTTAAACAGAGGTGTTTTCAAAAGGTTTTGTTCTAACGCTTGACTGCGGTACCGTTGGGCCAGCTGAGTTAACTCATCAGAAGAAATCGGTGCTGGTTCGTCAGGGACGACTTTAGTCTTAGCAGTTTCCGTCTTGTCAGAGGGTGAAGCCGGAGTCGAAGCAGATGCTGGCGCATCCCGCAAGTCATCGACATGAAACACCAAAACTGAGGGTGTAGAGAGGACTGGTTCACTGACTTGTCCCTTAGCTAAAGAAAATACCTTTTTAAAGAAACTGGGGTTTGCTGCCAAGCTCTGAAAGGCAGGATCCGTGCTAGCTTTGGTAAGACCAGGCAAAATGCTGAGGTTGTCAAAGTTCAGGGAAACATAGCTCGTCGTTTCTACTTTTTTGCTGATGGCCTTGGCTGCAGCTGTAAAGTCTTTTTGGGCAGAACTTGAGAAAGCTTTAGCCTGTTTCATTAAGTAATCTTCGAGAACACCACGGTCATTGGTTTGAATGTAATTTCTGACATCACTCATGGTTGAGTCGGCTGTCCAATCTGGTTCAGTTGCAGCTGAGATGACTTTATAGAAAACCCACTGTTTACCATCTTGGTAGACTTGAGAAATTTGACCTTTCCCCAAGGCAAAAATGGCATCTAATTCTTTTTGGGGAATTTGGTTAAGAAGCTCATGGTATTCCAGAGTATTCATAGCTCCACCAGACTGAGCTAAAGAATCCTTGGAGTACATTTTGGCAAGATCTTCAAAGGATTTAGTTCCTTTCAAAGCTTGTTCACGAACTTGTTGAGCGTCGCCTTGAGAGGAAAGCGTAATTTTACTCAAATCAAGGGAACGGAACAGTTTTTGATGAGCCTTGGCATAGGCGGTGACTTCAGATTCCGGAAAATCTTTTGAATTAAAAACAACGAAGGATAATTTTCGCTGTGGATAAACCATAGATTGGATAAAATTCGTCAGTTGGTCAGGTAACATAGGGCCGCTGATTTGATCACTGGCGTAGGTTTGAATGAGCATTTGCGTTGCGGCATCTTTACGGTAGCGCATCATATCATCTGCCGCTGTGGCACGGTACAGTTCGGTACTGAAATGACCATCTTTTTGAAAGGCGGGATAATTGACAAGAACTTTGTCGACTGCCCCGTCTGTTACGACAATACCTGCTTTCTCTGCTTGATCTTTTAAGGCAATCCGTTGAGCCGCTTGTTCAAAAGCTTGTCTCCAAACCAATTGACGTTCAAGATTCACATTGGTGTTTTTAAACTGTTCGTAGTAGCGACTATACTGCTCAACTTGCTGGGCAAAATAGTTGCCTGGTAAGTAATCAATGGCAATGCCGTCATAATACCCAAAAGTCACATTGGAACTACCCGCAATGCGAGAAACCACAGGCGCTCCGATAAAGGTAACAACAATAATCACCAAAATGATTGCTGAAAACAACGTAATCGCATTCATATGGGATTTTTCCTTAGGGGGCTTTCCCGTAGGCAGGTTCACCGTGTTGGTAGGCTTCGAAGGCATGGTTTGTCCTTGGTCGAGAATTTGTGTAAAAATAGCACGGAGCCAAAGCCATGTCAACGAATCCCGTCATCCGGTCCTCTTTAGAACGACTTATGGACAAAGCTGTTCGGTTAGCTGTTGCGGGACGAACGGAAGAAGCCGAAGTCCTTTATAGTCAAGTCCGTCAGACGGAGGCCAACAACCCGTCTGACCTTTATCAAGTCGCCAGGGCTTGGGTCAATTCTGGGGTTGTATGGCAACATCAAGGGCTAAATGATCGAGCTAAGTCTGCTTGGCAAAAAGTCCTCGCCGAGGCTCCCAGCACCGCTTCTGGTCCCTTACTGGGTGCTATTTTTAAGGCTGCGGAATATTTGGCCCTACAAAATCCTCTAGGACAGAGAGCTGGGGTCTTAGCTCCTTATGTTCGAAGGGTTCTCGTAGCTGAAGAGGCAGAACTTCATTGTTCTGTGTGGGATTTATGGGCGGGTGCACCTGAGTTGTCCCTCGGAGAAGCTCCACCCGGTGAAAGCGGCTTACATCCCCTGGTACCCCAGTTGACGCGTTGGTCTCGGCTTTTTTGGGGGACTCTGCTCCAACCACAGGGATTCGGAACCGAAAAAACATCCCTTACCCCATATCCTTCAGCGATGACCTCAGCCCAAGTACCGAGAGTCCAAGCCGCCATAATACGATCAGATTTAGCGGATTTTGCTGTTTTCTATGAAACCTTGGCCTATTCATTACGAAAAAAAATCGCGAGTTCTGAAGCTTTCAAAATCTGGTGCCAGGCCTTAAGGAATTCTTCTTTTGCCCCTTTTCCTCTAACCAGGGAAGAAGAGTTAAACACACTGGAACCACTTTCAAATCCTTCGTCAGCTGATCTGACAAGTCGTTCGGCGAGTTATCCTTCTCCTCCGTTGACGCCTATTGTTCAACGTATTACTGAACCAGAAATCCCCTTTAGTAGTATTCGTGAATTGGTCCCATTTTCAGATGGGTGGAGCTGGGTGCATGAAAATGGCACAGTCGTTTGGAAAACTCGCCAGAATGACCAGGTGCATACGCAGGTTTTTCCTGGTTCACAGCACATCATACGGGCTGTTTCTGTTCACGGGGGTTGGTATGTCCAAGGGGATTCCCCCATGACCTGGCGCCGCTTGAGCCCAAAGTTGCCACTGACTTGGGAAACCTTTTCTGAGGCGTCTGAACCTCAACATCGTCATACTTGGTCTGGGCAATGTGCTGGAGATGACGGTGTTTGGTCGTGGACTACAGAAGGGGAAATTTGGTTTTGGCAGCGACAAGAGGCTCAACCTCGCTTCGTTGGTACTGTGGGACCTGGAAGGTGGACTTTAGGGACTTGGTCAAAGGAATGGGGTTTAGTCCTGGGCGGTCAGGATGGTCGTTTGGCTCGGTGGACCGAAACCTGTTCGACGAATAAAGCCCACCGAAGTGCAGTTTCTGTCTTGATGGCCACCGCACAACACTTATTGAGCGTGAGCGAAGACGGTCAGCTTTTGCATTTTCAAGCTCCACTCGGCTGGCAAAAGCCTGGGGAACGCTCTCTCCCTAAGGTTACCCTGGGGGCTGTGATGGGGAACAAAGTAGCCCTCGCCAGTATGGAATCCGTGGAAGTTGGTGATTTAACCTCAAAGGAATGGTCACAAGTCCCAACAGCTAATCCTACAGCGGTGGCATTAAGAGCTGATGGTGTTGTCCTAACCGGAGAAGCCCGAGGCTGTGTTTTAGCGGAACAACGGATTTGGGGGTGGAGTGATTGGCCTGTGGTTCTGAAAGATCATGGCCAAAAGCGGGAATGGGCAGCGGGTGGGTTAGATGGTAGTGTCCGCCTCGTGACTTATGGTAAGAAAACTCGATTGATTTCCTGGGGAACTGAACCTATTTGGGGTTGGAAAGCCTGGGCTGGTGGAATAGCGAGTTTTTCACCGTTCCAACTGAGTCTAGAACGCCACGGACAAAAGGTATCCTTGCTCGAGCTTGAGTCAGCGTTGACGGCTTGGACAGTTTGGGAAGATTGGCTTGTTGTAGGTGACTGGTCAGGGAATGTATTTGCTTTTGAAGCAAAGTATTTGACCCAGGTATGGCGCTTGAAGTTATCGGAAATTCCCGTGGCTTTTTCTGGTGAAGGGGGTGTTCTCAGAATTGCGACAAGAGCGGGTAGCTTTTACCAAGTAGAGATGCAAAACGGTCAGTTAGAGCCCTCGTACCATTGGGGAAAAGGACCAGTGGCTGGTGTCAGTTGGTCTCGTTCCTGGGTGGTGATTTGGGGGCCTCGTGGGTTGCCCTGTTTGGTACTTGAGGCTCAGTCGGGCCGAGCCGTCACGGAATTTGAACCTACTCGTGGTGTCGCCGCAGTTCATTGGGATAATAACCGTCTATGGCTAGCCGAAGGCAATGGTCGCGTGGCTTTGTGGGATGTTCAAAAGGCTACCCTAATTCAAACTTTATGGGAGCAAGGAGATATTGTCAGGCAATTTGTGGGCAGTAAACGAAATCTAGGAGTTCTCACCACAGGAAAACGCCCGGGTTTACTTCAGCGGGGAGGTGTTGCAGAGTTTCAATGGTTAGGTAGCCATAAACGGCCTTTGACGACCCTAGCTCTTACACCGGATGGACAGGAGCTTTGGTCGGCAGGGGAGGATCAGGGTATCCGACGGTGGAGGCTCCCCGAAGGGGAACCTTTGTCCAAAATTGAATACCCCGGTATTATTGAACAACTGACGTTTGTCGAAAACTCTAGTGAAACCTCAGGGCTACAGTTTTTTGCTTCTTGTCGAGGGGGCACCGTTATTGTTGGTTCGGGTCCAGGGGGAAGACCACAGTAATCAACAAGAGTTGATCTTCAAGCTCTGCGCTGATGATACCTCCGGTTTCTAGACGGATTTTAGCGTAACCCAGCATGGATTTTCCACCGGGGTCTGACAAAGAGGCGAGAACCTTTTTCTTGAAGGCTTCTCGTGGATCTGGATCGCCATAGACCAGCTCAATTTCGGTTTGAATCGCTTTTAAAGTGGTCTGTGCATTTCCTTGCACGTAATTTCGAACTTCCAGAACAATTTCATCGTCGGATTTTTGTAAGACAATTTGAAAGTCGGTATCTTGAGGAGAGTATTTATAAGCATTTTCAATGAGTTCTGAACTCGCCGTCGCCAACTTTTCGGCATACAGGTGGTAGTCTTTTTTATCTTTGTAAATACCAAGAATGAGATCTCCGAGGTATTTTCTCGTAGCGGAAACAAATTCCCATTCCTTAAAAATAAAAGCGTTCAGCAAGCAATCGGGCTTTTGAAGTCGTGGCAAAGCAGTCTCCTTGAGTTACAGTCTAAGGTATCAGAAGCATTTTTTGAAAGAGTTTTTCAGCTTCGACCCGTAAAACTTTGGGATAGGCCCCACTATAAAGTTTTTCAACTAAGTTGCCTAATTCCGGTGGTGTTTCAGGGCCACTCACTGACCACAGCCGTTGTGCAGACTCTAACAAGGTATTGGCTAAAACGGCGTCTTCAGGTCGATTTTCTTGTAATTGAAGGAGTAAACGAGTCACCCTGCCATCTGGGTCTAAGCCAGAATGCGCGAGAGCTAAAATACCCTCGTCTTGAACCATAGGCTCGTATTCCCTCTGAATCAACGAGTAGAGAACTTTCTTATCTTCGGTTTCAGCCGTTTGGGCCAAAAGACGGTAAGCTCTGAGACGAAGATCCGGCCAATTATTTAAAATCCGTCCTTGATCTAGACTTACATCAGAAACTCCAGAACGAGCGATTTGAAGTAAAATGACATTGACAAAAGGCCATCGCTCTCGGAGATCTTCATGCTTGGCTTGTTGTTCGAAAGTGGTGAGGATCGAATTTTGAGCCGCTCTCGTTCCTTGAGCCAGGAGAGCTTCAAAGACCTGATAGCTGGGGTCGCTCTTCCAGACCCTCAGTAACGAAGCATAGGCAGCCGGACGATGGGATGAACTGGATCGTTCCGGATCACCGCCAGGTTGACTCCAGCTTAGGTAAGGTGGGGCTTGGTGTTCTTGGGTGTGCAACTGCCAGTCAGCCCCCACCCAGATGATCGTCCCCTCGCGAGTTAATAAAGGAGGGGTACCACCGTAAGGGTCTGGCCAAAAGGCTAAAAGGCGGGAATCACGGGCTAAAAACAAACCCCGTTCTGTGTAGATATAGAGACCCCCTCGGTTATCGAGAAGAGGGCCCGCTTCGGCCTCGGACGGGAGGTTGAGCGTTCGTCGAACACTCCCATCCGACGTTAAGGTAACCACTTTTTTGGCTTCTAGGATCACCGGACCATTATCTGCCCCTATGGCGAGCCCGAGAACAGCCGGTGAATCCCATATTTGTCGGTATTTTCCAGTTGCGGGGTTAAAAACCCCTAGGCCATCAGGTCCACCTGACCAGAGCATGCCTTGTTGATCTTGAGCTAAAAACCAGTCCCCTGAGCTCGTCGTAACGTCCCTTCCAGGGGCAAGGCCGCCCCAACGGGTTAAACTCCCATCGATACGCACTAGGGTCAAACTATGGGGCGTCCGAATCCAAAAGCCTTCATCCGAGTCATATAAAGCAGCTAGGGGCCGTGACCCCAGGGGAACATCAATTTTAAAACTGACCTCAGGGGACCAAACCGTGACCCAACCATCTTTCCAACCCAGCAACCAACGACCGGCTTCTCCGGCTACGGGGGCAAAGGCCGGTGTTGAAGGACGAGACGTTTGAGCAAACCTTTGGAGGGTGTTCGCGTTAAGGTGAAGGGCGATGACTTTGCCAGAAAGTAATGGGATGAGGTAGGTTTTGCCTTGACCTACCGCCCAACCGGAAAATCTCTCATACGGAGTCCAACTGCTGAGCTTTTTACCGTCCTCATTATAATAAGACAGGGTTTCGTCTTCGCAGGGAATCAAAAACCCTTTTCCGGCTTGAGTCGCCCCCCCCACCAAGCGGCCGGCCAGAGGCAGACTAAGGTCTCGAGCGCTTAAAAGTCCTTGGCCTAGAAAAAGGATAATACAAAAATACAGCAGAGAAGACTTTGTGAATTGGCGAAGATCAACCTTCATAATCTAGCCTGACCGCCGCTTCGATGTGAGTGGTCTGGGGGTAAAAGTCAAAGGCGTGAGCATCATGAAGCCGATAACCGTGGGAAAGGAAATACCCCGTATCGCGAGCTAGTGTATCGGGGTTACAAGAAACATAAACCAATCGACGGGGGCGTCGTTGGACAAGTGCTTCTCGAACCACAGCCGTTAAGCCTGTTCGAGGAGGGTCTACCACAACTTCAAGAATATATTTTCCAGAACGAGCCAGCCAATCTTCGACACGCTGGGCATGAAATTCATGAAGAGGTCCCTGGACATTCAAACGGGCTAGGGCAAGTGCGGCGGAATTTTCTTCAACACAGATGACGCGTTGAAAGTGTTCTGCGAGAAAGGCTCCAAAGAGGCCAGCTCCGCAATAAAGGTCTGCAATCGTTTCCCCTGTTGTGAAGGAATCCCAAACATACTCGATCAGCTGGGGTAATAACTCAAGATTACTTTGAAAAAATCCTGACAAGGATAGGTTTAACCGCTTGCCAGCCACCGTCACCGTAGCCGTTCTATCCACACCTTCAAGCCGCCAACCTTCGGCAGCAACGGCATTCCAACGACCATCGGGAAGCTTATGAAGACTTTCCCTAGCTTCTGAACTGGGTGGTTGTGCTAAAAGGGGCAATAAAGCAGGATGAACCACAGGGCAATTTTCTACAGAAATCACCTGATTTGAAGCTCTGGCTTTGAACCCGTAGTGGTTTGAAACTTTGTGAAGTTGAATTCGAGTACGATAATGCCAGGGCTCACCGCCCGAAAATTTGAGTTGTCCTAACTCAACTTTGGCGAGGCGATAGAAGGCTTCCCGGATTATGTCTGCCTTGATTTGACGTTGTGCTTCAATATTCGCATACATGAAATCACAACCTCCGCACTGCTCGTAATGAGGACAGGCTGGTGTAATCCGAGAAGAAGCTGGGGTAAGGATTTTAAGTACCTTACCCCAGAGAACTCCACGGACTTTTTCTTTCAACTGAAAGCGAATGGTTTCTCCGGGAAGTACTCCGGGGACAAAAACAACACCTTCGGCAGTACGCAGAAGACCTGCTCCGCCCGAAACGACTTTTTCTACCGTTCCGGTGAAAGTCTCAGAGTTTAGGGGCGAAATGGCTGAACTCCATCGTAAAAGTTCCTCGTCCTTGTGTCATACTTCGCAAACCCGTCGTAAAACCAAACATTTTGATCAGGGGGACTTCGGCATGCACAGCTTCTCGACCTGGATGACTTTCCATAGAAAGGACTATACCGCCTTTTTGCGTAAGATGGTTGATGACCTCTCCCACAAAATCATGGGGTGTTAAAACCACGACTTTCATCACGGGTTCCATTTGTACGGGCGTTGCCTGACGGGCCGCATTGTCTAAACCAAGAGAACCTGCCGCCTCAAAAGCCAATTCTGAGGCCGTCAGTTCATCGTATTGTGCACCGGTCAACGTGACTTTGACATCAATAAAGGGGTAACCAAAAAGCACGCCAGAACTGAAGGCCGCATTCACGCCGCGAGAGACCGCTTCTTGAAACACTTCAGGTAAAGTGGCTTTAGAAACTTTGGAGTGAAAACTGTTTCCTTCACCTCGGGGAGCCGGTTCGACCACAAGGGTAATCTTAGCTCGATTTTCTTTACCCGCAAAGGTTCGTTCATATATTTCTTCATGCGTGACCGAGGTTGTCACGGTTTCTCGGTACGAGACTTGGGGATTCCCGACTCGGGCTTCTACCCGAAATTCCTTGGTGATTCGTGTCACCAAAACATCTAGGTGGAGTTCTCCCATCCCTGAAATTAAGGTCTGACCAGTTTCTTTGTTTTCTTTGACCAGAAAAGTCGGGTCCTCCAGCATCAAGGTGGACATGACTTGCTCGAGTTTTTCTTGCTCTGAGGTGGACTTGGGCTCAATGGCCACACTAATTACGGGTTCGGGAAAATGCATTCTTTCTAAAAGAACTGGATAGCTTTCTAATCCCAGCGTGTCACCTGTTTGACTTTCTTTGAGTCCTACGACCACACCAATTTCCCCGGCAGAAAGTGAATCGACCGGTTCAGGACGATTGGCATGCATACGCAAAAGACGATTCACACGTTCGCGCTTCTTTTTTCCAATATTCATGACCTGAATACCGGACTTTAACGTCCCGGAATACACGCGAACGTAATAATAAATCCCGGTCTGCGGGTCTACGTGGACCTTAAAGACTAGTGCAAGCAAGTTTCCTTCGGGGTCCGGCTTAACGTGGACTTCTTCGTCTTTCTTAACATGAAAGCCGCGAAAGGGGGGCACATCTTCTGGTGCCGGTAAATATGCCACGACAGCATCTAACAGGGGCTGAACCCCAATATTGCGCAGTGAAGCCCCGCACAGAATCGGCACGAGTTGACGTTTGAGGGTCGTTTCACGCAAGACCGTATGGACTAGTTGGGGAGGAATAGCTTTCCCCTCGAGATAAAGCTCGGTCATTTCATCACTAAAGGCCGATAGGGCATCATAAAGGGCATCTCGTGCAGCCTCGGCTTTAGCACGCCAGGCTTCAGAAACGGGTGAACGGCGAATGTCAGCCCCATCAGGTCCTTCCCAGTGAAGTTCTTCATTGGTAATCAAGTCAATGACACCCTCAAAATCATTTTCGCGACCTATGGGGATTTGAATTGGTACAGGGTGCGCACCAAGTTTTTGACGCATCTCTTCGAGGACTGCCTCAAAGTCTGCGCCAATACGGTCCATTTTGTTAATGTAAGCTATGCGGGGAACTTCATAACGGTCGGCTTGGTGCCACACTGTTTCTGATTGGGGTTCCACCCCGCTGACAGCACAGAAAATCCCCACCGCACCATCGAGAACACGCAAGGAGCGTTCTACTTCGGCGGTAAAATCGACGTGGCCTGGAGTATCGATGAGGTTAATTTGGTAATCTGCCCAAAAACAAGTCGTTGCCGCCGAAGTAATAGTAATACCCCGGTCTTGTTCCTGCTCCATCCAGTCCATGGTCGTATTGCCGGAATCCACTTCGCCTATGCGGTGAGTTTTGCCGGTATAAAAAAGGATCCGTTCTGAAGTGGTTGTTTTACCAGCATCGATATGAGCAATGATGCCGATGTTGCGTCGTTTAGTCGATGACATAAGTCCATACTATCAAAGGACGGGGCTGAACGTCCACTTCACAAATGGGCCTTTGAAGACGAAGAAAGGACTGACTTGAAGTCGTGCAGAAAGCTTTGCTTTTCGAGTAATTCCGGGAAAAGGTGGGGATAGGGTCGTCCTGGAGCGTATAATGCATAAACAGGAAGGCCTGCCCGATCGACCTCTTGGAGCCAAGCTGCAATAGGAGGCGAAGGACGAGTAAAATCTGCCCGTAACAGCAGGGCCCCCGAGTTCCTAAGAGTTTGTTGAACCAAGGGGTCAGAGAGAACGCCATTTTCGTTAACTAAGCAGGTAGCACACCAAGCAGCCGTCGCATCAATAAAAACAGGTCGACCTTCCGTTAGGGCGGTTTGAAGCCGTTCTGGGCTAAATGAACTCCAGCCAGCAGGAAGTGGTCGTTCTGTGGCCGAAGCCGTGGAGGGAGTTTGTTTCTCAAGCGGCTGGTTCAGAAAAAAGCCCACACTAAGTACGATTACTCCTAAAAGAGAAAAAAAGAGTCGACGAACCCAAGGGTGCTTTCCTTTGGTCAGGGCATCCCCTCCTGCAAAGAGCAAGGTTAACGCCCAAAGACAGGCTAACATCTGCCAAAATGAAGAAGAACCCGTCAAGTTTTCATATATCCAGGACATGTAAAGCGCTGTGCCCGCCAAAAGGAAACCCATAAACTGCTCAAACAGTTTGGTCCAGGCACCAGGTTTGGGTAACAATTTAAAGATAGCGGGGAAAGCGGCAAGCAACAGATCGGGAAGGGCTAAACCCAAAGCGATGGCCAGAAAGAACACAGGAATCGCCCAGGCAGGGAAGGCAAAGGCAAACCCGAGGGCAGGTCCCAGAAAGGGCGCTGTACAAGGCGCCGCCGCTAGGACTTTGATAGCACCATTCATAAAGTCTGTTGCGGGCGCAGAACGGAAAGAGGGGGCTAAACGTGGTCCAATGTCCCATAACCCCAAGGCAAAAAACCAAAAAAGGGCGATCAAGATCAAAACAAAAGCTGGAATTTGAAACAATCCCCCCCAAATGGGGGTACCACCAAGAAACTTCACGACAGCCGTTCCTAGGCCCAAAAGAAGCAAGGATACCACTTCACCTGAAGCAAAGCGGAGTGAGGCTAATCGCTGGAAGACTTGGTTTTCTCCTGAAGCCTTGACAACTCCCAGAGCTTTCAAAGAAAGAACAGGAAAAACACAGGGCATAAGATTTAAAATGAGTCCACCAAGAAAAGCGGCGCCCAAGGCTGCTAGCCACGCCCAGAGCGGAAACGGGGTGGTCTGAGGCCTCAAAGAAGAATTCCCCTGACTGAGAGAAGGTTGGGGGGTTAGACTTAACGGAAGGTCCACGTGGGAAGGCAGGAGACAGGCTCCATTAATTTGGCAAATTTGATAAGAGAAACGCACCGTCCAGTGTGAAGGAAGCGGTCTGTCTGGGACTTCTACCGTTCTAGAAAGCGTAAAAATGCCTTCAAAACTAGGATGCCCGCGTCTGGTTTTGGGTGTTGAGGTACTTAAAGGTCCTACAGAAAGAGGGTGCGGCTGTGGCCACGTGTCGAGAACCGTCACGTTTAAAAAGGAGCTATCAGAATCTTGGTAATAACCAGGGGGGAGCTTGACCTCTAGTGTAAGCACCTCCTTACCGCCGGGGGACGGCGGAAGGGGGCTAAGCTGAGCCTGTACAGTGGGTTGGGGTACAGTTCCCGCTAGAGGGACGGGATTGAGATCAAAGGCTGCCGCCGAAGCAATCGTGACGGAAACCAGAACTAAAAAGGCTAACGGCCGTGACATAGTTTGTACTTTCTCCCACTGCCGCAGGGGCACGGATCGTTTCGTCCCACTTTGGGTTGATTTCTGGTAACGGTGACTTTGTCACCCTGAGCTTCTCGACGTTCATTTCTCTGAGCTGTATTGGCAAAACTTCCCATCGTAAGGTGGGCGGTTTGAACGGGAATGCGTTCCCTATGCACAGGCTCTTGCGGGGCTTTTTGAATACGAATCTTAAAGAGTTTTTTGGCAATGGAATCTTTGATTTCGTCGATTAAGGTATCAAACATCTGAAAACCTTCGACTTTATACTCCAGCAAGGGGTTCTTTTGAGCGTAGGTCCGCAAATAGACGGCGTCTCGCAAGGCTTCCATGCTATCTAAGTGCTCTTGCCATAAGCTGTCAATTTTGCGCAGGTATTCCGCGCGAATGAAGAAATTGAGAGGCTCTTCTCCGACTTCTGCCGCCTTGGTGAGTAAATCCTTTTCTAAGTAAGCGACCATGTGATCTCGAAATTGAGCCGGAGATAAGGCGGCCAGGTCGTCCAAGGCGATGTCTGGTTCCCAGAAAAAGTCCTCTTTGAAGGCTTGAAGGGCATCGGGTAAAAACTCAGCCATGACATCGGCTTTGCTCCAAGCAGAAACCCGATTCTCGACAATTTCTTTACCAGTCAGCAAGACTCGTGCTTTGAGATCGGCATCGGTGAGGATGGCATCCCGTTGTTCATAAATAAAGGCTCTTTGCTTGGACAGAACGTCATCGTAATCCAAAAGATGTTTTCGAATTTCGAAGTTTCGATCTTCCACTTTTTTCTGAGCATTGGCTAAAGACTTTGTTAACCAAGGATGGTACAACGGTTCCCCCGAAGCCATCCCCATCCTTCCCATCATAGAGCGCACATTATCGTTGGCAAATAAACGCATCAGGGTATCATCCAAACTGACAAAGAAAAGCGAGCGACCTGGATCGCCTTGACGACCCGAACGTCCCCGAAGCTGGTTGTCAATTCGCCTGGACTCATGTCGTTCCGTACCAATGACTAAAAGGCCCCCGAGTTCTTTCACGCGGTTATACTCGTTTCTCCAGGTTTCTGTTTCTTCGGCAAGGGCTTTCATCCAAGTCTCATGGTCAACGTCTGAACCGACTTTCCGACGGGCCCGGAACTCCGGGTTACCGCCTAACTTAATATCCGTACCACGGCCTGCCATGTTTGTGGCAATGGTAACCGAGCCCACAGCCCCTGCTTCTGCAATGATTAAGGCTTCCCGAGCATGGTTCTTGGCATTCAGAACTTCGTGTTTGACCCCTTTGCGAACCAGATAATTTGACAGTTTCTCGGATTTTTCAATCGAAACCGTTCCCACCAAAACGGGCTGACCTTTGGCATGAGCTTCAATGATTTCTTCACCAATAGCTTGAAATTTAAAATCTTCATTAAAATAGATGATGTCATCTTCGTCGATTCGGGCTACAGGCCGGTTGGTAGGAACAACCATCACGTCTAAGTTATAGATTTTGGTGAATTCTTTGGCTTCTGTATCTGCAGTACCCGTCATACCCGACAATTTTTTATACAGGCGGAAATAATTCTGAAAGGTAATTGTCGCCACAGTTTTATTATGATCAGCCACCCGGATGCGTTCTTTGGCTTCAATGGCCTGGTGCAGGCCTTCAGAGTAACGCCGTCCATGAAGAACGCGGCCTGTGAATTCATCCACAATTTCTACTTTTCCGTCTTGGACGACGTAATCGACGTCTTTAAGAAAAAGTTTGTGCGCCCGCATGGCCTGGGTAAAGTAGTGAATAAACTCGAAGTTTTCTCCCACAAAAAGACTTCCTTGAATCAATTTGTTTTGCTGGAGAAGGGCTTCGATATGATTCATCCCTTCATCGGTAAACATAATGCGTTTACCTTTTTCATCAAGCTTGTAATCCCCTTTCAGTAAAGCCGCTTCGTCGGGATATTCGTTGGTTTTGGGGTCTTTTTCACATTCTTTCAAAAAGGAGACCAGAGGGTCGACTTCCTGAAAATGCTTCGCCGTATCGTCTTCGACAGGACCGGAAATAATCAACGGCGTTCGGCTTTCATCAATCAGAATCGAGTCAATTTCGTCGATGATGGCATACGCATGACCGCGTTGTACCTTGCGACCCATTTCCCAACGCATATTGTCGCGAAGGTAATCAAAACCTAATTCGTTATTGGTGGCGTAGGTAATGTCCGCTGTGTATTGGGGCTGACGAGCTTCGGGGTCCATCGAGGATAATACGAAACCTACCGATACCCCTAAATAGTCATAAACCGGTTTCATCCATTTGGCGTCTCGTTCGGCCAAATAGTCGTTGACGGTGACCATGTGGACCCCTAAACCCGTCAAGGAATTCAGATATGCGGCAGAAACTGAAGACAGTGTCTTGCCTTCACCGGTTTTCATTTCCATGATGGAACCGTTATGCAAAGCTAAAGCGCCTAAAAGCTGAACATCATAAGGCCGCTCCCCCAAGGTTCGCCGAGCCGCTTCACGAACCAACGCAAAGGCTTCGGGGATGAGGTCATCCAAGGTTTCCCCTTGGGTCAGTCGTTCGCGAAAGGTTTGTGTGAGCCGGGGAAAATCCTCAGCTGGAAGACTCAATGCCCATGATTCTTTTGCGTTGATGGCATGGATCAAGGGAAGAAGACGTTTTATGTCGCGTTCAGATTTCGAACCGAAAATCAAATTCAGGATATTCATGGCCATGCCTTATCTTACGGGAGATGCCCTCTGCGGTCAACCGATAGACTTGATTGACACCTTGGACCTCGTGTATTCTCGCCTTATGTCTTGCCGTCATTATTCCTTACTGGCAGGTCTTGCCCTTTTGGCGGGCCTTTTAGCGTCGTGCCATCAAGGGCCTCCCGAGTTGATGCCCCGACAAGATCTTTTTCATCTGCAGTTGGGGACCTTGGAAGACCAGATGGATTTGATGCTAAGAAACGGACTTCCCACCCCTGAAAAAAACCGCTTTTTTTACTACCATGGTTTGTTTCTAGTCGCTAATGGCAATGCTCGTAAAGTCATGGAGTTTACGAGTTACGGCGGACTAGTTACTCTTTTTTATAATCCTCTCGACAATCCCGTTCCTGTGCAGATGGGTAAAGGTGGTGTTGATCAGGTGCAAAACCGTCGGGCCTTTCCCTATCCCTTTCGAACCGTGGGAGAAATCGCGGCCGATTCTCACGATCGGCTCTACGTCGAAGATACCGTACCTGATGAACGCATCACCTTTGATGCCACTTTAAAAACTCGGCTCTCCAGCGTTATTCTCAGATTTAATCAAGACGGTAAAATTCAGGACTTTTTAGGACAAGAAGGGGTCGGCGGCACCCCTTTTCCTCCCATCGATAAACTTTCGGTTTCTACTTCAGATGTCCTGACGGTACTGTGCCGAACTGGTGCAGGGTGGGCGGCTTGGTGGTTTTTGCCGGATGGTACGCTCAAAGCCAAGGCTGTCATTCCTTGGGAAGGTCTCCCCAAACTGGCTGGTGAACCAGCGGGAAGTTTTGCAGACGCCGAAAGTGTCAGAGCTGACCCTACTCAGGCTCGGTTATGGTTGCAAGTAGATTATTTTCGACGAAATCAGGACCCCACCACCAAAACAGAGTCTGGTATCAGTTTAATTCAAAGCCGAATTTTGTCGTTTGATCCGCAGAGGTCGGCCTTTTTAGATGGCTTTGCCCTGCCCATCATAGCGCGCGAGCCTTCACGCCCGGGAAAAGAAGTCCTCCTCGGGGATCGCCCTTTGCAGTTTTTAGGACTTTCGAGGGCGGGACTCTTGTTTTTCCTTTCTTCACCAGAAAATGGTGGGGAAAGGCTCTTAGTCCTGGATCAAC
>DAIDJJ010000042.1:0-17376 GCA_027451385.1 Spirochaetales bacterium | reverse complement strand
GATTGGACGGTGGTTGGACCTTGAGCTAAAGCCGTGGATGGAGGCTTTAACCTTTGCCTACTGGAGGCAATCCATTCAAGTGGGAATCCGCCTGATTCCTCTTGGCCAAGATGAGGCCTTTGCGATTCTAGGAAAGCTCAGCCGAAAAGGTTGGTTAAAACGAGACTGGGAGTCCGAAGTTTCCCGCCCTTGGCAATCTCTCACCCCTATCGCGGATGCGGCAGGACTTGGGCATGCCAATTTAGAACGTCGTTCGTTTCGAAGCTAAGCTGACTCAACGAGTTAAACGAGTTGGTCTCACAGGTCTAATCAGTTTGAAGGAGAAGTTCATGCAGAAACCAGATCAGTCAAGGTTTCAACGTTTTGGTGGAGCTTATTTTCTTATCGTTATCGGCGTACATATTTTGGCGTTAGTGGCGATGCTGGCTTCTACAGGACAACCCGAACTTCCCGGTCTGATGCTTTTAGCCTATTCGTTTGGCTTACGGCATGCGTTTGATCCAGATCACATTGCGGCCATCGACAATACGGTGCGAAGACTTTCTCCCCTTCGGCAGTCTGCTCAGGGTAGCGGTTTCTACTTTTCGATGGGGCATTCTACAGTCGTTTTAACTTTATCAGTTGGACTGGCAGTGGCGGCCGGTTGGGTCAAGGGGCTGATTCCCTCTTGGCAAAAACTGGGAGGTTTGATCGGCTCGACGATCTCGGGCGTGTTTCTTTTAGTGATTGGGGTAATCAACCTGGTTCTTTGGCTACAAATTGCCAGCCAGTCAAAAAACTCGCCCCATTTAGACAAAAGTCCCAAGGGCTTCTTTGCAAAATGGCTGACCCCACTGCTAAAACGAGTCGATAAAAGCTCACAGCTCTATCCCGTGGGACTGTTGTTTGGTCTGGGCTTCGATACGGCTTCGGAAGTAGCTCTTTTAGCCCTTTCGGCCAGCACGTCTTCGACCTTACCCTGGACAGGTATTCTGGCTCTCCCTCTCGCATTTACGGCGGGCATGAGTCTCATGGATACCGCCGACGGAGTGGCCATGACAAAGGCTTACGGGTGGGCTTTAGAAGCACCAGTCAAACGAAGACCCTACAATTTAACGGTGACAGGAATTTCAGTCCTTGCGGCCTTAGGAATTGGGACTGTCGAAATTGTTCAGCTTTTGACGACGTCCTTAGGCTTAAAGTCACAGATCTTGACTTGGGTCAGTAGAATTGACCTCTCTAATTTCGGCTTTATCCTGGTGGCCGTATTACTGGGACTTTGGGGTTTGGTAATGGCTGTTAATAGCAGTAGAACAAAGAAAGGAAGGAAGCTATGGAAAACTTGGTAAGAATTGGAATCGGTGGTCCAGTAGGTGCCGGGAAAAGTCATCTTGTACTGAGGCTCTGCGAGGCGTTACGAGATGTCACCTCGCTTGTCGTCATTACGAATGATATTTACACGCGAGAAGATGCACAATTCTTGACGGAACGAAAGGCTTTGGCTGCGGGAAGAATCATGGGGGTAGAAACGGGAGGCTGTCCACATGCGGCAATCCGTGACGATATATCTCTGAATCGCGACGCTTTAGAATTGTTGGTACGAACGTACCCAGACGCCCGTTTGGCCTTGATCGAATCGGGTGGGGATAATCTTTCGGCTACCTTTAGTCCTGATCTGGTGGACTATCAAATCTATGTCATTGATGTCGCTCAGGGAGATGACATCCCCCGCAAGGGGGGTCTTGGAATAGGCCGCTCTGACTTACTCGTCGTCAATAAAATGGACTTGGCCCCTTATGTCGGTGCCGACTTGAATCGGATGCGAGGTGACTTAGAAGCCGCCCGAGGTCCCTTACCTTTTTTCTTTACGAATCTCCGCTCCTCAGAGGGTTTAGAGTCAGTTGTTTCGTGGGTACAGGACAAGTTGACAGAAGGAGAACGCACCGTGGTGCCCTTGTGGGCCAAGCAACCCACTTTAAAGTCAGCGATTTTAGAAGACCACCATCATGGTCCTGGTGGACATCACCACGAACACCCCATGGAGGGAGAACGCATGAGACGATTTAAAACCGTATGACCGGGCAAACCTTCACAGGTGTCCTCGAGTTTGAGGCAAAAGGTAAAGCTTGGAAGGTGAGCCACGAAAGCCCAGCCTTTGCCAACGTCATCCCCCAAATTGACGGGCTATTGGTGGTTCCTACCGACTTGGGTGGCGGGCTACGTGGTGGAGATTCCTGGACTCAGTCAGTTAAGGTTTGTAACGGTGCCCAGGTTACCTGGAAACCTCCTTCGTGCACGTTAGTTCATGCCGACGTAGCTGGTCGTCCTACAAAATTGGAACAATCTGTTTTTGTGGGCAAAGGTTGCCGCCTTGATTACTTGTCTAAGGCTTTTGTGCCTTGTGCAGGAGCTTTCCTTGAACAAAACCTTCGTATCGAACTCGAAAGCGGCTGTGACGCTCTCATCCTTGATTGGTGGACGCTTGGGCGATTGGCTTCGGGGGAATCCGGTCAATTTTTGCAGGTAAAAAACCTTTCTGAAGTTTATTTCGACAAGCGTCTGATTTGGAAAGAATCTTGGGACATGAAAGGTGGTGACGTTCAAAAAGGACTGGCAGTTTTAGCAGGAAACGGAATGTGGATGAACATTCTTTCGTGTGGCGACGCTAGTCATAGCCGCGCTCAAGCTTTGACTAGGCGGCTGGAAGCTCAAGGTGGCTGGGCAAGCTCGGGTGAACTCACGGCGGGTCTTCGGCTGACCCGCCTGTTCAGTAGCGAATGGATTGACTTCTAACCTCATCTCTTTGTTAATTCCTCTAAGAGACTTATTTTTACTAAATAATATTGAACAAGTTACTTGTCTTTTTAAAAAGTCTTGAATAACTTAGTCCCATGAGCAACTCCTTCTCGGGGGATACACCCCAGGACCTAGCCGCAAGAATTTTAATCGCGGTAGCACGTTTTCGACATTCCAAACCCTCAAAGAATCGCCATTCAGAGTCTCAATTTTCCGCCTCACAGGCTCTCCTGCTTCGACGTATAGAAGAAGAAGGTGAGACCACAGCGGCTTCGTTGGCAAAAAGCGAACACGTCAGTCAGCAGGCCATCGCACAGTCGCTTGCAGAACTCAAAAAAGAAGGCCTTGTCGAAACAAGACGAGATCCAAACGACGAGCGAAAAGCCCCCATTGGACTAACAGCTTCGGGAAAACATGCCTTAACGAACTATTTGACTCCCCATACCAAATGGTTGGGCCGACGAATCGAGCATTGGTTTGGGCCCAAGAGTCTAAAAGACGTAGAACTCGCGATCAAAGTTTTAGAAAAATTGTCGAGCTTGGAAGACTTGGAAGAGGTGAACTAGTGGAGTTGACAAAAAATACGCCTTTTTCTTGGAAGTTCACCCTTCCCCTTTACCTGGGAAGTACCTTGAACCCCATCAACAGCTCCTTAATTGCGACGGCGCTGGTTCCCATCTCTCTATCGCTACGAGTCCCCGTTGGTCAGGTAGCCGCCCTGGTCGCAGCAGTCTACCTCACCAGTTCGGTAGCTCAACCTGCTGCAGGTAAACTTTCCGAAGTCTTGGGGCCTCGCCTCGTTTTTTTAGTGGGAACGCTCTGCGTTTTTATCGCGGGTCTGGTGGGGGGATTTGGCCAAAATCTAGCCCAGCTCATCGTGGCGCGAGTTCTCGTAGGGTTAGGATCTTCCACAGCTTATCCTTCTGCCATGATACTTGTACGCCGTCGAGCAGCAGAGGCAGGACTAAAGGAAATTCCCGGTGGAATTCTTGGTGGCCTAGCTGTTGCGGGTATGGCCATTGCAGCACTGGGGTTACCTCTTGGAGGCTTTTTAGTAGGCACAGCGGGATGGCGGATGACGTTCTTCGCCAATATTCCCATAGCCCTTCTCACCTTTCTTTTTGGTTTTTGGGGACTCCCTAACGATAAGGGAACTCGACGTTTCAAAGGTGCAAGTAAGATTTTTACCCAACTCGACTTGGGGGGCATGGTACTTTTCGCGGGTTCCATCACTTCCCTTCTCTCTTTTCTGTTAAGCCTACCTCGAACCAATTGGATCTTGTTGTCTCTTGTGGTGGTCACTGGCATGGCTTTTATCTTTTGGGAACTCAAAGTCCAGACACCTTTCATTGATCTTCGTCTTTTGTTTCGAAATGGTGCGTTGAGTCGAACCTATGCTCGTGTCGCGCTGACCGGTCTGATCATGTATGGGGTCATGTACGGTGTCAGTCAATGGCTTGAACCCGCTCGGGGTTTTTCACCTGAACAAGCGGGGTTTCTCCTTTTGCCGATGACCTTAGTCGCACCTTTCGTCTCTTTTCCAGTTTCGAAAAGAAACCTTGTACGTGGCCCCCTACTTGTCACATCGGTGGCCCTCGTTGTCGGGTCTATCAGTTTACTGACTTTCAATTCGCAAACGCCAGTGTTCACCATCGTCATCGTCATGCTCGCTTTTGGGATTGTCATGGGCCTTTTCTCTGTAGCCAATCAAACAGCCCTTTACTCGCAAGCCCCCGCCCACGACATGGGTACTGCCGCAGGTCTTTTCAGAACATTTGCTTACCTAGGTTCGATTGGTTCGTCTGCACTTACCGGGATAATTTTCAGCAAGTCGGTCAACAATCATGGACTCTCTCTCTTGGCTTGGACCTTCTTGGGTGCGAGTGTTCTGGTCTTCATCTTGACGATTTTTGACAAAGCTCTCCACAATCATAAAAGGGGTTCGTATGGAAAACAAACAGATCAATAGGGATTTACCAGGCTGGATCGACAACCATGTGGTTCGACTGGGTCAGTCAGCAATTCGTATTTTGGACGAATTCGCGATTTATATTGACGTCTTTAAAAAAAATCCTCGTACTCCAAAAGCCGACTTTCTTTTCGTCACCCACAATCATGGGGACCATTTTAACCCTGATGTTGTTCAAGAACTGCTCAAACCAACAACTCACGTCATTGTTCCCGAGTCAATGAGACGAAACCATCAGGACAAAGGTCTTTCAACCGAAGGGATTGAACCCGGTGAAACCAAAACGATTGGGTCTTTAACCGTGACAGCCATTCCTGCCTACAATTTGAAGAAACCCATGCACCCCCGAAAAGACGGCTTTGTGGGTTACCTTATCACCCTACCCAACGGACTCAAAATCTACCACGCTGGCGACACCGATTTTGTCCCCGAGATGCGTGGTCTTGAGGCCGACATTGCCTTCTTGCCAGTAGGCGGTCTTGCCACCATGAATTGGAAGGAGGCCCTTGAAGCCCAAAAGGCTATGGTCGCTGGCCTCACGATCCCCATTCACTATGGACTCATTCCATTCAGTGTTTCGGGGGCAAGAAAGTTTCTTGCGCAAGGGGGGGACAGGGTGAAGGAACTTCTCAACTTAAAAAAGTAAAATTGGGTTAGAAAATTTAAGTTGGGTACTCGTGATGATGGAACAAATAGGCTTTAATCAACAAATAGAAAAAGCGTTGAACGAGCAAAACCCAGAGGGCTTTGCTTTAGGTCGTGTAACATCCGAGCAGAAAGAGAACTACCAGGTTTTAACGACTCAGGGCGAATATCGGGCCGAAATTACGGGTAATCTCCGTTTTAAAGCTCAAGCCCGTGAAGACTTGCCCTGCGTGGGCGATTGGGTGCTTTTAAGTTTATACGACAATCAGTTTGCCGTGATTCACCGTATACTCACCCGCTACTCCCTAATCAAAAGAAGGGCAGTGGATCAGCTGGACACGCAACTCATCGCGGCCAACGTCGATTATGCTCTTTTAGTTCAAGCCGCCGACCGAGACTTTAATCTGAACCGCCTGGAGAGGTATTTGATCCTTTGCGAGGAATCTGGAGTTCAGCCTCTAACGGTGATCACCAAGATCGATCTTTTTCCAGAAACAACCTTGCAATCTATCCAGACCAGTCTTGAAAATCGACTAAAAACCACTCGGACATTCTTTATCAGTAACAAAACAGGTCAGGGCTTGGATCTTCTGAAGGCCGAATTTCAAAGTGGAAAAACATATTGCTTGTTGGGTTCCTCGGGGGTGGGAAAATCGACCTTACTCAATTGCTTGCTAGAACACCAAATCATCAAAACTGGTGAACTTAGTCTGCTTACCCAAAAAGGAAAGCACACAACTTCGTCTCGAGGAATGTACTTTTTGACCTCAGGAGCCATCCTGGTCGATACCCCAGGTCTACGTGAAGTGGGGGTAATCGAAAATGACGCGGGGATCGCGAAAACCTTTGAGGCTATCGAATCCCTGGCCCGTCATTGTCGTTTCACCAATTGCCAACATATCCAAGAAGCCGGTTGCGCTGTTTTAGAAGCGTTGGAGAAAAAGGAATTGGATCCTCACCAGTATGCGAACTATCTCAAGCTAAAAAAAGAAAATGCTTACACTACCGCGACAAAAGCCGAGCGGCGAAAAAAGGAAAAAGTCCTGGGAAAAGTCATCAAAAAATATTTAAAGAATGAGCGCTCAGATTTATTATGACTTAGGTCTGTCTTGTAGCCCACCTTGCTGCGTTTGAGGTTTCCAAAACATCTCATTCGTACCTGGCTTACCAATCCTTTCGGTTTATTCCAGTACTCGTAGAGCCATCATCGTCATATCATCCCCACGGGGCTGGTCTCCGCGAAATTCTTTAACGGCTTCATGCGTTAGGCTTACCAGCTTTTTAAGTTTTTCGTTGGCATGTTCGACGATGAGCTTATCGAATCGTTGGGTGCCAAACTCTTGACGTGTAGTATTAGCTTGTTCGATCAACCCATCTGAAAACGCCACAATTAAGTCTCCCGGATGTAAGGTGCCTTTTTTGGCCGTGGGTTGAAGATCGGGAACAAAGCCTAAAAATGGGTTTTCAGAACTCATGGTGTGGACTTTATTCTTTCGAAGCAGACGAACATGGCCATGTCCCATATCATAAAGAACAAAACGCCGATCCTCTTCGAAATACTCCATAAAAACACCGGTCAAATACTTTTCCATTTTAAAAGCATGAAGCATAAAATCGTTGATTTCGCGGATAAATTGTTTTAATCCAGACTTTTGATCGTAATGCGAAAACATTCCCGCTAAAGCCGTTGTAACCAGTCCCGCAGCGACCCCTTTACCCGAAACATCGCAAAGCATGAACACCCAGTGACCATTTCCACTTTTTTTGATCGCGTAGAAATCGCCCCCAATACCTTTAGCCATTTTACACCAACTATAGATTTCCACTTTATCGCTTTGCAGACTGCTCTCTTCGGGAATTAACCCATTTTGAATGTTGATCGAGGTTTTCAAATCCCGTTGATAATTGCGAAACATTTCGACCAACAGATCTTTTGATGAAAATATTCCCGCAAATTGGCCTTTGTCATTTTGAAGAAGGTAATAATTGTTGCCGGAGGTATCGACTTCAGATTCAATTTGATCGGCAACGGTGAGGATATGCTTATCCCAATCAAAGGTTCGGGCCGAAATCATAACTTCTTTGACCAATCTACGACCTAAAATCTCATGGGCAAAGGCCGCACTCATTTTGGCTTGTAACTGATTGATCACGACAATACCCACTCCATGATGAGCCTCATCGACAACACCCAAAGCCCAAATATCCGGATGATGTTTCAGTCCATCCATCAGTTCTTTCAGAGAAATCGTATCTTGGACGTAATAAAATTGAGTCGCAAGTTTGACGATACTAGAGACCGTTGGGGCTGGAGGATTCAGGGTGCGTTGAAAGACATGGAGCAAGTTTACAGATTCGTTGGTGGGTATGTGGGCTTCATTAGCCTTGGGATTTTCCATGGAGGGACTCCTTAATCTCAAGTCTTAGTCTTCCCCGCTAGGTTTCGGTTATTAAATTGTTAGATATTTCTTAACACCTTACAGATGGAGAATTTGTTCCCACAGTATTCGCTTGTGCAAGACAAAGTGTAAAAAGAGAAAGAACAACGCCAGGGGAATTACCGCCAAGCTCACCACCAAGGACCACCCCAAACCCCAACTTCCTTTTAACAGGTGTGTGACTAAAGCATCCAGCCCGCAACAAAACAACGCGGCCAGGAGCAAACTGAAGCCTGGGATATCCCATCCTCGAAAGCCGGGACGTCGAAAAATAAAATAACTCGCGGTCCCGACAAGCCAAGCCAAAACAGTCAAAGGTAAGCCCAAAGGCCAAAACCATGTCAGGGAATAGGTTAAATTCGTCGCGGTCAGCGCGTTGAGTACGGCCAAGTAGAGCATACTGGTCACGCACAAAAGGCTATACGACAACCACTTTTTTAAAAGAAGCGAACTCATGGCAAGGTCAAAAAAAGCAACCGTGACTATGGGTAGCACACTCCAGGTTAGGCGACCCACAATAGCTTGGTTGATCCCTGCAACGATCAACACGACGGTAGCCAGAACTACCGTCAAGACCACATAAGCTTTTAACCTAGGGTGCCGAGAAAGAAACGTTTGGTTTTGATCTTGAGATTCGTGAGGGTAAGCAGGTGGCTCGGCATGATCCCAATTAGGGATGGGAGCAGAGCATAAGGGACAGAAGGGCCGCCAAGGGACAATTTCGACACCACAACGTGAACAATACGACATCCTTAAGCCTCCTCGGGTAAATTGGACCACACACGAACAGGAATTCCTAGAGCACGAAGGTGTTGAAAAAATTCTCGTTCGACCAACGGGGATGCGATTTGACGGGCAAAGGTAATCGTTAAGGCCTTACCACAACTTACAATGCCACAATGTTCTTTGGTATGCGGATTCGGGGGTGGAACAAATTCTGCCGCCTCAAGTTGGTCTAAGACTTCTTGCGGCAACACAACGCTGCCTAAGTTTGACAAACTCATCGTGTATTGTTTTTCGTAGGCAACAAAGGCACGGTTGAGATACAGATTTTTGAGGGGCAATGGAGCCACTCGAGCCAACGGATGCCACTCCCCGCGCAAGTTACGGGCTATTTGTTTTTTGATCAAACGAGAGTCTGTCTCGATTTGAAAAGTGGCCTGAACTTTTCGACAAATTTCCTCAAAACTATACGTTCCTAAGCGGGGGTCAATCTCGACAGGGAACACCGCAAAGAAGTTTCGCAACGTGTGTGAAGGAAAGACTTTTCGTAAGTTGATGGGTATCACCAAACGGAGGGGCCGCACTTCACAGAGCTTTTGTTGCACAAGTTTTTGAAATACCTCCTGCAAGGCGGCCAAAAGTAGGGCAGTCATAAACTCGGTGATCGTGAGGCCATACTGGCGAGCGACTTCCTTGCACGGATCAAGCGGAGACTGGCCGGTCACGACGATGTATTGTCCTACCGGAAATAAATCAAAAGGAAGGTGAGCCGCCCGCGACCAAGCCTCGGACCGAGGGTAACCGGGAGTTTGAAGTTGTTGAAAAGCATCCTCATTTTGCCCCTCGTCCGCAAATGCAGGATCAGGAGCCACACCCACATACTCACGCAACAACGCTGTTAAAAAGGTCAAGGCTCCTGTGCCATCTGTTAGAGTATGACTGAACTCGACCGCCAAACGTCGGTTCCACCAGCGTATTCGAAATAAGTGGGGAGTCTTCCAAAGTTTCTTGAGGGGCATACAAGGATACTCGGTTTCAGGTACCAAAGGAGGTAAAACCTCGTAAGGGACAAGGGAATACCAAAAAGCCCCCCGCACCAAGCGTACTCGAAAGGCAGGAAACCGTGGCATGGTAAGAGCCACGGCGTTTCTAAGCCGATCTTCGTCTAAGGGTTCCTTAAAAAGGACCGCAACACGAAAGAACGTCGTCGTTCTTGCCGAAGTGATTGACGGGAAAAGCTTCCCGGCGTTATCGAGGCGGCTCCAAGAATTTGACCTAATCTTGGATTGTGACTTCATGGAAGGCCGCCTTCAGCTGTTCGGTAACAGGGCCTGGCTTGCCGTTGCCAATGGTGCGTCCGTCCACTTTGGTAATCGGCATGATTTCGGCACCGCTCCCCGTCATAAATACTTCCTCGGCGGTATACACATCATACGGGGCTAGGGCCGCTTCTTCGTAAGGGATCGCCAAGGCCTCGGCGCATTCTAAGACTACCTTGCGAGTTATCCCCTCAAGGGCCCCATGAACCGCAGCCGGAGTGAAAAGCTTGTTCTGATGTACCAGAAAGATATTATCGGCGGTACATTCGGCGACGAGTCCTTCGGTATTCAACATCAGGGCTTCGAGACAGCCAGCCTCGCGGGCTTCCATCTTGGCCAGAATGTTGTTGAGGTAGTTCAGCGATTTGACCCGCGCTTCGGAGCTTGAGCGAGGTGTTCGGCGAACACTCGCCGTGATGATGGGTATTCCCGTTTGATACATTTCGGGCGGGTAAAGCTGAATTTCATCGACAATGATGATGACCGCTGGTTTTTCGCACTTTTGCGGGTCAAGTCCAAGGGCCCCGACTCCACGCGTCACAAGGAGGCGAATGTACCCCGTTTGTTGCCCCCAGCGCGCCACGGCTTGCTGGACCCAATCAGCCAACTCTTCTGACTTGAGCGGCATAGCGATTCGTAGGTACTGTGCACTATTGTAAAGCCGCTTGAGGTGGTCTTCCAAACGGAAAACTCGGCCCGCGTAAATTCGTAAGCCTTCAAAGATTCCGTCTCCATACAAGAGCCCGTGGTCGTACACAGAAATTGTTGCTGTTTCTTTTGTCTTCCAAGCTCCATCCAGCCATATCACCGGTTGTGTCATTTTTCGACCTCCTGATCGTACCAAACTTCTCTAAGCTTTTCGTAGTTCGAACCAAACTTGCGCTGAAGGTCCGCGCTAAACCTCTCAACAATTTTCATCAAATAGATGTCGTGCTTGATGTAGTCTTCGGCCAAGGTGACGAAAGCATGGTTGCGGCTCCACGCCCCTTCGACGACCACCTCATCGCGGATCGTCGCCATGAGCGCTACTTGCCCATCAATAGCCATCGTGAGCCCACGCCCCCCGCGTTCTTGATACAGGGTTTGTTCGAGGGGATGATGATACACCCCCTCAAACGGCAAACTGCCGGGACCAAAGTGAACTACGGCGGTATGGAGACCTTGGCGGCGTGCTTTAAAGACGGCTTCCGTCAAGTCTTTGAGCTCTTGATTCCAACCAGAAATGAAAAGGAACTTTTGGGCTTCGGTCACCAGACGCAGTGCCTTGTCTTTCAGGTCAACTTCACTGGTTAAGGGCCAGACGGTGACCGAATCGGTGGGGGGCCCCATATTCTCAAGATCAGCTTTTAACGAGTCCAGGGTTGAGCGCAAACGGCCACGGGTGGCCTCGACAAACTCGCTGGCGGGCTGAGGCCAATAGAGTTTTCTTGAAGTTCTTTCGTCCCAGCGAACCATGCCGCGGGCTTCTAAGCGGTCCAGAACCCCATACACCTTGCTGGTCGGCACCGAGGCAGCTTTCGCGGCTTCGTAAGCGGTCGAGCCCGGGTGTTCTAAAAGAGAAGTATAGACTCGGGCTTCGTACTCAGAAATCCCCAAAAGGCTAAACTGTTCTACTAAAGCCGTTGTATTAACTACCATGGTAGACATTATTATTTCAATTCCAAGAAAGGTCAAGAAGTTTCAAGGCACTAGGGACAATTTTGTCTAGTCTCGGCGTAAAGAACCAGGTAAGATACAGCAATGGCCCTGGATTACGAAACCCTCGATAGCCTGAAGAGACTGCACCCGGCTTGGAAACTTTTACGCAGTGATCACGCCCCTCTTGTTGCGTCGTTTTTTCATCGCGTTTTTATTCAAGGCGGCCAAAGGACTGTAGGGGTGGCAGAACTCAATGGTCGACTTGAGGATGAACTGTACCGTTTGCGCGAAATCCACGGGGGCGAAGCCTTTCCCAGGAACGCTGGGTTTTATTTAGATGAATGGTGCGAAGAAGACAAAGGCTGGCTGCGCAAGTTTTACCCTCCGGGGGCACAAGACCCGGTGTATGACCTCACCCCGGCCACCGAAAAAGTTCTTCTTTGGTTAGAATCTTTATTCGAGCGTTCGTTTGTCGGGACAGAATCCCGTGTTCTAAGTGTTTTTGAATTGTTGCGTCAGGTCGTGGAAGGAACAGAAACCGACCCCCAACGCCGCCTTGCCGACCTTGAAGCCCGCAAGCAAGCCCTTGAAAAAGAAATCCAAGCCGTCAAACGAGGGGAACTCAGCCTTCTGAATGAAACGTCGGTGCGTGACCGTTTTCAGCTGGCGGCCACCACCGCAAGGGAACTTTTATCAGACTTCCGAGAGGTTGAAGAAAACTTTCGTCGCTTAGATTATCAAGCGCGAGAGCTGATTACCCGCTGGGAAGGTGCCAAAGGCAGTCTAGTTGGTCAGTTACTGACTCAACGAGAAGCCATCACTGAGTCCGATCAAGGCCGAAACTTTCAAGCCTTTTGGGATTTTTTAATGGACCCGCAAAGGCAAGAAGAACTAGACACCTTATTGGCAAAGGTTTACGACCTTAGAGCCGTCCAAGCCATGGAACCTGACCCCAAGGGGCGACGCATCCACTATTCTTGGATGGAAGCCGGTGAACAAACCCAACGAACGGTCGCCCTCCTGTCACAACAGCTTCGTAGGTTTTTAGACAATCAAGTCTGGTTAGAGAATCGCCGGATTATGGAAATTCTCAAAGGGACAGAACAACGGGCTTTGAACCTTCGGGATCATCACCCCACCAACCGTTTTACAATGGAACTTGACGCCCCGGCGCCGGCTCTTCGACTCCCCATGGAACGGCTGTTGTATAGTCCCCCCCTCAAAACACTCTTGTTGCAAGAACAACTGGAACAAGGGTTTTGGGACGAAAGTGAAGCCCTCTACCAATTACGAGTGGTCGATCGGGCCCGTTTAACCAAGCAAATTCAAACCCTGTTGGACCAAGACGTTCAAACCACTCTCGCGGAAATTTTAGACCAATTCCCCTTGCAAGAGGGACTTGCGGAACTTGTCGCTTACCTGGACCTGCCCGCACAAGGCTGGGTCACAGAAGTCGACGAAGATGTGCAAGATTCCGCCACGTGGGTCGATGAGCTAGGACGCCAACGGACAGCCCACCTGAATCGCCTGATCTACCGGAGGCAGAAATGAGCACAGAAAAAAGCCCAGAGCTTGAAACACAGTTTAGTGTGGCCGTCATTACCCTTATGAAAGGTTTAATCAGCCGCCAAGATGACGAAATGTTCTGGAATCGCCTAATTCGACAACAAGCACAAATCCGCGACTACGTGGAAAAGATCGGCCTCGAACTTCGCCTAGACGAAGCAGAGGGCTTTGCTTGGCTGGCACAACGCCCCACGCCAGAAGGGGATGTTCAACTTCCTCGCTTGATCACGCGGCATCGTTTATCTTACCCGCTGAGCTTATTGTTGGCTCTTTTGCGGGGTCGCCTCGCCGAACACGATGCGCGAGGAGGCGACCTGCGTTTAGTGTTAACCTTAGAGGAAATCCAAGAGATGCTGGCTCTATACCTCCCCAATACGGGGAATTTAGCCCGGCGTCGAGATCAAGTAGCCGCTCAGGTTGCTAAGGCTGAAGAACTAGGTTTTTTGCGGCGGTTGGGTTCAGGGACTCCGGCCTGGGAGGTTCGACGCATTCTTGGTCTGTTTGTGGACGCCCAGTGGTTGCAGGAGTTTGACCAACGACTCGCTGACTATCTACGCTTCGATTCTGAGGAACCTGAGGAAGAACAAGAATGAGCGATATGCTATTGGACTTTGCCGAAACCGACGAAAAGACAGGCTTTAGGCTTCAGACCCTCGAAGTTTACAATTGGGGAACTTTTCACCGCCGAATTTGGAATCTGGAACTCAGGGGCGAAAATACACTTCTGACAGGTGATATTGGCTCGGGTAAGTCCACGCTGGTAGACGCCCTAACGACGCTGTTGGTTCCTCCTCAAAAGATTACGTTCAACAAGGCTGCTGGTGCTGAAGCCCGGGAGCGCAGTTTAAAAAGCTACATTCTAGGACACTATAAATCTGAACGCAATGAAGAAGGTTTGGGAACCAAAGCAGTGGCCTTACGAACCTCTGAGCACTTCACCGTTCTTTTAGGCCGCTTTCATAACGAAGGTTTTGGTTTAGACCTGACCTTGGCCCAGGTCTATTGGATCAAAGACCTTCAAGCCCCCCCGGCTCGACTTTATGTGGTCGCGGATTCACCACTGAGCATTGCCAAAGATTTTTCGAATTTTGGGTCGGATGTAGCAGACTTACGAAAGCGTCTTCGAACCACCACCGGGGTAGAAATCTTTGACAGCTACGCCCCCTACGCGGCCAGTTTTCGACGCCGCTTTGGCATTGAAAACGATCAAGCCTTAGACCTCTTGAACCAAACGATCTCGATGAAATCGGTAGGCAACCTTACGGACTTTGTCCGAACCCACATGCTAGAGCCTTTCGACCCTCAGCCGCGCATCGAAGCCTTGATTGGGCACTTTGCTGACTTGAACCAAGCCCACCAAGCCGTTTTAAAGGCCAAGGAACAAATTGCGACTCTGGCCCCCCTCGTCAGTGAAGGTCAACAGTACCAAGCTCGGCAAGCCCAGGTAGAAAAACTCCTTTTTGCCCGTGAATCCCTTCGATCATGGTTCGCTGGTCATAAAGTTCACTTACTTGAGGCCCGTCTCAAGAGTTTAACCACAGAGCAACACCGCCTTATTCAGCGCCGCGACGCCACCAAAGAAACTCGTGGGGAACTGGGGTCCCGTCGCGATGAGATCAAACAAGCGATGAGTCAAAATGGAGCAGATCGACTTGAAACTCTTCGCTTGCAAAAAAAAGCGCAGGAGTCCGAAGCGGATAAGCGGCAAAGCAAAGCCCGTCGACTAGAAACGCTTTTGACGGGATTTCAACTGACCTCGCCCCAAACCCCTGAAGAGTTTGGTGAACTAGCCGCTCAACTTGAAACCCTAGAACAGACTTATCGCTCTCAAGAAACCGCTCTGCAAGAACAACGCTCTGGCCACGAACTGACCTTCCACCAACTTAAAACCGAATTAACCGAACTCAACCGCGAACTGGAAGGCCTTAGAAAACGCCCTTCGAACCTCCCCGAATCTCAGATTGAACTGCGTCAACGTTTGTGCCGCGATCTCAAATTGACCCCTGAAACTTTGCCCTTTATTGGCGAACTTTTGGAAGTGCGCGATGACCAAAAATCCTGGACGGGAGCTATCGAACGAGTCTTGCGGAGTTTTGCGTTATCTCTTTTGGTCCCCGAAGCGCACTATGATGAGGTCGCGGCCTGGGTTGATCAAACTCAACTTGGACAAAAGCTTGTGTATTTTCGCGTCCGAGATACCGCACTCTCGGTCAAAGATGAGTTGCATCCCCTCTCTTTGGTGCGAAAGCTCCAAATTAAACCAGGGACGCCCTTTGGCTTATGGCTTGAGGCAGAATTAGCACGCCGCTTTGATTTGGCTTGTACACCACGCCTTGAAGATTTTCGCAGGGAGAGGCTGGCCCTAACCCTTGCCGGGCAAATCAAGGGTGCCGGCGAACGCCATGAAAAAGATGACCGGTTTCGCGTTGAGGACCGCTCCCGGTGGATTCTCGGTTGGACCAATGCTCAAAAAATCCTTTACCTGGAGCAACAAAAGACCCGCCTTGAGAACCAGGCCGCAGAAGCTGGGAACCAGCTCGCCCAGCTCATGGCCCAACTCTCAAAGCTTCAAGAGCAACTTCGCGACCTCGCCCTTGCAGGACAATTTCAAGATTGGACAGAACTCGATTGGCGTCACTCTACCCGCGAAGCCCAAAGAATCGCCGACGAAATCGCCGAGTTAGAACAAGCTTCTGAAGTGCTCAAGACCTTACGTCGTCAGCTTGAAGAGACAGAAACAGAAATTCAATCGGTTGAAAAGACTCTAGAAACTCTCCAAAGCGAACTGGGTCGCGTCGAAGAAAAACTCGCCCTGACCGAGCGACAAATCCAGGAAAGCCAGGCTCTCGTCAGCGGTCGAACGTGGGATTCTGAACTTCAGACGACTTTGGAGGGTTACCTCTCTTTAGTTCTTCGAGGGAGCAAACTCACCGTGGAAGGCTGTGAAAACCGCGAGAGTGAAGTCCGTGGTGAACTTCAGCAAAAAATTGACAATGAGAAAAAGGTGATGGACCGGCTTGTCGAGAAAATTGTTAAAGCTATGACCCATTTTCGCGAAAACTGGCCCAGTGAAACTCGGGAATTGGACGCCAGCATGGCCGCGCTCGGGGTTTGGGACCAACTTTTAACCCAGCTTCGCGGAGATGATTTGCCACGCTATGAACAACAGTTTAAGCGGCTTTTGAATGAAAATACCATTCGGGAAGTGGCCAATTTTCAGTCTGTTTTAACGCGGGACAGGCAAAGTATCAAAGATAAGATCGAGAAGATCAATCAAAGTCTTGTCCAAATCGACTACAATCCTGGCCGCTTTATTCAGTTGGAAATGGCCCCCTCACCCGATGCAGAAGTCAGGCAGTTTTATCAAGACCTGCGCTCGTGTACCGAGGGCTCGCTGACCGGAGGTGGCGATCAATACTCCGAAGCAAAATTCCTCTTGGTGAAAGAGCTGATCGAAAAACTATCCGGTCGGGAAGGAAGCACGGATACTGACAAACGCTGGGCACAAAAAGTGACCGATGTCCGCCAAGCCTTTGTCTTTTCAGCCTCTGAACGGTTTCGGGAAACGGGTGAAGAGCACGAACACTATTCAGATTCTAGTGGAAAATCAGGCGGCCAAAAAGAAAAACTCGCGTATACCGTCCTCGCCGCCGCCCTGGCCTATCAGTTTGGGTTGGAATGGAATGAAGTGAAGTCCCGCAGTTTTCGGTTTGTTGTCATCGACGAAGCCTTTGGAAGAGGGTCTGATGAATCGACCCAGTATGGGTTAAGGCTCTTTCAAAAATTGCGGTTACAGTTATTGGTCGTGACACCTCTCCAAAAGATTCATGTCATTGAACCTTATATCGCCGGGGTTGGCTTTGTGCAAAACCCAGAAGGGAATGACTCGCGCCTTCGCAACCTTTCTATCGAGACGTACCGACAAGAGCGCGACCAGGCAACCCAGTCTTGAGCAGCACCGTGAAGGCTTGGACAACACCCCGCGAAATCGAAACTAAACTCCGTCGTCTTTGGGACAAAGGGGAAATTCTGGCTCGGGCTGAAGAAGAAAAGGCCCAGTGGAGGATTCCTCTCTCAGGGCCGGACAGTGCGGAGCTTTTGGCCCATTTTGAAGAAGCCCGGGAATGGATTCGAAGCCTTAACCAGTTTGAACAGCCCCCCCATAGCCAGTTGGAATGGAAGGAAGTCAACCATCGCCAGTTGGGTAACAACCGCCTGCCAAGTGCTTTGATCTTCACCGGGGCACAAGCCGTGGCGGTTCATTTGCATACCACAAGCGAACTCAAACGCTTTAGGCAGTTAA
>DAIDJJ010000041.1:0-17396 GCA_027451385.1 Spirochaetales bacterium | reverse complement strand
TGACGCATTGGGATGATCCTGCAGCTGGAAAAATCGAGCAAGAGCGAGAGTTAATCCCTCTCTCGAAGGCTCGTGCCGAAGCTGTCAAGGCCTATCTCGAGCAATTAGGAATTGATGGCTCTCGAATCAGTACGGTTGGCGCAGGGGCCGACAACCCTATTGTTCCCTTCTCGGACGTAGGGAACCGTTGGAAAGACCGGAACGTTCAGTTCTTCCTGATCCGCTCCTAGCTTTGCCTTTTTCCGTCTTGAGAAGATTCTATAATTCGTGACAAGCGGCCCGGTGATCCGGGCCGATTTTTTTCCAGGGGGGTGTTTCCGTAAGACACTTGGGTTGCACGAGAGGACACCGTCCAGAAAAAGGACAACCTTGGGGGTTCACAGCTTCAAAGCCCTCCCCTTGGTCCAGAGAACGAGAGTCTTTGAGCAACTTACTGTAGGGATGTACAGGACCACGAGTCCAAACCTCTGCGGGAGCCTCTTCGAGGAGTTGACCACCGTACATCACCCCTATGCGATCGGACAAATAGGTGACCACGGCTAGATCGTGCGAAATGAAAAACAATCCCAATCCATGCTGTTGTTTGAGGTCCAAGAGGAGTCGAAGGATCTGTCCCTGAACCGAGACATCCAAGGCGCTCACAATTTCGTCACAGATTAAAGCTTTCGGCTCGCTCATCAAAGCACGCGCCAAAGCCAGCCGCTGACGTTGACCGCCCGAAAATTCTCCTGGCCTTTTCTCGAGATCTTGCGGGTTCAGACCTACTTCTTGCATCAAATGGCGAGCTCTGTTGAGCGCATCGCGAGGGCCGTTAAACCCTTTTTGGTATCGAGCTCCCCACGTCAAAATCTGAGCCGCTGTGCAACGTGGATCCATCGAAGAAGCAGGATCTTGAAAAATATACCGTGTAGCTGGCCGTTGTGACGAAACATCTGCGTCTGCTGAAGCTACGGTGAGCTTACCTTCGGTCGGCTGCTCTAAAAAACCCATCAGTCTGGCTAAGGTCGACTTGCCGGAACCAGATTCTCCGACCAAACCATAGGTTTCACCCTGGCGCCAGCTCAGACTGACTCCATTTACGGCGGTGATTTCCTGGGTCGAGCGAGAAAAAAAGCCTGCTTCGACTCGATAGCGTTTAACCACCTTTTCTACGACCATAAAGTCTTCGAAATGAGAATTCATAGCATCTCCCCGTTCGACAACGGATGGTGACAGCGAACTTGTCGGTTAAGACCAGTTAAAGGCGGCAAGGTGGTACAGTCGGCATCTGCCCGAGAGCACCTGGGGGCAAAAGGACAACCCGTAAGAGGCTGACGCGGATCGGGTGGCAGACCTGGAATCACCTGTAAGGGATCTTTTGTCCAGTGGCTTCCCGGCAAAATTCGAGAGCTCCATAGGGCTTGGGTGTACGGACTGGCTGGTGAAGTTAAAAGCTCGCCGACAGGCCCGCTTTCCAAAATGAGCCCACCGTACATCACAACCAAACGATCTGCAATTTCAGAAACCAGGGCAAGGTCATGCGAGATGAACACCATGGCTAAGGAACGTGAAACTTTTAAGGCGGCTAAAAGTTTCAAAATCTGTCGTTGCACCGTTACATCCAGCGCCGTGGTGGGTTCATCGCAAATCAGAACTTCTGGATTATTCGCTAGGGCTAAGGCAATCATGACGCGCTGGAGCATGCCTCCCGACAGCTGATGCGGATAACTCTTCAACCGGGTTTCTGGTTGATTCAGTTGGACTTCTTTCCACAACGAATGGGCTCGTTGACGGGCTTCTTGCTTGCCCAGACCAGGGTTATACGCTCGTAAGGTCTCACGAAACGTCGCTTCAAAATTCGTGATGGGGTCAAAAGAGCGGCTTGGTTCTTGAAAAATCATCGCGGTTTTAACGCGTCGACTTCGCATCTGAGCAGGGGAAAGCTGGTCAAGACGTTCTCCGTCAAGAAAAACTTCCCCTTGAAGGTGAGCCTTCGGCAAGAGACCCAGCGCCGCCAACGCCGAAACGCTTTTCCCGGCCCCCGATTCTCCGATAATTCCCAAACACTCCCCTGGTAAGACCCCCCACGAGACACCTCGGACGGCCTGGATCGGGTTTGTTCGCGAGCCGAGTGTAACCTCAAGGTCACGGACTTCAAGAAGCGGCTTCATAAGAGCTCCTTAGCGTGAGGGTCCGAAAGGTCCCGTAAGAACTCACCGAGAAAATTGAACGCGAGAGACACCACGATCAGAAAAACGCCGGGAAGAAACAGCCAAGGGAAATGCACCAAATTATCCAAGCTAGTCGCGTCACGGCTAATGAGACTGCCCCAACTAAAGGCCGGGTCAGTAATGCCTAAGCCTAAATACGAAAGGGCGGTTTCGCCCAAAATGAAACCGGGTATCCCCAAGGTGATGCTCAAGATCAAAAAAGACGACATTTGGGGAAGGATATGCCGAAACAAGATCGTCAAGGGTGGCATGTTTTCTTGCCGGGCATTCGTAACAAAGTCAGCTCTTTTCAAGGAATGGACGACCCCTCTCACTAGCCGTGCCATCCCTGGCCAACTGACAAAGGACAAAATGATGGTAATCAGCGCGAAAGACTGCGCCGAATCCATTTTATCACTCAAGATAGAACGCAGAAATAGCAATAAATATAAGCCAGGGATCAAAATGATGAGCTCACAAAGACGCATGATGAGCCAATCCCAAAAGCCGCCAAAATAGCCGGCTAACCCGCCCAGAAATAAAGCTAAAGTCAAAGAAACCGCGACCCCGACAAACCCGATGGTCAACGAGATTCTGGCTCCGTACAGAATACGGCTAAAAAGGTCTCGACCCAAGTTGTCGGTACCAAAAAGAAAGACAGGATCGGCCCCACCTCTCAGGTTGGTACCAAACAAATGCCAAGAAAGGGGTATCCAGCCCCAAAGCTTGACGGGGTCCCCTTGTACCCCCACGAGAATACGATCATACTCCCCTTGAATGCGGACATATTGCCGTGAAACCTCGTCGATCATAACCATACGCTGAACCTGAGGGCCAAACCCCAACTTCGAAGAATACCAGGTCAAATTGGGCGGATGGTCCGAAGCCTGGGGAAAAAGTTTCGTGGGGTCATAGGGAGAAAACACCTCACAAAATGCCATGGCAAAGTACAGGACCACCAAAACCGTCAGAGAAACAGAGGCTAGGGGTCTATGCCCTAAAATTGTAAAAAAACGCTTCATGATTTTCCATACCTGATGCGGGGATCCACCAACGCCAAGGCGATATCAGACAAAAGCATTCCCGTAAGAATCAAAAAGCTAATGAACATGATATTCGTCATGACGAGGTTGATGTCTTTTTGAATCACGGCTTCATACATCAGACGGCCAATTCCGGGGTAAGCAAAGATGATTTCGAGAATCAAGGACCCTGAGAACAGATCCGCCAACAACCCCGAAGCCCCCGTGATAAACGGGTTCATGGTATTTCGAAATGCGTGAAAGAAGCGGATACGTCCCTCGGAGATTCCCCGCGACCTGAGGGCGGTAACATAGGGTTGCCCCAATTGGTCCAACATCGTGGCCCGAATCAAGCGCAAGGAGCCGCCTATCCCCCCTAAAAAAGCCCCCAGTAAAGGAAGGGTTATATGGTAGAGGTAAGAGCCTGAGAATGCCCAGAAGTTCCCCCCAAAACTTTCGCTTGGATAGGCTGTAACCGGAAACCAACGGGTAGTTGCGGCAAACATTTGCAACAAGAGTAACAACAGAATACCGGGAAAAGCATTGAGAAAAAGGCTGACAAAACCGGCCGCAACATCCCATTTTGTTCCGGCTTTAGACGATAACCAGATTCCCAAGGCAAAAGAGGATAAAGTTAAAAAAACCAAGGATAACAAATTGAGGACCAACGAGTTGACCAAGCGGGTGGAAACCAAAAATAAAACGGGAGCCTGAGACAGCAACGAGCGGCCTAAATCATGCTCAACAATAACTTGCCATAACCAGTGCCCGTATTGTTCCCAAAAGGGGCGGTCTAACCAAAGCCGATGCTTCATGGCCGCGATCTCGGCGGTGCTAAGCACATTATTCTGCGTCATGACCGAGGAACTATTTAAAAGCTGGGCCCGAACATAGTTATCGACAATGTCGCCTGGGGCTAGGCTCATCAAGGCAAAAACGCCTAATCCCAACAAAAATAACACCACGAACATCGTCACGATTCGGTTCGTCAGAAAGGAAGCTAAAGGATGCCGCGAAGCCCAAGCACGCCACGGCTTGCCAAGATTGTCCACGAGACGTGCTAGGCGTTCAATTTTTTGCTTCACAATCCCTCCCCTCAACCAAAATTACAGGACGAAGGTCTCTGTTTAAGGCTTCAAATACACATAATTCATATCTGGAGCCCCCACGTTATCGACCGCGACATTGCCCCAGCGGTTTCGTACCGCACGAAAGACTTCGGGGTACACGGTATACAAGATGGGAACCTCTTGCAAAATGATACGCTGAAAGCGATTCCAAATCTTCTGGGCTTTAGCCTTATCACGAGTGGCATAACCTTCCCAGTACAGTTTATCCAACTGGGCTTCCCAGGGAGTAGCCGGTTTTTTTTGCAGAGGGTACCAAAGGTGCAGATTTCCCTGAGATAACCAAACGTTATCACCCTCTGTCGGAAAGTAATTCGCCCCCGATAAGCCAATCAAAATCATTTGCCAGTCATACGTTTTTAAAAGGCTGTCGACGATTTTTTGAAAATCCAAGGGACGCACCGTCAGCGTGATTCCCACTTTCTTGAGCTCATCCGCATAAACGTTGGCAATGTCGATGGGCAAATTGCTTTCGTTGTTGACGGTTAAGGTAAAGGCAATCACGTGACCTTGGGCATCGCGCAAACGTCCATCAGGACCGGGGCGAATTCCTATTTCTGCTAAAAGTTTTAGTCCCCTTTGAGGGTTATAAAGGTACGTTTGCTGGATGGCTGGGTCAAAGAACGGATTGGGTTTGGCAAAGAACCACAGGGCGGGTTCTGCCAGTCCACGATACACTTGATCAATCACCCGTTGTCGATTGAAAAAACAGCTCATGGCCTGACGGAATCTGGTCTGAGTAAACCACGAGTAAAAGGGTTTTCCGCTATTGCGGGGGTTTTGATTCCAGCTAAAAAACTGGGCCCCCAAACTTGGTCCTGCGGAATACACGGTAAAGTCACGGTGGGGTGCCGAGACCAGGTCTGAAAGGTCTTGCGGACGCAAGCTATACGAATCTAAATCCCCGGATAAGAATTTGAGTTTAACGGTCTCAACGTTGGGGAGAATCTTATTTTCGATCGTGGAAATATAGGGGATTCGCTGGCCAAAGCGGTCATGCTTCCAGTACCAGGGGTTACGGACCAGACTTACCCCCAAGCCGGGATGGTAAGCGGCAAGGTAATAGGGTCCCATGGACGGCAAAGTACGGGGATCGGTATCGATGGTCCAAAGTTTGAGCACACCGGCAGGCCCTTGAGCTTTCAAGACGGGTTCAAAGACATAGCGAGGGCCAAATTCCATATTGCTGGATAATTCGGGCATAGCCACGATCCGAGGGTAATGAAAAACAAAAGAACGTTCATCAATTTTCTGAATGGTAATACGTTTCTGGGACCCATCGGGCATCTGAACAAACTGCCCTGCGTACCCCGATTGTTGAAGCTCGGGGTTGCCTTCAATCTCATTGTACCAAAACACGACATCATCCGAGGTGACGGGGACCTTCTTTTGGGGGTCCGCTAAGCTCGTCCACCATAAATCTGACCTCAGGGTAAAGGTGATGTCGAGGGTTTGGGATGCTGTATTCACGCTAACGTGATACGACGCGGCGTTGGGTCGCCACGAACGGGTATAGACGTCGTATTCTAACAGGCTATCGGACAACGGACCAACCACTGCGGCCGTTTCACTGTCCTGCTCATGGAGAGGGCTAAAGGACTTTGGGTCTTGCGATAAGAAAGTTCGCCAGGTTCCCCCTGGCACCCCCTTTTGATAAGGCCCCCCGCCGGGGCGTTCTATGGTTTTTTTCCAAAGGGAATTATGGGGCTTGGCCAAGTAGGCTTGAACCTGGGCTCTGGTCATTTCGGGAAGTCCAGGCCCACACGAGGTCACCACAGCCCCCACCACGGCCAGGCTCATCACTTTCAGCAACTGAAACCGCTTACGCATAAGCGTTTATACTGCATTCAGCTTGACTTGGCAAATTCTTAGCGTCTCCCTCCCTTTTTCGTTCTTGAAAACTCTGGCACAGACCCACAAGCTGTCCTATACTGAGGCCATGAGAATCCGTCTCTTAGATGTGCCTCTCGACTTTGGTGCGAATTTAAGAGGGGTAGATCTTGGACCCACGGCCCTCAGAAGAGCCGGTCTTAAAGAAACCCTGAGCGCTATGGGACATGAGTTAGAAGAAGACCCTTTGCTCGTTCCCATCCCCATTGCCGAACACCGAGAGTCTGGCGACCCCCAGGTACGGTTTCTCGAACCTGTTGCCGAGGTGTGTTTATCCTTGGCCGCACGAGTTGAAGCGGCCTGCCAGGAGGGAGCGTTCCCCCTGGTTTTAGGCGGGGATCATTCCTTGGCCATTGGTAGTCTGGCGGGACTGAAGGCGTTTTATGGGCAAAAGCCCTGGGGAGTCATCTGGATTGATGCCCACGCCGACTTCAACACCCCAGAAACTAGTCCCTCCGGGAACATTCATGGAATGAGCCTCGCGGCGTCTTGCGGCTGGGGCCACCCCCTGCTCACCCAGCTTTACGGGCCTGCTCCTAAAATTCACCCCCATCAAGTCGTTTTGGTCGGTGTTCGCGACCTTGACCCGGGTGAAAAGCTCAACCTCAAGCAGGCTGGCGTTAAAGTTATGACCATGGCTGACATTGACCGCTGGGGGATGGCAGAAGTCATCCGTCGAGTCCGTGAAACGATGGACAGGTTGACCGAATGGCATGTTAGCTTAGATATCGACGTTTTGGACCCAGGGACGGCTCCGGGCGTAGGAACTCCCGTGCCAGGAGGGCTAACGTACCGAGAACTTCATCTGTTGATGGAAAGCCTTGCTGAAACTCAGCGCGTCACCAGTGCCGATGTCGTTGAAGTTAACCCTATTTTAGACCTAAAAAATCAGACGGCGAAAGTCGCCGTAGCCATGATTAGAAGCCTATTAGGAGCAACAATTTTATGAGTGACCTCCCTCTCCAAGACCAAACTCGCCCCCCACTTTACGTTCCCCTACATTGCCATACCGATTTCTCTTTACTCGACGGCGCGGCCAATGTTTCCCAGCTCGTGAAAAAAGCGAAAAATCTTGGACTACCCGCGATCGCCATTACCGATCACGGCAACTTATTTGGAGCCCTCAAATTTTGGAAAGAGGCCAAAGCGGCTGGTCTTAAGCCCATCATCGGTTGTGAGTTGTATGTTGCCCCCGGGAGTCGGTTTTCGCGTGAAAAGGATGAAAATGAACACCGCTACACCCATTTGATTTTGCTAGCTAAGTCGGATGTGGGCTACCACAACCTCTCTCTTCTTTCTAGTGCAGGATACACCGAGGGCTTTTATTACAAACCCCGAGTCGACTGGGACTTACTCACGCAACACCACGAGGGGCTCATTTGCTTGTCGGCTTGTCTGGCAGGCGAAATTCCTCGTTTGATCTTAAGTGGCAAAATCGAGGAGGCTAAAAAACGGGCAAAAGAATTTCAAGAACTTTACGGTCCAGAAAACTATTACTTTGAACTTCAGGACCATGGGCTCGATGAACAAAAACAGGTGAATGCGGTTTTAATCGAGCTGAGCCGTGAGCTGAACATTCCCCTGGTCGCCACCAATGACAGTCACTACATCGACCCGGAAGACTCCGATGCCCAAGACACTTTGCTGTGTATTGGTACAGGCAAAAAAAAGACAGACTTGAAACGGATGACCTTTGGAGGGGGTGAATACTATGTCAAATCCCCCGAAGAAATGGCGAGATTATTTTCTCATGTCCCTGAAGCCCTCGAAAACACCCTCAAAATTGCCGAAGCCTGTTCGATGGAGATGAAACTCCCCGGACCACTCTTACCGAAATTTGAAGTCCCGGAGGATTTTTCACAAAAAGATCCCCAAGAGATCCTTGCCTACGCGGAAAGGCTTCGTCCTCACTTAAAAACGCCACAAGCTCACGAACGCTTAGAGCTGACCGTCACTCAGTATTTCGTGTGGGAGGCCAATAACGGCTTGAAGAAGCGTTATGCCACGCTTACCCCGGAAATTATCAACCGCCTGGATTACGAGCTATCCATAATTATCTCGATGGACTTTGTGGGTTACTTTCTTATAGTCGCAGACTTTATCGGTTGGGCCAAAAACCACGATATCCCAGTCGGTCCAGGACGAGGTTCGGGGGCGGGCTCGATTGTCGCCTATGCCTTGCGCATCACAGATATCGACCCCCTCAAGTACAAACTTCTGTTTGAGCGGTTTTTGAACCCTGAACGAATTTCGATGCCTGACTTTGACGTCGACTTTTGTATGGATCGCCGCCAAGAGGTCGTCGACTATGTCACTCAGCATTATGGTGAAGATAAAGTAGGTCAGATCATCACCTTTGGAACCCTAAAAGCGAAAGCTGTTCTCAAGGATGTGGCGCGAGTGCTAGGGTTCAGCTTTGCCGAATCTAACCTCCTTTCTTCTTTAGTTCCTAAAGACCCCAAAATCAAATTAAAAACTCTCCTATCCGAGCCACTAGACCCCAAATACGTTGAGAATGGGTGGCAAGAAAACCAGGATCAACTCCTGACCTTTTACCGTCAAGGCGGGAAATACCAGGAACTCTTCGACACCGCCCTACGCTTAGAAGGCCTATCTCGTCACACCAGTACCCACGCGGCAGGTGTCGTGATTGGGAAAAGCAAGCTGACTGACTTTGTGCCGCTCTACCGTGACCCGAAAACGGGTCAGATCACCACGCAGTTTACCATGGAACAGTTGGAAGAGTGCGGCTTGGTCAAAATGGACTTCTTAGGCTTAGCTACCCTCACCTTGATTCGCAATACCTTACGTCTCATCGAACGAAAGGGGATACACCTGAACGAAGAGGATATCCCCGAAGACGATCCCCAAACCTTTGAAATGTTGAGTGAGGGTAAGTCATCCTCGGTCTTTCAATTTGAATCGGTGGGTATGCAAAAGACGTTAAAGCAAGCCAAACCGTCCAATATTGAGGACTTAATCGCTTTAAATGCTCTATATCGACCAGGCCCCATGGAAGAAATCCCCAACTTTATTCAAGGAAAACAAAACCCGAATTCGATCAAATGGCTTCACCCCGACCTCAAAGAGTGCTTAAAAGACACCTATGGCGTTATTGTTTACCAAGAACAGGTCATGGAAGTCGCTCGAATCATCGGAGGGTACTCTTTGGGTGGAGCTGACCTATTACGCCGCGTAATGGGTAAGAAAAAAAAAGAGGAAATGGCCAAACAAGAAGCCCTCTTTCTGGAAGGGGCTGCCAAAAAGGGCTATGACCGTGAAACCGCCAAACATATTTTCGACTACCTGGTTCCCTTTGCGGATTACGGTTTTAATAAAAGCCATGCCGCCGCGTATTCGGTCTTAGCCTATAAGACCGCCTATTTAAAAGCCCACTTTCCTGCCGAGTACATGGCCGCTAACCTGACCAACGAGATGAATAATCAGGACAAAATGGTGTCCTACATGCTCGAGGCAAAAACATTAGGGATCAGCATACTCCCGCCTCATGTCAATACGAGCGAACGGTTGTTCACCGTCCTCGAAAATAAAATCATCTTTGGCCTTCAAGGTGTTAAAAATATCGGCGAAGGAGCTGTCGAAGAGATCCTTTCGGCACGAAAGAAAGGGGGTCTCTTTACCAGTTTTCAGGATTTCTTGGAAAGAATCGACCTCAAAGCCGTCAATAAACGTGTCCTCGAAACAGGGATACAATGCGGTATTTTTGACGGGTTGGGTCCTAACCGAGCAACCCTGAATCATAATCTCGAAAAAATGCTGGATTGGGTGAACAAACGAAAAGAAGAAGTTGCCTTCGGCCAAAGTGGCCTTTTTGACAGCGAACCCGATAGCCTACCCGTTCTCGAATTGATACCTTTTCCTGAATGGCCGGCTAAAGAATTGCTCGACTATGAAAAAAAGAACCTGGGATTGTTTGTCTCTGGACACCCCTTAGACCCCTGGTACGAACAGTGGAAACAAACATCTACAGTCAATTTGAACGATCCACAGTCCACTCCGAAAGACAAATCGGACCAAGTTTTGGGTTTTTTACGAGATGTCTCGGTGAAGTTTTCTAAAACCGGGAAAAAAATGTGTACAGCGGTTTTAGAAGACTTTCGTGGTTCAATACCTATTTTGGTTTTTCAAAAAGCCCTTGAAAAAGCAGAGCCCTTGTTAGTGAACGATGCGATCCTTGGTTTTACAGGCCGTATAGAAGTTCGGGAAGACGAAAAGCATACCTTTATGGTGAATTCGGTTCAACCTCCTCAAAACTTGACGTTAGTGCGGTCCTTGACCGTACACATTCGGTTTTCCGAAAAAACCTGGGTGGATGAAGAAATCGAGAAAATCCGGGATTTCTTTCTGGAAATTCCCGGAACAAGCCCCCTGATGCTCCATGTTCCTGAAGGCAATACCGAAACCGTGATCAAATGTCCGCTTCAACTTAGAGTTGCGGACACCCAAGCCGCTTTGGACCGCTACAAAGCCCAAGATTGGGCAGCCGCTGTCTGGCGAGACTGACTCGAAATCGTTACAATAAAGCGGAATTTCCGCGGTTTGATCGGGAGGAGTATTTGATGACCGGAGTTCTGCTTTTTCTCTTCGGCCTAACGGCATCTCTATTATGGGTCTACCTGATTTTACTGTTCTTACGTACCCTCAGTGGCTGGTTTCCTCTGGATCCCCGGCATCCGGCACTGCGTCTTTTGGGGCAAATTTGCGATCCCTTTCTCAATTACTTTCGACGCTTTCGTTGGATGACTCTCGGGAGGTTTGATTTTTCTCCCCTCGCCGCCATTCTTTTGGTCAGTTTTGTCGCCAATGTCTTTCAAACGGTCAGTCAAACGGGTCGTCTGACCGTGGGCATCGTTTTAGCCATTTTGTTGCAAGCCCTTTGGGGAGCCTTACAATACTTCTTGCTCTTTTTTCTCATTTTAAGTCTGCTTCGCTACCTTTCTTTAAAACTTCGCTGGAGTGGTCAGCTGGTTTGGGACCTTGTGGATTCCGTTGTCATGCCCGTCTCACAGTTTGTGACAACGCCTCTCAGAAGACGAAAAATTCGTCCTTACACGACCCTTTTGCTGGCTTCAACGATCATCTTTGCGGTTTTACTAGGAGGCGGGTCCGTCGGTGTGGCCTATGCTACCTCTTGGATCATGGCCTTACCCTTTTAAGAGGCTGGTGTGGTTTTAGGCGAACTTAAAGTTCCTTTGACCAGGCTTCCGGGGGTGGGACCAGCCGTCCTTCGCGATCTGGCCAAACTGGGGGTGACCGACTGTGGCAAACTGCTCCAGCACTTTCCCCGGGATTATCATAACCGCCGGGACGAGGTCACCCTCAACCGGGCTTTGACTTCTGGACTCCCGGTCAATACGCTGGTTCAAGTGACGAATCAGCAGTGGTTTGGGCCCTCCTCTCGAAAGACTCTCAAGCTTGAAATCGTGGATCGCCAAGGAACGACAGCATCCTTGTTGTGTTTTCACCGAAACCACCTCGAAAAGATTTACCCCGTCGGGTCGGCAGGTTGGCTTTGGGGTACCATTGAGTTCAAGTTTCAAACCCGTCAACTGTCTAGCTTTCAGCTAGACCCTCTTCCGAAAGACCACCACTTTGGTGAACCTTTGGGGACTGCTGGCAAGATTGAGCCCGTTTATCCTCTGGCCGGTCACTTGTCGAATTCGGGACTAGCGAAAGCCGTGCTTCACACCTTTCAGTTATTTGTCGTAGGTCTCGAAGAGGATCTGCCCGCTGAAATTCTTGAAAAGTATCACATTCCGCCGCTGCACCAACTTCTCTGGTCAGCTCATTTTCCTGAAACTCTTGATCAAAAAAATGAGATCTTTCGTCACTTAGCCTACAGGGAACTCTTTCACCTTCAGACCGCCGTTCGTCGACGACCTTTGACCCAAACCGCCTCTCAACGCCTTCCACAACGTTTCTCCCGACGACTTCAGAAAGAATTGATGGTCAGACTGCCCTTTCAATTGACAACCGACCAAATCACCGTCCTTGAAGAAATTCACACCGATTTAGAAGCGGATCGTCCCATGGGAAGATTATTGCAAGGAGATGTGGGGTCAGGAAAAACTCTGGTGGCCTTTCTTTCGGCTCTCCCCTTAATCGAAGCCGGGTTTCAATGTGCCCTCATGGCCCCGACAGAATTGTTAGCCCTCCAGCATGCTGAAAATGCGGGACGACTCTTGGACCCGTTAGGAGTTCGGGTCGCGTATTTATCAGGGAACCTCAAAACAGCGGGTCGCCAAAACGTCCTCAAAGCCTTGGCCGAAGGAGGAATTGATCTGGTGATCGGGACACATGCGTTATTTTCTGCGGATGTTCAGTATAAAAACCTTCGCTACATCCTCATTGATGAACAGCACCGGTTTGGTGTTTCTCAAAGGCAAGCCTTGACCCAAAAGGGACAACTCCCCGATTTACTGCTCATGAGTGCCACTCCCATTCCCAGAACCTTAGCCCTCACTGCCTTTGGAGACCTCAAAACTTCAGTGATTCGGACTATGCCAGTCGGCCGAAAACCCATTGTTACGCATACCGCCAAGCAAAGTAATCAAACTAAAGTCTATGAGTTTGTCCGTAACGAGCTCAAAGCTGGCAGACAAGCCTACTTTGTTTACCCCTTGATTGAGTCCAGTGAAAAAAGTCTTGACCTCAAAGACGCCGAGACGATGGTGAAACATCTGTCAGAAACAGTCTTTCCTGAATTTTCTGTCGCGCTGGTCCATTCTCGTGTTGATGACGAAGATAAAAAACGCGTGATGGAAGATTTCTCGGCGGGTATAATCCAAGTTCTGGTCGCCACCAGTGTGGTCGAGGTGGGAGTGGATGTCGCCAACGCCACCTGTATGGTGATTGAACACCCGGAACGTTTTGGTTTATCCGCCCTCCACCAGCTTCGGGGCCGCGTTGGACGGTCTTCACTACCCAGCTATTGTTTTCTGGTGTTCAGCGAAAACTTGACTGAAGTGGGTAAACAGCGGCTCAAGGTGATGATGTCTACCACCGACGGGTTCCAAATTGCCGAAGAAGATCTCAAACTCCGAGGGCCAGGGGATTTAACCGGTGTCAAGCAATCGGGGTACCTCAAACTCAAGACAGCAGACTTGGCCCTAGATTATGACCTTTTAGTGCAAGCCCGCGAGGATGTCCAATCCATCTTTACGGCCGACCCAGGACTTTTAACCTTAGGAAATTCAGGACTTCGGAGGCTTTGGGAAAAAGCTCCTCCTTTCAGCGACGATTTGGTGGCCTTATGAAGCAACACTTTGAGATTATCTTTCAGACCCTCTATGACGTCGGCCGCACTATTCAGGTCGAGGCGGTATCACAACGTTTTCCTAAAGCTAAGCCCCTATCCTTTCAAAAATGGCGTGACACCCCAGAATCCTTACTCCTTCCCCTTCCGTTGATTGTTCCTCTAGACCTTCATGGACTTCATCTTCCTGAAACTTGGGAAGCCGTTGTTCTTCAAGCCAAGGTTTATGAAGAGGGTGTCATCACTTTAGAATGCCGCTTGAGTGTCCATTGGGAATTGACAGAATTACACCGAATACGCCATACCTCCCTAGTTGTTGAAGGGCGGGAGCTCACCCCTGACCAACTGATCCACACGTGTTACCGAGAGTTTCGCGAACAAATTGGCGACCTGATCCTCTTGGATCTCGAAGTCCCCGAAAAAGTCGAGCGCGAACAATACCGCTTATTTTGCTTAGTAGACCCTGTCAGCGACCCTCAACAATTCATCCAAGAACATCAGGCTTACCTGGCTCCTTTTCTGTTGGGTGAAGACCCCGACGACCGCTTGCACAGCTCACAGGTCAATTTGACACTGCAAACTCCCTGTTCCTTTCATGAAGATGACCTGGCGATTTTTGATTTGGATAGAGCCTTTCTCATCAACCCTCGCCGCGATTATGAAGATTTGCTTTTGATCCTTGAACACGCGAATTTTCAACTTTTGGAGCTTCGAGTTTTAGACAAACTTTTAGACACCTGGTTAGCCGAGGCCAACAGAGACTTGCGAGCGCCGAGAAAGCGCCGCTCTGATTGGGACCTCAATCCCCTGAACTCTTTGAGCCGATTGTCACAAAAGTTAGGGAAACTTCAAGGTCTACGTTTAGACGCTTTATTTTTGCTCGAGAACCTCGAAAACTCCTCACGGATCATCGGGGATTATTATTTGGAACAGATCTATGGTCACTTGAGCTGGATGTTTAATACCCAAGGTTGGAAACGAAATATTGAACGTCGGCTGGAACTTTTAGAAAACATTTATACCATGACAAAATCGGACCGTTCAGAACGAACCATGGTCCTCTTGGAATTGATTGTCGTTTTGATGATCGGTCTCGAAATTATTGCCCTGTTCTTTCCCCCGCATTAGATTAGACTGTTCAAAGTGAGGAAACCATGTCCCAAAATCACACCTTCAGTGACTTTTCTCAAGCTTATGCCCGACTTGTCATTCGCACGGGTATCAATCTGGAACCAGGTCGATCCGTCTTGATTTCTACAGGTTGGGAAACCTACGAATTTGCGGTCCAAATTGCCGAAGAAGCCTACCGTCAAGGAGCCTCTCAAGTCAAAATTGAGGTTCGTGATGAAAGGCTGAACGCCCAGCGCCTCAAATATGCCCCCGCTTCCACCTGGTCATTGACACCTCCCGGCTTAGCGGAAGAATATCAAGGCTACGTCGATCAAAGCTGGGCTCGTGTCGCCATAGAAGACCTCTCCGCCTCTGAAATTCTCGAAGGAGCCAACCCTGACGGCTTGAAGGTTCTTCGTCAAGCTCGAAACAACTTAACAAAACCTTATCAAGCGGCTCAAATGTCCGACCGTTTTCCCTGGGTAGTCATAGCCGCTCCCAGCCCTTCCTGGATGAAAAAAATGGGGCTTTCAGAAGCCGAGCTTGTGAAACTTCTTGAACCTTTATTGCTATTAAACTCACCCGACCCTCAAACGGCCTGGGCTGTCAAAATGCAGACGATTGAACGCCGCTGTCAAACTTTAAATGACCTTGCACTTCGAGAGTTACGCTATCGGGGACCGGGTACCAGCCTTTCCATCGGTCTTCGGCCGGAACACCGCTGGGTGGGAGGAGCCTCTGAAATCCACGGGCGTTCTTTTTTGTGCAATATTCCTACGGAAGAGGTTTTCTCGGCTCCCGATGCGGGGGCTGTCCAAGGCCGTGTCGCACTGACCAAACCCGTCAGCGTCCTAGGAGCTCAGGTGCAGGGCGGTTGGCTTGTCTTTGAGAATGGTAAAGTGGTCTCTTCTGGGGCCGAACGTAACGCAGAAAACCTTAAACGGTATTTTGAAATCGACGAAGGAGCAGCCCGCTTGGGCGAAGTATCACTGGTCGATGAAGATAGTCCCATCGCCCTTAGCGGCCGTCTTTTTGGAAGTTCTCTCTACGATGAAAATGCCGCCTGTCATATTGCCTTAGGTGCGGCGTACCCCATTTGTTACGAGGACCCTGAAAAACTCACTTCGGATGACGCCAAAAAACAACGCGGTTGTAACCTCAGTAGCGTCCATACCGACGTCATGATCGGCTCACCTCAGCTGGATGTCGAGGGGGTAACAGGGGACGGACGAGTTGTTCCTTTACTAGTTCAAGGGCGCTTTGTGCCTGAGCTGCGTTGACGAAGGGTCTTTTGAACTAACTGGTCACAATATTCGTTGTCTTCGGTGCCTGCGTGTCCTTTGACCCAAGTCCAACGGGGTTGAAATTCTTGATTTAAACGGTGTAAACGTTCCCACAAATCTTGGTTTTTGACCGGCTCTTTGGAGGCGGTTTTCCACCCGTTGGACATCCACGAACGAATCCATGTGGTTATCCCGTTCTTCACGTATTGACTATCCGTGCGAATCTCAATTTGCGAAGGTCGTGGCGACAACTTGGACACCGACTCCAGGGCCTGAATCACAGCCATCAATTCCATTTTATTATTGGTGGTGAGCTCTTCCCAGCCAGAACCATCCCACTGTTCAGAGCCCCACCGAATTAAAAATGCCCAGGCCCCAGGTCCTGGGTTACCGATACACCCACCATCCGTATGAACTAGCAACGAACTCGCCGGTAAGGGTCCCGGAGCGTACAAACTTTGAGCCAAGAGTTCCCACAACGATGGAACAAGCGGGAGTTCTGCCGTTAGGAGATTCTTTAACGAGTGTTCCCAACCAACAGGTCCCTTCTTGAATTCTTTAGCTTGTGTCCACCAGTTCGTTTTATCGGGGACACATTGCGTATTCAGGGCAAAAAGAACATCCAGAAAAGCCGGAACAAACTTAGCGATCAAGTCACGGACCAGAACTTCGTTGTTGTACCGAACAGCCCGCTTTAAAGACGCCAATTGCCAGGGACCCCGTAAAAAATCCCGGTGAAAATCCAGGATCGCCGTGGTCAATTTCTCTGGATAAGGAGCGTTATAGCGTTCTCGCAACGCCACAATCTGAGGAGCGTCACCAAAAACTTTACAGCTTTGTAAACGACCCCAGAGGCTGGTGGCTCCCACCCGGTTCACGGTCTGATGTTCGCAAAGATCTGTCAGTTGCTTGGACCAATCCGAGAAAAGGGTATAGGTCACCTCTAGCGGCACCCCTTCGTTCAACAGGACCTTATCAGTGGCCGCAACTGAAAACTCGGTAGCTTGCGACTTCCACCAGCTGGCTCGAATTGAACCAGGAATAGGAGAAGAGACTAGAACTTCCCATTCCGTTTCAGAGACCACAAACAGGCCTACGGTTTCAGGGCGTGAGGCCACAACCTCAAGCAAGTTATCCAACATGAGAGTCTCCGCAATTCCAGGTTAGGCCGGCAGAACGGCTTGGTCGGGCGAAATAAACGCTTCTGAGAAGAAAAACTCTAGAGCAGTTTCAACCGCTGAGGCAAAATGGAACGTCATTTCTGTACGAACTTCCTCGGGAATTTCTTCTAGATCGCGCCGATTATCTTCCGGGAGGAACACATCCTTGAGTCCGTGACGATACGCCGCTAGAACTTTTTCTTTGACCCCACCGATGGGCAAAACGCGTCCTGTCAACGTAACCTCACCCGTCATGGCAACACCAGGTCGTAATGGTTGCCCCCGAAAGGCCGAAACCAAAGCGGCAACCACTGTGATACCAGCACTGGGACCATCTTT
>DAIDJJ010000040.1:0-17435 GCA_027451385.1 Spirochaetales bacterium | reverse complement strand
GCTGTTCGAGGGTGCGAAATAAATCGTAAAGTTCTGTTGAGGCTTTATGTTCGACCACGTTGAGTCCGGCTTCTTCCTCACAGGGTGTCACCCGGATGGGACGAAGGCGGTTGAGTCCTGCTACGGCCAGCCAAGCGAGACCAAAGGCCCAACCACCGCAGGCCACAATCCCCAAAAGTTGAACAAAGAACTGTTGGGGGCCGGTTAAGCCGGTTTGAAGTAAAGCAGGGTCCCCAAAAAGTCCCACCGCGAGGGTTCCCCATATACCAGCACCTAAATGCACAGGAATAGCGGTCACGGCATCATCCACCCGAAAACGATCTAAAAGAGCTTCTACAGCCAACATCACGAGGGCGGCAATCGAGCCCACGGCGACAGAGGCAAAGGTGCTGATCCAAGGGGCCGAAGCGGTGGCCCCCACTAAGCCCGCTAAGGCTCCATTGATCAAAACGCTGACATCGGGATACCCTCGGACTCTCCAACCCACTAACAACGCCGTCAGCATCCCCGCCGCTCCTGAAAGTGAGGTCTTGAGTATGATCGCCGGAACCTGATCGTTCAGGGCCAGGGTTGACCCTCCGTTGAAACCAAACCAACCAAACCATAATAACAGTGTTCCGAAGATGGAAGTTTGAAGGCCAGCCCCCGTCACGCGATTCACGGAACCATCTGGATTGTAATGACCTTTTCGAGGTCCTAAGACCAAAAGAACAGCTAAGGAAACCCAGCCTCCTGTGGAGTGAACGACAGTTGATCCCGCAAAATCACGAAAACCGAGCCTTGCTAGCCAGCCATCTTCAGAATTGGTCAAAGACCCGCCCCAAACCCAATGCCCTACTACCGGATAAATCACGGCGGCAAAGAGTAAGGTAATCAACAAGTAGGAAGAAAAACGAATGCGCTCTGCCACAGCACCCGAAACAATTGTCGCACCCGTGGAAGCAAACATGGCATGAAACAGAAAAAAAACAGCGGTCCAAAGGCTTCCAAAGTCGACCAGAAATTCGGAGGTTCCCCCTAACCCCTGCCAGGAGCGGCCGAACATCAGTCCAAAACCTACTACCCAGAACGCTAACAAGGCGACACCTAGGTCCGTTAAGACTTTGGCAGATACGTTGATGGAATTCTTAGAACGAACAAGTCCGGATTCCAACATCGCAAACCCTACCCGCATGACAAAAACTAAGGCAGAGGCAATCAGAATCCACAAAATATCGGCGGGTGTATGGTTCATGTTATTCTAGTCCTACGGCAAGAAAAGCTTTTTCTTTGCGCCATAAAATGGGCACAATAAACACCGGTGGTTTGAGTCGCATGAGAATATCTTGGGGTTTGCCTTTGATGAGCATGGGCACCGAAATCAGAAAGTCTGCGCCAAAGCTTTTTCGAACATTTCCGGCTATGGTATTGGTCAGTTCCCCCACCATATCGAGTAGCGAATCTTCATCGGGATCGGCCAAATCCAAGATTTCTTGGGTTAGCGTCGTCAGCAAGTTCGCGTCAGACGTAAAGTAAATGGCCCCTTTTCGAGGACCAGATATGCCAATGAGGCCTGTAAAGGCTAAAACAGCGGGCTCTTCACTTTTGAGGAAAGGCAGGCCCATGACCGCGCCTTCCCCCGTGACTTGCTCGAAGTAATCCGTCACTACTTCAATAAAGAACTTCAGTTCGCTCTCGGTCATTTTTGGCTCCCGACCACACGCTGAATTTCATGAACTAGCTGGGTCTCGGTAAACGGTTTGGGAAGAAAAGACTGGGCCCCGAGTTTTAAGGCTTTCAGTCCGGTTTGCGAATCACTTAGGGCTGAAATGACCAGAACCAGAACACGCGGATTTAGCTCTTTCAAGGCTTGTAGACAGGCCAAACCATCCATTTGCGGCATGGTGATGTCTAAAGTGACAAAATCTGCGGGGTTTTCTTGAAAGAGTTGCACGGCTTCTTGCCCGTTTGCTGCGGTTCCCACAATCTCATACCCCAAAGGAGTTAGGTATTTCGTAATGGCGCGGCGCATAATGCTGGAGTCATCGACGATCATGATTTTCATACCAGTGATATAGCAAGAACTATGCCAATCAGGTATTTCGTTCGACGTAAATAATTAGCCATAAAGTGTTACACTGTGGAATATTTACATAGCTGTTACATTTACCATGACATATCTACATATTTGTATAATTCTGAAGCGCAAAATATGTTCGAGCTTTTCCACGACAAGAAATCGAGCTCTTCAGCCTAAAAAAATTCCCTGCGTGGTTTCGGCTCTAAACCAGCGTGGGAATTTTTTGATTCGAGTGCGGGTTTCAAACTCAAGAGGCGAACGAGCACCCAGGCCCCGTCAATCTACTGACTCCGCCTCTTACAGGCGTCACACGGATTTGAGTCGCCAGGCGTTCTTTGATTTGGGCAACGTGCGAAATGATCCCCACCAACTTTCCGCTATGGTGGAGAGCCGACAAGGTCTCAAGGGCCGAATCGAGGGCGTCTTCGTCCAAGGTACCAAACCCTTCATCCAAAAATAAGGAATCTATCCGAACCTGACGACTGGTCATCGACGAAAGCCCTAAGGCCAGGGACAAGCTTACCAAAAAGCTTTCACCGCCAGATAAGTTTCGGGCTGTTCGCGTCTCGCCGGCTTGATAATTATCGAGTACTCCCAGCTCCAGGGGCCCAGACTGCAAAAGAAGGTACCGATCCGAAAGCTTGGCTAACTGTTGGTTAGCCTGGTGTAAAAGCCGGTCAAAGGTAAGCCCCTGAGCAAAATTGCGGAATTTTTTGCCATCGGCGGAGCCAATGAGTTCTTTAAGAGCCCCCCAATCTCTGACTTTATCTCGCTGACGCTCTGCTTGAGCCCGAAGTTCGGCTGTCTGGAAGGCTAAGCGCTCTTGTTCAGCCAAGCTAGCCCGCAGGGCTCCTAGATTGAACTGGGTTTGTGAACGCTCCGCTTCGAGGTGAACCACGCTGTCTTCCAGCGCTTTTTCCGTCAAAACCGTCAGCTGTCGGGCTTGTTCGGCTTCCCACTGGGCCTTAACTTCGCGCTGACGGGCCTCAAGCCCCGCACGAGCCGTCTGCAGAGCCGCCCCCGCCTTTTCCCATTCAGGAATTTGCTCAAGGTCCACCAGGCAAGCCTGGAATTCCTCGAGACGGGAAAAGCCCGCCTTTTGAAGACTTCGAGAAAACTCAGCCTGATTTTCTAAGACAGTTTGTTCTTTTTCCGCCAAGGCAAGGGTAAGATGGTCTTTCTTCTCGGCCAAGGACACTGCCGCCAATTCCGTTTCATGACGCCTGTGACGAGCGGCCTCCACCTCACCTCGACAAAATTCCACCCGAGATCGAAACGTTTCTTCGGGGGGAAGCGACTCTAAGCCCGCTTGAACTAAGACTTCAGTTTTTTGCTGTTCTAAGGCCTGATAAGCCTCCCGAGCCTTTTGCCGTTCGCTCACGCGACGGTCAAGGTCTTCTTGTAAACGCTGGGTGTCGTTGAGAGCCCTCTCCCCGGCCCGTTCTGCGTCTTGAGATTGCCCCTGAGCGCGGGTCAAGGCCTCTTCGAGACCCGTGAGCACGGCGGCTTTTTGGCTCAACGCTTTCAAAACCTCATCCGTGGGAAGAGCTTGATCGAAAGCCCTGCCCGGGCTCCAAGACCAGGCCTCAGAAAAGGCGCGGCGAGCCCGCTCGACGGCTTCCTCCGCCACGTGCTGTGCCGTTTCGGTTTGCTCCGCCGTCGCTTGGGCGGTATCTCGGTTGCCGAGGGCCCTTTGGAGGGCCAATTGCGCCTCATTTTGCCCTCGACCGGCTTGGTCACAAAGTTCTCGTGCCTGGCGAAGGCCTTCTTCCGCCTTGGCTGTGAGGTTCATTTGGTCTTGAAGCTGTTCATACGCCCGTTGAAGCGCCTCGGGAGTAGCCTCGTCAAAAGCTTCGTCCTCGCCCTCGACCGCTGAACGCAGGGCCTCAACGCTAGCCTGGACTTCGCTGAGCTCTTGCTCACGCAGGGCGAGCGTTTCGTCCAGCTGTTTTCCCAGGGCTTCGTGCTGTGCTAAGGCAACGGTTAAGGCCGTCAGAGACACCGCAGACTCTTCGGCTCGACGCCGTTGAAGTGCAAGTTCGTCGGGTGTTTCGGGGGGAAGTCCACGGGCCCAAGGGTGATCCAATGAACCGCATAAAGGACAGGGCTCTGAGTCTTTTAAATGGGCTCGATGCTCTTCTAAGCTAAAAATCCGGGCTCGTAAGGCTGCCTGCTCTTCGGCTAAACGAAGGTTGTCTTGGGCCAAACTGGCGAGGGTTTGAGCCTGGGCCAGCTGTTGTCGCCCTTGAGTTTCTTCGTGACGGACTGACTCGCGCCGCTGGGTTAAGTCTTTGAGGACGGTCACCAGTTGGGCTCTTTTGGCTTCGGCTTCCTGCCTGGCCTTAGACCTTTGCCAGCGTTCTTTTTGGGCGAACGCCTGGTCTTTTAAGGCACTAAGCGGCAATCCTCCGGCCCTTTCAAAGTTTGCTTCGCTTTCTTGAAGCCGACCTTGGGCTTCAAGAACCAACTTCTGGGCCTGGTTCAAGCCAGCTTGGGCAGACTCGACGTCTTTTTGGCGTTCTCTCAAGGCGGTCCCAGCTCCCAGAGCTTTCTCGCGGGCTTCTGTTTGACGAGTCAAAGCCGGAACTAAGGCTTGGTACAAGCGAGTCAACTCAGGAAGGACTGCCGGCAGTGACCTCTCGGGGTCAGTTTCTAACCTTTGGCGAAGTGTTTGAACTTCCTGTTGGCTGTGGTTTGACGCTGTTTGAGCTTTTTCTAAGTTTATTTGGGCCTGTTGGAGACGGATTTGTCCCTCTTGGACGGCCTTCTCGGCCCCCTGCAAGGCCACAAGTTTTTCGTTGACCCTCAACGAGATTTCTCGCCAACGGTTCCAAATAGGGGTAAGTTCCCGTTCTTGGCGGGAGAGGGTTTCCAGCTGGACGGAAAGGTCCTTCAACTCGGCGTCCTGTTGGCTGAGGGTTTGAGTCACGGCTTGCTGTTCCGCTTGGACAGCCATCAGGTCACCCCCCAGCCGAGCTAGCTCTCCCTGCCCGCGTAGAAGGTTCTGATAATCCAGATTCACTACTGAGGCCTGACGGGTTCGTTCTAACCTCTGCAGCACAGGGGCAAAGTTGTGTTCCTTCTGGGTTAAGGCCCCCTCTTCCAGGGCCAAGTCTTGAAGACGAGTTTCGAGGGTCGCCAAGTTCCGCCGCCACCCCAGCTGGACCTGGAGCTGGTGGAGCTCTTCGCCTTGGGCTTTAGCGGTCAGCTCAAGCTCTTGGGCCTGGGCCTGCCACTGAGCGATTTCTTCGGGAGAGGCCGTGATTTGTCCCTGCCACTGAGCCTCCCATTGAGCCAAAAGTGCCGATTCCTGGGCAAAACGTTCGTGGACCAGGCGCGAAAGGTCTGAATAGATTTCGGTTCCCGTAATCTGTTCGAGCAAGGGGGCCCGTTCGTCGGGAGAAGCTTGCAAGAATAATGCAAAAGCCCCCTGGGCCAACAACACCGAGCGGGTAAAGCGCTCAAAGGTCAACCCCGTAACCCGTTCCATGGCGGCCGGAACCTCGCTAAGGGTGGCGCCTAAAGTTTCGGCTGTCGTTAAATTGACCAATTCACGGATCTGACCTTGCAGTTTTCCCGTAGGCTTTTGGTGAGCTCGTTTTTGGCCCCAAAAGCATCGATAACGGTGCCCCCCGGCTTCAAATTCCACTTCTGAAGAACAGCCCCCTGTCTGACGCGACATCAGCTCATTGCTGGTAGCATTGATAGCCGCCAACCGGGGAGTTCGTCCCCACAGGGCTAAACAAATCGCATCCAGAATCGTCGACTTACCGGCACCTGTCGGTCCAGTAATCGCAAATAACCCGTTGGCAAAAGCGGGGTCAGTAAAGTCGATGCTCCAAGTGCCCCTCAGGGAATTCAGATTGGTAAAGCTGACTTTGAGAATTCTCATAAGCCCCCGGTAGCGTAAACAGCTAAAATCTCTTGATAGAGGCCGCGCAACAGGACCCGCTGTGCCTCTGGCAGCTTATGGGATTCTAAACAACGTTCAAAGACGTCTTCGGGCGTCAAGTCCTCCCAAGTTATGTTTTGACTTTCGAGGGCGATTTGGTTTGCCAAGCCTAGGTTTCGGACCCGTAAGATTTCGAGGTTGGCCCCGGCGGCCCGTTCTAAGTCCTCGCGCAAGGCACCGGCGACTTCGTCCCCGTCGTACAGAATTTCAAGCCAAAGAGATTCCCCAGATAAACTGAATTCCGTTAAAGCCTTCAAGAGCGTCGGCAAGTCTCCCCGAAGGGACTTTAACCGCTGAAAGCAGGGAATGGGCAAAAGGCGAACGGTCGCGTCTCGGCCTTCAAACTCGACTAGGCAAACACTTTTGGTTTGTTCGGCTTCGCCAAAACCCATGGGCAGGGGGGAACCCGAGTACCGGATCAAAGGACTTCCTACCTCTTGTGGTACATGCAGATGGCCCAGCGCGGTGTAATCGGCCCCCGCAAAGATGTCAGGACCAACATGGCCCAGGGACCCCACGTAAAGCTCGCGAACACCGTCGCCTTCGGCCGTCACCGCCCCCGAGGTAAACAAGTGACCGGTGAGAATCAAGGGAAGACGGTGGCCTGTCTGGAGCTCCGCGCGGTCGCGAGCTTCGCAGGCCGCTTTCATGGTCTGAGCGTAATGTTGGGCCAAGGCGGCCTTTAAACGCTCTTCTTTTTCAGAAACGGTTTCACCCGCCTCCGAAAGACGGAGCTCTCGTTCCCGGAGGAACGGCACCGCCGCCACCACTGCCATGGGGTGGCCTTCGGGGTCGGGTAACACCAGGACCTCGTCCTCGGGTTCGGTCAACAAGGCAATAACGTGAATATTGAGTATCTTTAATAAAGGGCCAGGGGCTTCCAAAAAGGCGGCCGAATCGTGGTTACCGCCTATCACCACCACCTGATGAACCGGAGTGTCTCTCAGGCCCACGAGAAATTGATAATACAGCTCTTGAGCCCGGTGTGAAGGAGCCGTGGTGTCAAATACATCACCCGCGATCAACAGAACGTCGACTTTTTCTCGCGTCACTTCTGCGGTCAACCACGCTAAGAAAGCCTCTTGTTCTGCCTCACGCTTTTTTCCAAACAAAGACTTGCCCAAATGCCAATCGGCAGAATGCAAAAGTCTCATGTATCAAGCGTTTCCGATGAGGATTCCCGTAAAGAAGACCAACACCCCGCCGACGATAACCTGGAACGCCGCCGAAAGGAACTTCGTATCCATGAACTTCCAACGAATCCACGAGATGGCAATCAATTCCACGACGACAACTCCGGCCGAAAGGAAGGTGGCGATCCAAAAGTGGGGAATCAAGTAGGGGAGCGCGTGGCCAATGCCGCCCAAAGCTGTCATCAGACCACTCACCAGCCCCCGTAATAACGGGGCTCCCCGTCCCGAGAGCGATCCATCATCGCTGAGGGCTTCGGCAAACCCCATCGAAATCCCGGCGCCCAAGGCGGCCGCTAAACCGACCAAAAAGGTGCTCCAGGAATTGTGGGTGGCAAAGGCGGCGGCAAAAAGCGGTGCCAAAGTGGAAACCGAGCCATCCATCAACCCCGCCAACCCCGGTTGAACGTATTGCAAAACAAACATGCGCCGGGCGGTTTGATCTTCTTCATTTTTGGCCGAATCGGTCAGGTTCGCTTCCCCGAGCTGAGTGGCAAGATTTTCATGATGTTCTTCGGCCTCGGCTAAGTTTAACAAGAGTTCACGAATCGAGGCGTCGGTCGACCCCTCGGCGGCCTTGCGGTAAAAGCGAGCGGTTTCAAACTCCATATCGGCGGCGTACTTACGCACCTCGTCCAAGCCCAAGGGGCGCACTTGCCATAATGGTTTGTGTCTTACAAAGCCCGCCACATCCTGGCGTCGAATCAAAGGCAGGTAATCGCCGAACTTTTGACGGTAAAGGGCAAAAAGTCGTCCCCGATGACCAATTTCTTCTTGAGCCATATCCTCAAAAACCTGCGAGGAGGCGGGAAAGTTCTCGCGCAGACCTTCGGCAAAATCGCGGTAAATGCGGCTGTCTTCTTCTTCGTTGGTGATGGCCAAGGCCAAGATTTCCTGTTCAGTTAGGTCACGGAATCGTTTCATAATGTCTCTATTTTAATGAAGGAATTCCCGCCGGGCAAGCTTAACTTAGTCCAGCTAGGCCGAAGCTGGCCAAACGCCGTTCGTAAAGTTCGAGAACTTTCCACTCTACAATGGGAATACGCCGAATTTCTTGCCCCGACAAAACCAACCCGCGCGAGTCCTCGCGGGCCCTTACCGTCACATTGCCCTTGCCGCGAAAGAACAAACTCTCTTCACCGCACACCCCACCAGGCCCCAAAGTTTCAAAGACCTCGTCTTCGAAGGACAGCTCCAAAGTCCCAGTCTCCAAGACAAAAAGGAAAGGTAAGCTAAAATCGACGACCTCTTCTAAAAGGGTGCCGGCTGTTATATCGAGAGCTTTGGCAGTGCGGGCCAGCCCCATTTGACGAATGGAAGACATGGATTCTCCAAACATTTCTGTGGCCTGCAAAAACAGGGTCACCCGTGAAACACGTTTTAACTCTTCGATGTCCGTATTCCGCCGAGCAAAGATCACAAAAACTTCGCGAGGAATCTTGAGAACCGTGACAAAGCTTTTCGCTCGCCAGGTCAAATGGGCATCATGCCCTGTCAGCACCGAAAGCTCACCGATCAAAGTTCCCGCCGAAAGTAGCGTTAAGGCCCCAGAGGCGGCATCGACGGCTTCGGCAACTCCGGTAACCACCAACAGAACTTGCTCAAAGGGTTCCCTTTTTCGCTGGAGGACAGTGCCTAAGCTGTGTTCCACGAGGTTGCCGTTTAACAAGAGCCCTAACTCATAATCGGGAGCATCGGGAAAGTAGGCCCTCAGGTAAGTTTCGGCAAGGCGGATACGATAATCTTGCCGGGCGGGAATCAACACATCGTGAACACCAAACGCCGCTTCGGTGCCAATTTCTTTTTCTCGGGGTGTCAATTCCCGCGCAGTATGAGCCAACACCATTTTGCCCGAGGTATCGTTGGCAAAGTCTTCGGCGTCGCCATGAATCATGCCACCGCCAATGTCGATTTTTTTGAGGTCAGCGGGTTCACGCAACTTTTGGCAAAAGTCCTGATACAGCTGTCGAGAATAGCCATTTGCCGTGGGGTCCTCTAACAGCATGGGTTTGAGCACCGAAGTGGCGGCAATATCGGCGAGGTGAGCGTACGACTTTGAGCCCCCCTGCCACGCCGCCCGAAAAAAGAACAGGTTGGTTTCGACCGGGTGCGGCGACCATACCGGCATTACAGATAAGCCTTCCACGTCGTTCCACTCATCGATTCGCAAGTCATGGTACTCAAAAGTTCCGCTAAAACTCCGCTCTGACACCCCCATGAGGGCTGCCATTTTTTTCATGATGGAAGAGCGCACCAGCTTGGTCGCATAGTATTTGATTTTTCGATCGGTACGGGCCAAGGTCGGCAGACCTGCAAAGTGGTCATCATGACCATGCGTCTGAAAAACGCCTTCAATTTCGTTAACGCTGACCCCCACAGCAGTCAACGAGGCCATAATGTTAGGCCCGGCATCTATAAGATACAACCGGCCTTGAAACTGCAATAAGCTACCTAAACAAGGACGGTTGGTGTCCCAGCCGTCCCCCTCCCCCAAATGCACCACCGAGAAGTACTCGCGTCGAAAACGAGTCACCCCCAGCCGAACAGCCGGCTCGTAGGTTACGCCTGGGGCTAGGTTCAAGTCCACCGTTAATTCTTGCTGGTCCGTCACAAAGGTAAAGCGGTTGACCCCATCGCGGCGAACCTTCAAACCTGGCCGGACTTCAACCGATTCCCCATCTAAGGGACAAAATTCTAAAAGTTCTTCAGACTGCCGGATTTTTCCGAAGGCAAACCAGCGTTTTTCACGGACAATTTCGGCGGCAAATTCTTCGGGTACCCCGCAAGAACGAATTTCATCGGAATCTGCCAATCCATACGTCCCTCGAAACACGTACTCACTAAGGGAATGGATGCCGCGAGAATGGCCAATGATCACGGGCCGATTCCCGTCGTTGCGAGGGTGCTTGGGCAAAATCATGCCTTGCCGGTAGAACATCTGGAGGAGCGGAAACTCGGCCAAGTTGCAAAACTGTCCATTTTGGGTGGCTAAATCCGAAAGAAGGATGGCGTTGGGACCCGATTCACACTTTACGCCGCCCACTTCGATTTCACGGATTAAGCCCCTCCGCATCAGAAGTTTGGTCACATCGGGCGGGCAACCACACAGCACCGACAAACCATGTTCGGGGATAAGAACATAATAGACTCCCGGTACTACGGTGATCAGCTCCATGAACACCCTCCGCTGGTATGATTGTCAACGCTTTTCGTAAAGTATGCAACCCCGCTCGCGAATCCTTCTCAAAACACGTATACTGCGCTTATGAGCCCCAGTCCTTCCGCTAGTCACCTAGATGCTGACGAACAAAAACGCCTGAGACGAATTGCCGTGGTTTCCTGGATCAGTATTGTCGCAAACGCCCTTTTGGCAACAGCAAAAATTCTGATTGGCTTAACCGCCGGTTCTTGGGCGGTCGTCGGGGATGGCATCGATTCCTTTGGTGATATTCTTTCTTCGATCTTAACTCTGATCACCAGCCTGATCATTGCCCGCCCCCCCGATCGCCGCTTTCCCTGGGGGAGGCAAAAAGCAGAAACCGTTTCGACCAAACTCTTGTCGTTTGTCATTTTCTTTTTTGGGGCCCAACTGTCCTATTCTTCCTTTCTTAGCCTCATTCACCATGAAGTACGACCGATTCCCGAAACAGCCGCTTTTGTCGTGACCGGCATTTCGATTGCGGCGAAAGTTCTGTTGTCTTTGTATTTATTTCGAGCGGGAAAAACCAGCGGTTCCGCCATGTTGATCGCCAACGCCAAGAATATGCGTAACGACGTGGTCATTTCTGTGGTGGTTTTGTTAGGCTTAGCGTTTACCTGGATCTTAGGGGTCGGGACCATCGACATGATTTTTGCCTTTTTAGTGGGCCTGTGGACCATGCGAACCGCCGTCTCGGTGTTTATGGAAACCAACACGGAACTTATGGATGGTTTGGACGACAAATCGGTCTACTATCAGGTTTTTGATGCGGTTCAAGCGGTTCCTGGGGCACTGAACCCTCACCGGGTCCGTATCCGGAAATTTGCCCACTACTATTTGGTCGATTTGGACATCGAGGTGGACCCCACTCTCACCATCGCCGAAGCGCATCAGATCAGCCAAAGGGTTGAAGAATCCATCAAAAAGCGCTTGCGAAACGTCTATGACATCATGGTCCATGTTGAACCCTTGGGAAACGTTGAACGCAGTGAACGTTATGGTTTAACGAGAGAAGAATTGTAAGGCTTGAGGTCCTTTAGCCGAAAATCGCTTAAGATTCTCTCAACTAAGGCCTTGGAACGCTGTAAAAGCTCGTCTTTCTCGGAATCTAGGGGGGTCAAAACGCCTTGAAGGCCATGCCAAAATGCCGCCCCCAACAACAAGCAACGATTTTGGGCTTTGGCAATCTGCGAGGCAGGAGCTTGGGAACGGTAAAACGTCACATAGGCCTCTAATTCCTTAGGAAGCTTTTCTTGCCAAGGGATCAAACCCGTAAGTTCCTGATCCAAACGAGACCATTCCTTTGGAATTCGAGGTTTCAAGATTATGCTTAACGAAGGCCAAACCTGGCGAGAAAACCAAGCCAAAGTCCCGTAAAGTTTATCAACGTCGGGACTCAACTGGGGATCGGCTGGTAAACCCAGGGCGGGGTAGCCTTGAATGCGTTGGCGCAGTTTTTCAATCACCCGATCTGCGTACGAAACGACGGGTTTCGGCTCAGGAGCGGGACCCGCCTCCAGAGCTTGCTGAGCTTCACGCAGGAGTTCTTTGACAACCTGGATTTCAACGGCGAGAAAACTTTCAAGGTCTCGCCCCCGGCGCAACGCCTCGGACCAGCGTTGTTCAAAGGCCTTTTTCCGGGCCGGGGGCTGAAAATAGTGGACAATATAATGGTCATATTCTTCTCGGATCTTGGCGATGGCCTGATCAATTTCGAATGGTTTGAGTCGCTTCATCGACTATCGCCCCTCGCTTTTTTTCTGGACGTCATGAAGCCCCAGTGATCTGCCCTATTGAACTGACTGATAGGTTATTATGATAAAAGCCAAGGAGTTACCCTTGGTTTGATCAGGTTCAACAAAGCAGGATCAGGCTTTATCCCATTCTCAGGCTACTTGCCTGGTAGAGAAAGTGCAATAGCATTCATGGTCACTCGTTAGCTGTGGTTTGTCTTGGAAAGTAAGATAAAACCCCGTGGGATCTGTGAACCCGATGGGATTTTTCAATTTGCTTTCCCCATTCGTGCACTTTGTTGTGTTTGGGCTGGTGTTGTACTAAAACTCGAGCCTGACCAAATAGGCTGTTGAAGTCCCACTCATACGCTAAATTGATGAAAAGTGTGTTGTTTCAGGAATTTTATCGTCGAAAAAAATCCGAATTATCGCGATAATTCGTCGTAAAATCGACGATTTCACGACGACAAATCGTCGATAAAATTTCGAATTTGAGCTTCAAATTTCGTCCATTTGAACTATCTGAGCCCGGAATACCGAGGATCTACGAGGCTGGGAGCTTGGCGTCGATGAACTTATGTTTCGGTGCGTATAATCGTCGGTAAGGGGTCAGCTGGTGCGTCCAGCACATTAAGATTCGTATCAGCTTTGATTCGGTTCAGCAATGCTTGAACACTTCTCAAACGAATGAAAACCTTGTCGGAGGTCACCGGTTGAGAAGCCGCCGTCTCCTCAATTGCGATTAACCCTGAGAACTAACGCACGTGGGGTTTTGCTTCAAAAAACTTTTTGCTTTTTTCAAGATTTATCATGGCGTACTTCATTAAGAAGGCACTTATTGACTAGATTAGCTCATAAAATTTGAATTTTTACAAAAGGTGAACTAGACTTTTTTCCGCAAGGAGAACTGTGCCCATGCGAATACTCATTGTGGATGACTCCCGCATCATGAGAAATATTGTCAAAAACACCCTGCTCAGCCTGAAATACCCTTCTGATGTCTTTACAGAAGCTTCGGACGGGGAAGAAGCCTTTTCCATTCTTGAAAAAACAGAAATTTCACTTTTGCTGTTGGATTGGAATATGCCCAACCTCAACGGCTTGGAACTGGTCAAACGACTTCGCTCTCTGGAAAAGTATAAAAACCTCCCCATTATCATGGTGACTTCCGAAGCGGCGAAATACAACATCATAGAAGCGGTTAAAGCCGGAGTTACCGATTACCTCGTCAAACCCGTCAATGAAAAAAGTCTGCAAGAGAAAATTCGCAGTGCCATGGAAGGGACGAACGTATGAACATCCGCTACATCACGCCATTTATTGACGCTACCCAAAATGCCTTTCTTGAACTTTTAGGCTCCAAGCCCGAAGCCCTGACCCCTTTTTTAGTCCACCGGGAAGAAGTCCTAGACTGGGACATCAGCGGTGTCATCGGCATTGCCGGAGAGGCTCGCGGGGTCGTGGTTTTGAGTTTTCCCCGAGGTTTGGCGCAAGAAGTCACCACGATCCTTACCGGCCAAATGAAAACCTCGGTCGACGACGACGTCATCGATACGGTGGGTGAGCTGGTCAATATTATTGCTGGAAACGCAAAAAAGGGTCTTGAGGAATTTAAATTGATGATTTCTCTTCCCAGTATTGTTCAAGGAGACAGCCACCAGATTGGTTGGCCCTCCGGTTCTGTTCCCATTGTCGGAATACCTTTCACGACCCCTCAAGGCCACTTCAACTTGTCGGTTGGTCTTGAAAACATTATTACTGTGTAAAATTTCACCGAGTGACCATTTTGGCCTGGAGGAAAGCTTGTGGCATCCCGATTTCAAAAGGTTTTGACAAATATCCTCCGGAGTGGGATTCAGACCCCTCTGGAGGCCGAAGATGAAATTCGTTTACTTTTCATCAATTCCATCATTCTGGTGGGATTTTTAGCCTTAGTCATTTTTGCGCTTCGAGACTTTTTCGCAGGCAACCATGTGTATTCTGCGGTGACCGCAGGTTTGGCCGTTATTGTCGCTGGCTTGTTCGGTTTTATTCGCTGGACAAAAAAATATCAGGCAGGGCTCTGGTTCCTTCCCATCCTCATGGCGGCATTCTACGGATACCTTGCCGCCTCTGGCGGCGCCGGCACTTCAGGAGCCCTGTGGAGTTTCTCATACCCCTTAGTAGCGATCTTTCTTTTAGGTTACCGCAGTGGCGGCTTCTTTACAGGTGGTTATGTTGTTTTCTTGGCTACGGTCCTTTTTGTTCCCCATTTGACACCGGCCTGGGATATGGAGTTGGACTTCAAAATTCGGACCATTGGAACCTACATCGTGATTTCGATTTTTGTTGTCGAGTTTGAGTATATTCGGGTTCAAGCCCAGCGCGAAATTGAACGAGGCCGCAAAGAGCTGGCGAAAACCACCGATGCTCTTTTAGCAGAAAAAACTCAGACCGATGGTATCCTCCACAATATCCGAGAAGGGATTTTTTTAGTCGACGATAAACTCGCTATCGTAGGACGACACTCCGATTCTCTAGCCGAAATTCTAGATTGGGATGAAGGAGAACATTGGGAGTTCAGTGCCTATTTTGAGGGTAAACTCCCCGAAAAAGAGGTGGAGGCCTTGCGGGACTATCTGAAAATGTACTTTCAGCCGCACATCCGCTCCGAACTTTTACAAAGCATCAATCCCCTTGAGACCGTCAAGCTCACCACACCTCGAGGTCGTCTCAAAACCTTAGCCTTCAGTTTTTCCGCCATCAACCTGGAAGGCCAACGTTTGATTCTCGCTTCAGTTCGTGACGATACCCTCACAGCAGAACTCAACCAAAAGTTGCAAGAAGAAGAGGACAAAGCGGCCCGGCAAATGCGGCATCTGTTTCAGATTATTCACGTTCGTCCCGAATTGTTGATGCAATTTCTGGAAGACGCCTCGGACGAAATTGCCGATATCAACCGTCGCCTCAAAGCCAATAGTCAACAAATTCAAGAAGACTTGATGGAAGCGTTTTACCAAGGTGTTCATGCGGTCAAAGGAAACGCGGCCCTCATTGGGTTAACTAGTTTTAGCGAACGCGTCCACGAACTTGAAAATTTGGTTAAAGACTGGCGGGGCAAGTCACCCGATTGGCGCGAGATTTTAACCCTGACCGTTGAGCTTTCAAAAATCCAGGCAGAACTCGAAGAAATTCAAGCCCTGATTCAGCGGATGAACACATTTCAAAAAGAAATGGCGAATAATGCTGCCCCTCAAGACCTCGTCATCCTCACTGTTGAAAAAGCCGTTCAAAAACTCACCGCAGAAACGGGAGTTCCAGCCAAGTTGGATCTTCAAGAGTTTACCACAGCTTCTCTGCCTTCGGGCCACCGAAAGCTGGTTAAGGATATTCTTGTACAATTTATACGAAACTCCTTCGTGCACGGACTTGAACCCCTTGACGAGCGAAAGGCTAAGCAAAAGCCTCCTGCAGGACAAATCAAGATTATATGTCAGGACCGAGGGACTGTGCTGGCCCTGTCCTACCAAGATGATGGACGGGGGCTGGATCCAGCCCGGCTTCGTCAAACAGCCTCCAAAAAAGCCCTGAAAAATTGGGAAAACCGTCCTGATCCCGATGTCCTAGAACTGATTTTTGAAAACGGTTTTTCGACCGCGACCGAAGTAACGCTCCAAGCCGGCCGAGGAGTTGGTTTGGGTTTGGTAAAAACACGAATTGAAGCCAGCGGGGGTAAAGTTAAGGTCCGCTCGGCGGCGGGTCAAGGGATCGCCTTTGACATCGAGCTCCCCAAGGGCTAAGATGACAACCCTATGGACGGTTTTTCGGTTGAACTTGGACAAAAACTGCAGGCCTATGCCCAGGAGCTGGAAAGAACTGCGCTCCCCAATCTCAAAATGTCTTTTCGGAATTTTACCAGTATTTTTGTGGCCTTTCTGGATGTTTTGAAAAAGAAAGGGCTTTTAGATGAAGATCCCTACGAATACGATACCAAGATTTCTGAAATTACCCCGATTGCGAACGATCCGTTTATTGAATCTCAGAAAATGAGTGTCCTCAGCATTCGGTTGCACAGTTTTCGCAATCAGCTGAACTTTCTCAACGACTTCTATCAGTTCAGTCTGGATTTTCTCACTCTGTCTCGGCTCAAATCTCTGACGCAATTTAATCGTTTTGTCCGTTGGGATTCTCTGACCGAAACCAACGCCGAAGCCAATACCCGTTTAGTGGCAGAAGTTTCATCCCGAATCCGCAAAGGCGATGACGTCTCGACCGGGTTGGTGAACGACATGATAGGCCAATTAGCCACCTACCAAACGAAGATATTCGACGACCTCAAAAAGATTACCTTTTACAAACGCGAAGAGTACAAATCGTTGATCCGAACCACCTTTTGGGAAGAAATGCGGTTGACCCCCGAAGAATGGGCTGGCAATAGTGATAACGTACAACTCCGCATTCGCAAAGAATTCATCAACCACGTCAAAGGCCAGCCGTTTATCCCTGAATTAATCAAAGAACTATTGGATGAAGACTTAACCAGTTCCGGACTAACCTTAAAAGAGGAACTCCTGCGCAAGCTTACGGTGACTCCAACTATCAAAGAGAAGCCTAAACAAACCATTGACTACAAAGCCTTGATTCTCGAAGCTTTGAGGACCCTTGCCAGTCTGAACATCCCGCTCGAAGCTGCGGTTAAAAAACTTAAGACCAACATCCTTGTGCTGGAAGATGATCGTCTTACCCTTGGCAAACGCTTTCGACGCTGGTTGGGTAGCTTGATGGGAATCAAACCCCAACCCCGTGTTTTTGAGATTGAAACCTACGATGTTGCCACGGGAACCACGAAAACCGTGCCTATTGACTTTGAAAAGTTCACTGAGGAAGTCATGACCCGTACAAGAATACTCGTGAATCTTGCCAATCGAACCAGCCCCCAATTTTTAGCTATGGGACAAAAAACTGAAACAGAAATTCTAGAAACCTTTGACCGTTTCTTTTTAGATTTGACGAAATATAACGAACGATTTATTGGCCTTGATGTGTATTTTAAAACGGAGTCGCCTAAAGAAAAGCGCGCTCACATACGCGGAATCAAAGCTGAAATTTCCCAAATAAAAACCACCTTGGCCAATGCGAACAAGCTCAAACACGAGTACGTCGCCGCACGGGAAGAACAAGAACAGCTGAAAAAGCTGGGCATTTCCTTAAGCACGTAGGAAGTTGCACCGCTAAGGTTTAAGACCAGGATACATTCCCACCAGACGTAAATTCAAAGAGACCGTTTTCAGCTCTTCAAAGGCTGCCTCAAATTCTGAAAGAT
>DAIDJJ010000039.1:0-17681 GCA_027451385.1 Spirochaetales bacterium | reverse complement strand
TAGAACCCAACGGTACTCAGTCCAAGCCTCTTGAGTTTCATTTTTCGCATCTAGGATTTGGGCGCGGTAGAGGTGGCCAAAAAAGTTTTGCGGATCTTGCTGGAGCACTTGAGCCGTATCGGCTAAAGCATCATCAGGTTTGTATAGGTGCAACCACTCTAAACGAGCACGATCCAAGTAATGCCAGGGATCTTGCGGTGCTAAAGAAATGGCTTGATTGATGTCCTCTTGGGCAGACTCCCAGTTGTTGAGTTTCTGATCAACAAGACTTCGTGAGGCATAAGCTTCATCGTCCTGGGGATTAAGGGTAACGGCACGATTTAAAAAGCCTTCGGCATCTTTCCATTTTTTTCCGGCGATACGAATTTGGGCGAGGCCTAAGAGGGCTTCCCCATTTTCTTTGCTGGATAAAGATTGCTGGAAGTCCGTTTCTGCTTGTTCAGTTTTACCCTGCGAGAGGGCAATTTGTCCTTTGAGAGCCAAAGCTGAACTATTGCGAGGGTCATACGCGAGGAGCGAGGTGAGGTATTCTTCTGTTTGGGGCAAATTCCCCCGAGCTGTACTAATGAGGGCAAGAGAATACAGAGCATTGATGTCGTGGGGGTCTCGTTTGAGGAGAATTTGAAACGTCCCTTCGGCACTGTTGAAGTGCTGAACGGCAAGTTCTAAGCCGCCATACTGGATAAGATCAGACCGAGATAGGGTGTCTAAAGTCCTATTGTGCTCTTTGAGAGTCTGCTTGGCGGCAGCAAGGACAGTTGGGGCGTCCTGAGGTCCATGGTACTTTGCCAAATCTGGTGCTAGAAGGTTTTCAGTTTGTGAAGGAGCTGTGGTTGGCGGTGTTATCGTAGGCGTGGTTTGGGGAGGGGGGGCGTTCACCGGTGAGGTTGCACAGGCCATAAGGTTTAAAAGAACAAGGGCCAGCGGAAAAAAAGTCAGCCAAAGTTTCATACTTGCATCTTAACGGAACAGGTAGAGGTTAAGCAAGGTTGCCATTTTAAACTCCGGTGGATAGAATAACGAACATGAGAAAAAAACGCCCCATAGGATATTTTTTATTACCGCTTCTCTATATAAGTGCGATCCTGGGGCTGATGGTTCTTCAATTTTCAAAGAGTGAATCCTTTTTACAGTCCTGGGGTGACTGGACAGTCAGTGGCCGATCGCCTTCCTCTCGGGGGGCTAGTGTTCATGATTTATTAGATTTTCAAATTCGTGGACAAGGACTAATATTCACTTTCTCGGCCGCTAGGCCAGCTGTCGTGATCGCCAATGATGGTACGGCCTTAAAAACCCGTCCAGTTCGTTGGACACGCAACCAAGATGGGGTAAGTGTTTTATTCCAAGACGGTATGCGACTAGAGTACCTGAAAAGCACAGGAACCAACCAAAAAATTGTCATTCAACCTTATCTACCAGATTCATTAAAAACCGCCTCAGCGATTGTTTTGCCCTTTTCACTAGAAAAAGGGTTGTCAGCAGTTCGTGACCCCTTTTTACCCATGCTAACGTTAGGGCAAGGCTCTCAAGTGACGGTCGTGTCTCTCGACGGTGGTGGAGATCTGATCACGGAAGACAATTCCTTTTTTCTCCAGTCGGGAAAGGTTATTCATCCTATTCGTATTGAAACTGTTAAAGCTGATCTTGATCCCCTATCCCGCTGGTTAGGTCGAGTAGAGCCAACTGCAAATGTCAAAAGCCTCATGGATTCTTATTGGGTGAAGGCTTACGCCGGTTGGTCTAATGGACGCTATCACAATGGTGATTGGGATATGGGCAATGGAAGTACAAGATTTTCAGAAGCATTAGCCGCGGCCTACCTGCGTGAAGCTCTTCTGAAAGGAGACTATGATTCAGCCATTAACAAAGCGACGGTAGATGCCAAAACCTGGGGATTTCGAGCAATGCCCTATTTTGGCAATTTGATGGATATTACTCAGGCTAAACGCGTCAAAGTTGAGTTGGAGGCCTCACAAGCTTCCCTGGATTGGACGAATCCTAATTTGATACGAGATGCTCTTTACTATGGACCTGATGGTTTTGCAGACCAAATCAAAAAAGCTTTGAAGAATGATCCTTTGCCCACCAGTTGGGATGGGCGCTTAGGATACTGGGCGAATCTTTTGGACCTCGCACAAACCGAGCCAAAGGGACAATGGCTTACCCGTTGTACTGCCGTGGCTTCCGCGATCCTGAGTGGCTTACAGCGAGAAGGAAACTTGGTGTATTGTCCCGCAACAGGCGGTGGACAAAATCTCAAAGCTACCTTCATTTTAGGGAATTTATTAGCCAAGTATGAGGGATTGCTCAAAGAAAAAACGTATATGCCTTTAGCTCAGAATTTAATAAGCTATGTCTTGTCTCAAGCGGATAAGTGGGGGCTATTCCCTGAATTTATTGAAACCGCTTCCTCTTCACCAGTTGTACGTCCAGAAGAACTCTTCGATGAAATTTCACCTGAGGCTTTACAGGAGTATTCCTTTAATGCTCCTTCCTGGTCTCAGCCAAACTTTTTACGCGCACCAAGTCAGGTTAAATCTGTCCAGATCACTCCTGAACAAGCAACTTTTAGCTTTGATTTTCCCACTGGACATTCGGAATATATCCTCATTCAAGGGGTTCCTGCCTTTGACCACATTTTATTACATGGTATCCGTTGGCGAACTGACCCGGATTTTCAAGATTATTCCGACGGTTGGTACTATAACTCAGGGACAAAGACTCTTTACGTGAAAATCAAACATAGGGTGGAAAGTGAAGACTTAGTTATTGTCTTTACTGCGGATTCAAGTTCTTCTTGAGGGGAAAAATGAAATTCAGGGTTGCAGTTCTCGTGACAACTTTTCTTTGGGGTGCCTGTGCGACAGCACCCAGTCCCGTACTTCAAGAAAAACCCACTAGTCTTTCGGCTCCTCGTGAAAATAAGCCTTTTGAAAAGCAGCAAACTGGGAAACCAGGGGTTTCTGCTACGGTAAGTGGTTCTAAAGTCTGGATAACTTGGGTTATCGAGGTTTCTGCTGTGCAAGTAGGACTTGGTGGGGATTTCGAGAATTGGGATCCTGCCAAGGTTGTTCCGCTCACGCTGGAAAAAACTCCCCAGGGCGATTTCTGGACTGTTACACTTCCTTTTTCTGCTCAAAGTGTCATTCATTACAAGTACTATGTCAACGGAATGTGGAAAGATGACCCTCATGCCCCCCTAGCCGTATCTGACGGTTACGGAGGGCACGAAGGAAAAATTGTTGTTTCAGACCTCGTTCAAGGTCTGAAAAGTCCTAACAAAACTCAATAAAAACCTCAGCACTTTTACAACTTAGCACAGTTGAGCAAGACGTTCGGCTGTTAATCCTAAGTGGGCCGCCACAGCTGCTCCAGGACCAGATTCCCCAAAGCGGTCTAAGCCCAGGACATTCTCCGCCAAGCCTTTCCAACCTGTGGTAATTCCCGCTTCAACGGCGACAACCTTAACACCTTGGGGGATGAGTTTGGACAAATGGTCCGGATTCCCCAGCAAAAGCTCGCGGCTGGATACAGAAACTACCCGTACCCGACGGTTGGTGAGTTTGCACGCGTCAAGGGCAAGGTTCACCTCCGAACCCGTCGCGAGAATAACAGTCTCGGGATTGGTGATATCTTTGACAATATAACCACCCCGTTCAAAATCTTGCTTCCAGTCAGCAGGTTTTTCATAGACTTTCAGATTTTGCCGAGTTAATAAAAGCGCTGAGGGACGCTGAGTTTGTCGTAAGGCCAGCTTCCAAGCTTGAAAGGTTTCTTGAGCATCGCCAGGTCTTAGCACTAAAAGGCCGGGAATGGCTCGCAGAGCTTCGGCATGCTCAATGGGTTGGTGCGTAGGGCCATCTTCCCCGACAAAGATTGAGTCATGGGTAAAAATAAATAACGAAGGGAGTTTCATCAAAGCCGCCAAGCGGATGGGGGGGCGCATATAGTCGGAAAACACCAAGAAGGTTGCCCCAAAGACACGCAAGCCTCCATGCAGATTTAAACCGTTGACGACTCCTCCCATCCCGTGTTCACGAACTCCATAGTGGAATGTACGACCCTGGCGGTTTTGAGCGGAATAGTCTCCGTAGGGAAGAGCTGTATTATTGGAGGGAGCTAAGTCTGCCGAACCTCCGGCTAAGCCCGGAAGGACTTTAGCAAAGGCATTCAAACTTTTACCACCGGCGACACGGGTGGCTATAGCCTCTCCTAAAGCAAAAACAGGTTCTTCGGCTTTTTCGAGGAGACTGGATGGATCAGCAAAGAAATTATCCCATTTCGCTTTCAGTTCGGGATTGGCTTTTGCCCAAGCTGCAAAGGTTTTTTCCCAAGCTTCCCGTGCGGCTTTCCAGGGAGCCGCTTTTTTTGAGGTGTAGGTCAGAGCTTCTGGTACGATGTAAAACTGCTCGTCCTCGGGCAACCCTAGGTTCTTTTTCGTCGCTTTAATTTCGTCAGCACCCAAAGGAGTGCCATGAACGTCGTGAGTGCCGGCTTTGTGGGGGGACCCAAAACCAATGGTGCTGGTCAGGATCACTAAAGTCGGTCGCTTCTGGTCAGCTTTCGCTTCAGAAATCAGAGACATCATTTGGGAAATATCATGGGCACTACCTTTCAGCACTTGCCATCCATATGCTTCAAAACGGCGACCAACATCTTCTGTAAAAGCAATATCTGTGTGACCTTCAATGGTAATGCCATTCGAGTCATAAAAGACGATGAGTTTTCCCAGTTCTAAATGACCAGCTAAGGACGCCGCTTCGGCGCTGACGCCTTCCATTAAACAGCCGTCGCCAGCCAAGGCATAGGTGTAATGGTTGATAATGGTGTGATCAGGAGTATTGAATTCGGCCGCTAATTTGGTTTCAGCAATCGCAAACCCAACGGCGTTGCTGAAGCCCGCTCCCAGGGGGCCTGTGGTGGTCTCTACGCCAACCGTCCAGCCATATTCGGGGTGACCAGGTGTTTTGCTTCCCAACTGACGAAACTTTTTGACTTCCTCAAGCGGTAGATCATAACCGGTAAGGTGCAAAAGTGAGTAAAGAAACATAGATCCATGACCAGCGGATAACACAAAGCGATCGCGATCAATCCAGTGGGGGGCCGACGGATCGTGTTTCAGAACCTCGCCGTACAGCAGAGCACCTAGGTCAGCGCAACCTAAGGGCATCCCAGGATGGCCAGAATTTGCCGCCTGTACTGCGTCCATCGACAAAGAACGCACAGATGCGGCCAAGGCCTTCAAAGAAGAAATCTCCATAATACCTCCGCGATGGAGTTAATTTACTTCATTAGCCTGAGAATTCATAGCAAAGTATGTCAGGAATTCTTAGGTTTCCTTCGTGCGACCAAATCCCGTTTAGGGGCACTCCGTTCCAGGCGGCGCTCTTGTTCCACTTGGCGATGAAATGCCTCTTGAGCCCGAAGCTCATCTTGGAGAGTGCCATTTTCAGTTAAACTAGGTTGTCGTCTGACCCAGTTTCCTTCACTTGTTAGCACTCTTGCTTTAACATTGTCACTCAGCCAGACCGCTACCGCACTTTTGATTCGCTCTTTCAAGGGTGAAGACAAAATAGGAAACATCAGTTCAACGCGACGTTCTAAGTTTCTAAACATCCAGTCGGCAGACGAAAGAAAAACCTCTTCGGTCTCTCCGGCTTGAAAAATAAAGACACGGGCGTGTTCCAAGTACCGATCGACAATACTGATAACTTGGATGTTTTTACTAAACTCCATTCCTGGAACCAGCATACAAATGCCACGAACATTGAGTTGAATCGAGACGCCTGCCTGACTAGCCCGATAGAGAGCTTGAATGATGTCTTCATCCGCTAAGGAGTTCATTTTGGCTCGGATTCGACAAGCTACACCCTGCTGAGCTTGTTGGGTTAGTCCTTCCAACTGGGAGAGAAGTTTAGACTTGAGGTTATGGGGGGCCATGACCAAGTAATGCATACGTCCCAGGGAGGAGTAACCGGTAATGGCATTAAAAAATTGAGCCACTTCAAACGTATAGTCGGCACGGGCAGTGAATAAACCAAAGTCTCCATAGAGCTTCGCCGTTTTTTCATTATAATTGCCTGTCCCTAAATGCACGTACCGACGAATTCCATCGCTTTCCCGGCGTACGATGAGGAGGGCTTTGGCGTGGACCTTTAGACCCTCAACGCCGTAAATGACGGTGCAACCCGATTGTTCTAGCGTTCTTGCCCAGCTGATGTTTTGTTCCTCATCAAACCGAGCTTTGAGCTCCACTAGGACCATCACTTGCTTGCCTTCCCTAGCGGCTTGCGCTAAAGCTTGTACAAGGGAGGAGTCTCCAGAGGTTCTATATAACGTCATGCGAATCGCCAAAACGTCAGGGTCAACAGCGGCTTCAGAAAGCAAACGAATCACAGGGGTGAAGGATTCATACGGTAAGAACAGCAAGCGGTCTTCGGCACGAATCCACTCCCATATATCTTCATCCTCGGGAAGTGTTCGCCGGGATTCCCAAACGGGGTACTTCAGCTCATCATAGCCACTGACTGTGGCCAAACTAAATAAATCTTTAAGGTTGAGAGGACCGGGAATGGGAAAAACAGCATCGGCGTCAATATCCAGTGCCGCTGTCAAACGTCCAATCAGTTCTTCGTTATTACCACGGACTTCTAGTCGCATGGGGTTTGAATGCATCCGGTTTTGCAGAATCCTCGCCATGGCTTCGACAAAGTCTTCTTCCTTCTCTTCATCAACGGCAATATCGGCATCTCTTGTAATGCGAAATTCAACGCGACCTCGGATTTGATAGCCTGGCACGAGCTGTTCGACAAAAAGTCCAACAATATCTTCAATAAAAGTAAAGCTGGCGCCTGGGCGGTCATCTGGTAGCCATACTAAACGGTCAAGATAAGCAGGGACTTCCACCATAATCATTTTATTCACTTGGGGGGTCCCGCCACTGAGCAAAAAGGCTAGGTTCAGCCTGAGGTTTCCGGTATAGGGGAAGGGGCGGCTTTCTTCAATCTTGACCGGGGACAGAACATCAAACAATTCTTTTTGAAAGCGTTCCCGTACAAACGTGAGCTGCTCTGGGCGAAAGTCGTTGGGGACCAGTCGTCGTATGCCCTGTTCTCGAAGACGTGCTTGAATGGCATCCCACAGTTGATATTGTTCCTCGTATGTTTTTCGGTAAAGACTATGAACCAGCTTGAGCGTTTGCGAAGGAGTTTCTGCAAGCTGATTGGGCCAACGGTCTCCCCCTTTAATCGCCCGGCGGACAGAAGCAACTCGGACCATAAAGAATTCATCAAAGTTAGAACTCACAATGGCCAAGTACTTTACTTTTTCAAGAGGAGGAACGGTCTCTTGTCGGGCTTCATCTAAAACCCGACGGTTGAACTCTATCCAGCTCAATTCACGGTTAAAGTACGGGGCGGCGTCGCTCATCGATCCTGCTCCTTAAGCATTTTGAAATTACACGAGAACTGTTTTCCAACCAAAAACTTCTTCAAAAAGATCACTTTTCTCCGCCAAGCTAAAGCGCTCCGAAGCCACATCGGCAGTGTAATCTGCGGTAATGCGCATTTGGTCGTCGTGTCTGGTCAGCCTTGGATTGGAGACTTTTTGGGAATGACCTCGGTCTAAAGCGTCAGCCACCCTCAAGATGGCGGCCAACTTGAGCACAATCAAACGAGATTCTCTGGGTAATGCCATATAACTGGGATGGCTAGGAAGGGGCATCGATTTACGATGGTAACGGACCACATTCCCCACAATCAGGATTTCATCAGGAGAAAGACCAAATAATTCCGAGTTTTCTACCAGGTATTGGCTATGTTTATGGTGGCCAGAGGGTTTGATATAAGTCCCAATATCATGCAAAAGGGCTGCCACTTCTAACAAGAGCCGTTCATGCTGAGCGAGACTATGGTCGCTTAGCATCTGATCAAAGATCGCTAAAGAAAGCTCGGCGACATGACGGGCATGATCGGCGTCAAAATGAAACTTTTTACCTAAACTCAGGGCACTAGCACGAACCTGATTCAAAAAGCGGTTTTGAATCGCCGTATCGACCCCAGGGCCCATTTCTACGAGCAACCCTTCCGAAAAACCTACCTTGGGAATAAGGAGTTCTTCTGCTTCGGTCTCATCCAGGATGAAATAAAAAGCTTGGAGGGCGCTGGCAAAGCCTTCTGCCGCTGAAGAAGGTAACCCATAGCGACGCACGATTTCGTCAGGGCTCATCTTCTGAATTTGCTGTGACAACTGCAGCCAAGCCTCTTTGGGAACTCTCCAAGCTCCCGGTTCATCTGGCGCCTTTAAGATTTCAGCCGCTTGACGAGCATAGTTCCCCACGCCAATAAAAACTTTGACAGAGGTGAGCTTGAGTTCATCATCTAAAATTTTGTTTGTACTATGCAGACTTTGCCTAAGGGTGCGCGGAGTAATATCCCCTTCTAAACTACCCCGATAACTTTCTTCAATGCGAATGGTCCCGAAACTGAGAGAGTGTACGGCGCAAATCATTCCTCTTCGAAGCAAAATCAGTTCGGTACTGCCCCCCCCAACTTCCGCAATGATGGAATTATGACGGGAGACTTGGGCCCATTGATGGCGCAAGGCATATTGGACAGCCATGTAAGATAGCCTGTTTTCTTCGATACCATTGAGCACTTTGATATGGAAGCCTGTTCGAACCTCCACGCGGTCCACAAAATTGTCTTGATTTCGTGCGTCTCTGAGTGCGGCGGTACCAATACAGCGGGTTTGTTCAGGCTGAATCCCATAAGTGTTTAATAACTCGCGGTATTGAAGAAAGATTTGAATGGCTTGCGTAAAGGTTTTCTTATGGATAAAGCCATCCGTGTAAACTTCTCGCCCTAGGCTAAGAAACTTGATGGCTTGTTCAACAAACCGAATTTCCCCATTGTCACAAATCTCTGCGATGACCATTCGAATCGAGGAAGAACCGACATTGATGACAGCCGCAAGTTTGGGGGGGAGAAGGCTCATACCGAAGTTTTTCCCTTTTTACTTTCTGAGGCCCGGCGAGCTAAATCCGCAGCCCCAATAATACCCGCATGATCCCCCAACGTAGCGGCTTTGATATGGGCGTCTTGTGCTACAAAATCCCACGCAGAGGACCTCATAGCTTTTTCGATACGCTTCAAGTAATAATCGCCCAGTTTTTCGACCAGCCCCCCACCAATCAGAACCAATTCAGGGTTTAAAAGGTTGAGACAACCACCAATGTGAACGCCTAAGAATTCAGCAGCTCGGTCAACTATGGAAGTGAGATGCGGATTTTCTTCTTTGATACCTTGAGCAAAAATCTTGGAACTAAACGCTTTAATATCTGCTCCGGTTTGGGCGTATTCCCCGGTGAGAGTCCCATTGGCAACCAGTCCTGCGGCCTCCTTCGCCATGGCGCCTCGACTAGCCAAAGCTTCAATGTGCCCTCGTTGGCCGCATCCACACAAGGCCCCATCCCATTGAATGACCATGTGGCCAATTTCACCGGCATTACCACCAGCCCCGAGGTACAAATCCCCGTTGATGATGAGCCCTCCCCCGATACCTGTTCCGGGAAACACTCCGAGGACATGCCGGTAGCCACGTGCCGCCCCGGCGACATACTCACCCCACACTCCGGCATTGACATCATTTTCGAGTATTACCGGTACTGGTAAGTGTTCTTTTAAACGGGCAACTAAAGGAAAATTACTAAAACCGAGGTTGGGTGTCCGAACGACCAGGCCTTTTTTTCGATCGAGAATGCCAGGCACAGAAAGCCCAATCGCCCCAATTTCTTCAGGGGCTTTGCCTGATTTTTCTAAAAGTTCTTTTAGTGTGCCGGCGATGTCTTGAAAGACTGCTTCTGCGCCAGCTTCGCTTTTACTTTTTCTTTTTACAGTTTCAATGACACGGAGATCGGCATCCACAAGACCAGCCAGCATTTTAGTACCACCGAGATCAAAACCAATATTGTAATGTGCCATGTCGCCCCCTTGCTACAGCCTAGTATAGTCAGGAATAACACTTTGGACTAGAAAAATTTGGAGAACTCAGATTTTGAGGAACAGATTCTGACGTTTTTTAGAAGTCGGGCGACCAGCTGAGACTTACAGTCAGAATATCTGCTTCACTTCCCGCGTCTTGGGGGTATACGGCGAAGTAGAAATAACTGGTGAGGGGCGTCTGATACGTGTCTCCACGGGAATAGCGGGAAAGTTCATAAGTTAAACTTAACTTCCAATTTCCAGCCTCGGTATGCCAAACCGTGTATAAACTTGGTCGTAGCCAGAACCCACCAAACATATTATCAATAAAGCGATAACCGTTAGGAATGTGAAAATCTTGATCTTGATAATAGGGAAAGGGGGATCCGTCGATCTCTCCACCAAAAGTCCAGGCAGAGTTCTGGTAAGAAGCCTCAAGCCCTAAATAACCAATAAAACTTTGCAAGGTGTAACGCACTTGTATCCCTGAGGGGAGTGGAAAAGTTTGAGTAAGGGCGGGATTCGTCGTAGACGTAGCCACGGTTTGAGAGGGCCCCCATGCGCTCCAAATTTGCCGGCGATAGAAAAAGCCTAGGTTGGGACGCCAAGTTAAGGGTATGAGGGGGCTATGCAAGGGAAGGCCTACCGAAAAACCGAATTGTTCTGATTCATCTAAATTGGTTTGGGGCCAAGAGGAGAGCGCATTGACTGTTGTCCCACTGATAAGACCGCTGATATTCCAATCTTGATCGGTCATGGTACCGCTGGCGGAAAAGAGAGCGAGCGATAAAGAAGCTCTGGTATCTAGCCAAGGTAGCCATTGGGCGGTAAAGGAATCACAAATGCCAGTGGTGGGAGGAATAGGCCATTCCAGTCGACTGGTGAGTGTTCCAGTAACGGGATCGGTAAACACGAGTTCTCGAATTTGTCCTGTTTGAAAAAAAGTTCCGGTGGACCAAGAAAAGGTAGGAGCGAAGCCCCAAAGGCCACTCGCACAACCAAAAATGAGTAGGGTTAAAAGAGCTCGAACTGGAAAAGATAAAACAAATCGTCCTTCAGCGTTCAAGAAAAACCTCGGGATGCCACTCAAGGGGTAGGGGGTCACGAACTAGATACGGTTTAAGTTTTTCGGTCAGTTTCTGAAATATGCCGGTTTCTAAAAAAGCCCGAGCAAAATCATGGTGCTCCCAAGCACCAATCGCTAAAAGATGACCTTCGCGGGAAAGTAACTCTAGTTTGATGAAACCAGGACGTTCCCGAGCTGCTTCAACGACAATCTCAGTCCAAAGCCTGCAGGCTTCCCGGCAGGCTTCTGGGCGAACTTCATAATCTACCGTGGTGACATACATACTCACAGTATAAACGAAGTCCGCTATTCAGCGAGAGAAAAAATTACCAGCGGCCGTTGTCGCGAGCAGGTTTTTCGTTGGCTTCGTTGACGCGTAATTGGCGGCCATCGAGTTCCTTCGAATTCAAACCAGCAATGGCGGCGGAAGCGGATTGGTCAGAAGACATTTCGACAAAGCCGAAACCTTTAGAATTGCCGGTGTAGCGGTCAATGATGATGTTGGCAGAAACAACTTCTCCAAACTGAGAAAAAGCTGAGCGGAGAGAATCATCGGTGGTGTGGTAGCTGAGGTTGCCGACGTAGATTTTTTTAGCCATGAGAGGCTCCTTGGGGGCGGAATATACCGCAAAGTATAGCTTATCGACGATAAGCCCTTTTCCATTTCTCGGGGCTTAGCGAACGAAGCGAACTTGCGTCTCCAGGAACCGAACCGAACAGTGGGAAAAGAAAGTTCTCACTTTTTATTAAGAACCATCTTCATGATCGACGATATGTCTGGAAAAGTCAAGCTAAATTTGTTACTAAGCTAGAAAGGTACTGTTTTCTGCAAGTATGCTGTCGGTTTACCAGAGGGGGATAACGATGAAGATTCGGATAGGGGCAGGGGCGCTCATCCTGTTTACCATTCTGGGGGGGGCTGCCTGGGGGTTACAAGCTACAGACCATAATACCCCGCCGCCAGTACCATCAATTTTAGATGGCATTTATCAGCATTATGATCCGTTTCGCCCTTCAGGGGGGCCCTATCCGTATTTGCGCCCTGGCGAAAAGCTCTGGGTGGATGTTAGCATCAGTCAACAGTTAGTGTATATTTTGAATGGTGAACGTGTGATTTACATTATGGCCACTTCCTCGGGAATGGAAAGTCTTGCCGGAGACGAGTCACCGCTTGGCGTCTATCACATTCAGCACAAAAGAGGAACTTGGTTTTATGCTCCCCAATACCAAGAAGGGGCCGCCTACTGGGTTTCATGGTTAGGAAACGGGGTTTATCTTTTTCACAGCGTACCAATGGATGTTCATCATCGGGTGCTTCCTAAAGTTTCAGCGGCTCTTCTCCATGAGGCCTCCCACGGTTGTTTCCACTTAACTGTGCCAGACGCTCGGTGGTTTTATGAGCATATTCCCTATAAAACCACTGTTGTCGTCGAGCAGGAACCCGTGTGGTTGTCCAGGGGTATCCTAGTCAGTCCTTCAGCCGATCAACGTCGTGCGATTGAAGAAACCATCAGCTTTGATAACCGTTGACCCTTACGGAACGTCAAGCTATTTTAGAATTGGTATGTTTGAGAAGGTTTTACCGTGATCATCTTTCGTGGTGTGGACGCCTCTTCAACTCTGGAAGAGCGTGAAAAGTTGCTCAAAGAAGGTGTTGTCGACCAGCCTCTTTCGCGTGTTAGCTTAGCAACTTGTGACAGGGTTGAAGTTTACGAAGGTGAAGGTCTGCCTGATCCTCTTGTACTTGAGCATTTATTTCGTGTGGTCAGCGGTCTGGAATCCCCTTTACTGGGTGAAAATCAGATTCAAAGTCAAGTGAAGCATGCTTATGAAGAAGCACGTTTGGCGGGTCCTCTTTCGGGAGGATTGCATAAAATGTTTCAAGCAGCCCTTCGCGTGGGAAAGCGGGTTAGAACGGAAACTCGCTTAAACCGGGGGGCGGTTGGTCACGCCCAAATTGTCACGAGTTTACTCACCCAGGGTTCCATTCCCCTAGAACATTTGAGGGTCATAGCAGTGGGGGTCAACAAACAAATTTTGGGTATTCTTCGTTTTCTTCATGATAGGGGTAACCGCACTTTTCACCTCGTGAATCGAACCTTCGAAAAGGCCGAAGCGGTTTGTCGAGAGTGGGGGAGTGGAACACCAGTGCCCCTTCAACAGCTTTCTCAACTTTTGTCAGGTCAGGATGTCCTCATCAGTGCGACCTCCGCCCCCGGTTTTCTCGTGACCAGTCAGGATTTTCCTGTTAGTGGTCCGCGACGTATTTTTGACTTGGCTGTGCCTCGCGATGTCGACCCACAAATTGGCAGTTTACCTGGAGTGAGTCTCTTTAATGTGACAGACCTGGAAAAAGAGGCCGCCAACAACCTTAAAGATAGGGAAAAGGAAGTTAGCGCGGCAGAAGAGATCATCCACGACGAGGTGAAAAAGTTTTTTCAACGGGCTTCCATGGTGGCGGTCTAAGATGTCGGGTGTTCTCAAAATTCTCAGCCGTTCCAGCCCCTTGGCTCGGGTTCAGGTGCATGAGGCTCTTTTTGCTTTAGAAGAATATTGGGCCCAGAGAAGCCCTCAGCTTCCCTCGTTTGAAACTCAGTTTTTGACGAGTTGGGGAGACCGACACAAAGAAGTTAGCCTCTTAGACGGTCAAGCTCCTGCGGATCTTTTTACCAGAGAACTAGATACTGCCCTGTTTCAAGGCCAAGCCGATTTTGCCATCCATTCCGCAAAAGATTTACCCGTCCCTCTCCCTGAGGGTTTAGTCGTGGCGGCTTTATTAACTCCTAAAACTGGCACCGATGCTTTGGTGTGTAGCCAAGAACTCGGGAAACTTACCTTTCCGAATGGTCTTCCTCCTCGGGCTCGTGTGGGCACCTCGTCCCCTTTGCGCCAAGCAGAAGTTTTGGCCGCCCGGAAGGACCTCACCATCGTTCCCATCCGTGGGACTATCGAAGAACGTCTAGCCCTGGTGGATCGTGGAGAACTTGATGCCCTTATAGTCGCCACCTGTGCTTTAGAACGCCTGGGGCTGACCGCGAGAATCAGTGCCATTTTGCCGTTTGATACTCACCCTCTTCAAGGCTATTTAGCTGTGACCTGTCGAGCTGACCGTGGCGATGTCCGGGCGCTCTGGGGGGGGCTTGATGTTCGAAGTCCAGAAAAGCATAACGACGAAGAAGTTTTATGGCCTGAAAACCAGGTACAAGCGGGGCCCCCGCACACCTGGTATGCAGGAACAGACCCCAGCCGCTTTTGGCGTCCTCGTGGTATATGGCATCATGCCCTCATCAGTCTAGATCCCTTATCCCCCGAAGAATTGGACCAAGCTTTGGCTCAGACTCCACAATACACTTGGGTGGCGCTTACCAGCCGTACTGCTGTCAGAATTGTGACAGGTGCCTGGCGGCGTTTGGGTTGGCAAAGCCCACAACCCTGGAAAATTGCCGCTGTGGGACGTGCGACTGCCCAGGCTTTGAAGGATGAAGGCTGGATTGCCGACTTAATCGCCGAACGTGAAGACGCTCAGGGGTTGGTTTCAGCCTTGGCAAACCGCTCTGCAGAAGGTAAGAAACTCTTGTTTCCCGCGTCTGAAATTGCTTCTGAGGTGTTGTCAGGACTGTCCCAGCAAGGTTGGACAGTTCAACGTGTCACCGTATATCGAAATCGACCTTTGGCGTGCCCCGATCCAGATTGGTCACAGATTGAAGAGGTGGTGGTCACCTCTCCCTCTTGCGCTCGAGTGTTATATTCATGCTTCCCCCAATTGCCCCCGAACTTATTACTGACCCCCATGGGGGAGCCTACAGCTGTTGCTTTGCAGGAATTGTATCCCACGTTTCGCTTGGGTCCCTCGGTACTGGGAATAAGGAGAACTTCACACCATGGCTGATTTGTTTCGACGTTTTCGTCCCTTAAGGGCTACTCAGGAATTGCGTGATCACCATGCCGATGTTCGTTTAGGGGTAGAGGATTTGATTCTCCCCCTGTTTGTGGTGGAAGGGCAGGGGATTGAAGAGCCCATTCCAACGCTCAAAGGGGTATCCCATTTATCCCTTGATCGCCTCGTCGAAGCCGCCAAGGTTGCCCGCGATGCCGGAGTAACCAAAGTTCTGCTGTTTGGTGTGCCAGAGAATTCTCACAAGCACCCTTTGGCGCAAGCCGCCGTGAAAGACGATGCTCTGGTGTCTCGGGCCGTGGCAGAGCTCAAAAACCGCTTGTCAGGCTTAACCGTTATGACGGATGTTTGTGTTTGTGCTTATACCGATCATGGCCATTGCGGCATTCTTCGCGGCCAAACTGTAGATAATGATGCGACTTTACCCGTGTTGGCGGCCATGGCAGCCTCTCACGCTCGGGCTGGTGCCGACTATGTGGCGCCTTCCGCGATGATGGACGGTCAAGTTCTGGCGATTCGCGAGCGCTTAATACAAGAGCATCTCCATGCCAAAATTATGGGGTATTCTGCGAAATATGCCAGCAAGCTGTATGGTCCCTTTCGGGATGCCGCAGGTTCTGCTCCTAGTCACGGTGACCGCAAATCGTATCAAATGGATTATCGTACACGGCTACAAGGCGTGGAAGAAGTACGTGCGGATCTTGAAGAAGGTGCCGATGCCGTCATGGTGAAACCGGCTACGTTTTATTTAGACATGATCGAAAGGGTAAAAACAGCCTTTCCCGAAGCTCCTTTAGCGGCCTACCATACTTCAGGCGAATATATGATGGTCGTTCATGGAGCGTCTCAAGGTCTCTTTGACTATGAAGAGGGCCTGATGGAAAACCTCTTTGCGATTCGCCGAGCCGGTGCCGATTGGCTGATCACTTACGGGGCCGTCGAGGCGGCACGGTGGCTGAATCGTTAGGGTCAGTTCGCACTAAGGAAAGAACCTGGCCTGTTGCGTCGATAAGTCCGGGGCCTCGTTCGTCATGTCTTGCCAATATTCTTGGGCCTTGTCGGTCTGGCCAGCCTTAAGTTCAGCGTGAATAAGATTGGCAAGGGTAAGCAAATAGAGCCACGAATGCCGACTGTCTGCACTGCCAGCCTGCCATAGCTCACGAGCTTTTTGCCAGTCCACAATGGCCTTTTCGGTTGAACCGCCAAATAAAGGGGGTTCGTTGTAAGAAATGTCTCCTTTCATCAACCAAACTTCTGGCAAGGTGGGGTCTGCCTCCTGAGCTTTCTGAATTTCTTGTTGGACTTTGGGACCCAGAAAGGGAGCTTGCCAAGGGTCGAGCTGAATCGCAAGACTATTTAAGGCCGCTGAAATAAACCAAGTTCTCGCCGAAGTTTCAAGACTTTTCAGAGTAGCAAGTTTTTGCAGGGCCTCTTGGAGCAAGCTTTTGGCTGAGTCTGTTTGGTGGTGCTTAAGTTGTGTTCCTACGGCACCAAATTCAGCTACGAGCAAGGAATATAAAGTATCGGCCGTCGGGGGCGAGGGCAATTCGATTTTGGCTTCTGTTAAATGGGCCTGCCAGTCATTTCTATTGCCGTGAACATAATCTGTGAACCAAGGTTCCCCGGCGGACTGCGCTAAAAGCGGTAGGCTACCAACAAGGCTGAGGCACCCCACAAGGATAAACTGATGAACTCTACCCTTTAGCAGACTCATGACGAAACCGCCTTGACCAGCCAGTGGGCCATATCTTCGCGTTCACTATCCCGGACTTCCCCCCGTCGCGTGACTAACCACTGGATCAGCTGGGCTTTGGTGGTTTCCTCCAACTGGGAGAACTCGGGAGTTCGTGTGAAAGCTGGATGGGTTTTCCAAAATTCTTCAATCCAAGAGGCTTGCCAGGAATCTAAGCGGGACGAACGTTCAATAAAATGTCCTAATTCCTGGGACTGGGGGTCATAAGCGATATAAATAGGAATGTGAACTTCTCCACTGCGATGTGGATACAACAGCCCTAGATCGGTATTGTGGGGATTTTTTTCGAGAATGGCCAAACGAAGATAACCAGCTTCTTCAAACCTGGCTAAGATCGGGAGGTTTGCCACGACATCTGTGCACCAATCATGAACCAAAGCAAGTACGGTGAGTTTATAAGGCAATTGCGACAATATCGCTCTGTCAGAAGGGGTTAGTTCATTAGCAAGAAAGTTTTGCTGAATCAATTCCTTGTGAACCTGCATTTTGTCTACAAATTCAGGCCAAGTTAGCGCCTCATGAAGAGCCTTCGTTAAGCGCTCCTCAGGTATTTTATTCTTCATGCGCCTAATTTACTGCCACCGACAGGTCGGGGCAAATGCTTTTAGCTTTCTTATAGCCATGGGCCTAGACGAGTTCGGCGTGTGGGCACAAGCTCGGCAACAGCTTGGGCGACTTGTCTCCGCAGTGGTTCAGGCCAGCTTTTTAGTAAGAGCTCAGGGGCTAGTTGCCCGTTAAAAAAAGCTCCAGCCCTTTGTCTTTGAAGTTGGCGTTCTTCTGGTGACATTTGGCGCCACAACCAAGCAGCTAAAGGCGAGTTGGTTAAATCGAAACCAGTGCTGGCGGAACGTCCCCATTCTAAAAGAAAAGTTAGCCGATCAATGGTTGTGGCGGGTGGCAAGGACGGAAGCTTGGCTTCAAGCCGGTCTTCTGGCCCTGCACCAGGTGCCCCCATAAATAACGAAATGGGAACGTCGCCCCCCGAGA
>DAIDJJ010000038.1:0-17926 GCA_027451385.1 Spirochaetales bacterium | reverse complement strand
GGTAGCGTCCAGCATATTTTCCAAAAGGCATTTTGGCATAGGCTAGACGGATGAGGTCTTCTTCTGGGGATTCCATTAGTCTTCGGGGTGTTCTCCCTGTTCTTGAAGCATATGACCGGATTTCTGTTGTTTGGTTTGCAAATAGAATGCATTAAACTCGTTGGGTTTCATGATATGGGCCATTCTGCGCGAAACTTTGATTCCCATATTTTCTAAGCCCGCGATTTTACGGGGGTTGTTGGTCATTAAAGCCACCGATTTAACCCGGAGGCTGGCAATCATGTGAGCCGCAACGCTGTAATCCCGTTCGTCATCGCCAAAACCTAGGGCATGGTTGGCTTCAACGGTATCTAAGCCTTGATCTTGCAAGGCGTAGGCCCGAATCTTGTTGGTAAGACCAATGCCACGTCCTTCTTGCCTCAAGTAGAGTAAAATTCCTCGATCCATCTTTCCGATAGCTTGAAGAGCCGCCTCTAATTGATCACGGCAATCACACCGTAAGCTACCGATGGCATCCCCAGTTAAACATTCCGAATGCATGCGAATCGGCACATCTTCTTGTCCTACCACATCACCGTGAATAAAAGCGGCGTGTTCTTTACCATCTTTATTATTGGTAAAGCCCACCACTTGAAAATCTCCAAATCGCGAGGGCAGGTGCGCTGCAGCGACAATGCGTACGCAGATATGATCTTTTCCAAAACCTTCGCACTCGTGAGTTTTGTCTAGTTCTACTAAATCTTGTAAGGATCGGGGTTCCATATGTTCTCCTTAATCTAAAATACGTCGAATTGCTGGAGCTTTCAAACCGCTTGTTTCAAAATCCTTCACTTGCTTTAATAAAGGGGGAGTCAGCCATGGAAAGCCAAAGAACTCAGAAAACTCACGATTTGATTGTTGTCGGAGCAGGTCTGTCAGGGTTGGCCTGTGCCCGCAAGGCGGCAAGCACGGGGCGTTCAGTTTTAGTTTTGGAGCGATCGGCGGTTGTTGGGGGAAGATGTGCCTCCAAGCCTGTTCAACCTGGTCTGCCGCCGTGGGATTTCGGACCTGTCTTTTGGCATGGAAGTGCTAAAGAATTAGAGAACTTGTCCTTGGTGGTGGGAGAAGAAGAACTGCTTCCTTGGCCGCAAGAGGTCAAAGGGGTCGGGTTACCGTGTCAGCCTGAAGCCTTTGAAGCAGGGCAATACCGTCGTGCTATCGTCTCGGGGCTACGGCACTGGCCGGAACTCTTAGCCCAAAGCCTCAACGTAAAAACCGGTATCTTGGCACAAAAACTCACGTGGACCACCGAGGGAGTTAGTTTGACGACCGATCAAGGTACCTTTCAAGCTCGTGATCTCGTTTTAGCCCTGGCTCCTGAACAAACCCAAGAGGTTTGGAGGAATTCTTTGGCTGAGGAGCCGCAATTAGCTTCTCAGCTGGCCTTACTGGGGCAATTTTCCAGTCTTCCTTGTTTAACCGTGTTGGCTTGGTATCGACAGGCTCCCGAGTTGCCTTGGGATATTTGGTACCCTGAAACCTCTCGTGAAGTTCTCCTTTTGTCTAACGAAACCAAAAAACGGCAGTTCTCAGGCGGTGGAGCCCTCGTGATTCAGGCCCGCCCGTCTTGGTCGGCATCACACCTTGAAGAGGATCGCTCTCATTGGGCCAAAGAACTCCTCGAAGCCGCTGGCCAGCTGGTGGGAAGCTGGGTAAAACAACCTGATAACCTGATTGCCCACCGGTGGAAGTTTGCCCGCCAAGCGCCGGGGAATGAACTTTTTCCCTTAATCCTAACGAAGCCGGACTCCCCTGGTCGAGTCGCCGTGACGGGAGAATTATTTGACTCAGGGGGATTATCCAGTGCGTTCCGAGCTGGAGAAAAAACAGCCCGAAAGCTGAGTTAACGAAGCATGGCTCCTGCCGCATTAGCCGCTAAAGATCGGGGAATCAAGCGGGTCAGGAAAGCCATCAAGGCGTTGGGGGCCCCAGTCACGAGGGATCTTTTGCCTTTGAGGAGGGCTTTAACACCTTGCCGGGCGACTTCGTCTGCCGTCATAGCCGACCTAGAGAATTTGGCCACATCCATAGACGCTGTTTCGGCAAAACGAGTCTTTGTCGCTCCGGGACAAAGAGCCGTTACACTGACCCCGGTACCATGGAGTTCTGTGGAAAGGGCTTCACTAAAACTCAAGACATAAGACTTGGTCGCGGCGTAAACAGCTAAGGTCGGGCAAGGAGAAAAAGCGGCTGTACTGGCGACATTTAAAATACGGCCTGCGCCTCTTTTTAATAACTGGGGCAAGAGTTTTCGAGTGAGCAATGTCAAGACTTCAATATTGAGCGATAACATGGCCTGGGCTCGCTCTTCGGGCATTTCGGCAAACGCCCCCGACCAGCCAAAGCCGGCGTTGTTCACCACGACATCCAGGTCTTTTCCCTCTAATTGTTTCATTAAGACCTCAAGCGACCCCGCGTTAAGGTCTAGCGCCAGGGTTTGTACGTTGACGCCGAGGGCTTTCAAGTCGTTAGCCAACTGGTCCAGACGCGAAGCATTTCGTCCGGTTAAAAACAAATCCATTCCATAGAGGGCTAATTCTCGGGCTATCGATGAGCCTATCCCAGAAGAAGCTCCTGTGACTAAGGCTAAGGGACGGTTTTCTGAAAGAGGACGTTTTTTGATCACTTGAGTACTCCTTTGAGGCAAATATACGGTCCCGAACGCTCACGGGCCAGACCAAAGTCCTTGTCCCTGAGCGCAAACCCGCGTAAAATCTTCAAGATGGGAGATTTTTTGTGCAGACTCTGACAACACAAGGCCGCTTAGAGTTGCCGTCCTGGGTGAAGCCGTTTATAGAACAATGGCCGAGCTCTTTGGAAACAAGTGCTGACCGCATGAGGCTGGCGGTGGCTTTAGCCCATGAGAACGTCGTTCGGGGAACGGGCGGGCCGTTTGCCTCGGTGATTGTCGAAACGAAAAGCTCTGCTTTGGTGGCGGTGGGGGTCAATTTAGTCGTACCGGGCCATACCTCCCTAGCTCACGGCGAAATTGTGGCCTTGTTTATGGCCCAGCAAGCTTGGGGAACCCATGATTTGGGGGAGGCGGGGCGACCTGCCTTAACCTTGGTGACCAATGCACAACCTTGTATTCAGTGCTATGGAGCCATTTTTTGGTCAGGGGTTAAGCAGGTGATTCAGGGGGCTCGGGGGAGTGATGTTGAAGAACTGACAGGCTTTGATGAGGGACCCCTCCCTCAAAATTGGGAAGAAGAATGGCTTAAGCGAGGTATTACTCTGGAACGCGATGTCCTGAGGCAGGACGCCTGTGAAGCCTTGCGCCTTTACCAAACTTCAGGTGCGCCCATTTATAACCCTGGCCGGTCTTGATCCAGACTGCCTTTTTTCTGAGCTTCCTGAATCAGAAGCTCTAACAGGTGCCCCAGTTGGGGTGACGCTTGCCCAATGACTTTCATTTTTTGCCGAATCTGGGCTGGGGTAATGCCGTTTTCTTTCCAGCTGATTCCTCCGGAATTCGTGTTGAGGAGCACCGGCGCTAAACGGTCTGCCGCATTGGCTAAAAGGGCCTCAGGAGTTTTAGCCTCTTCAAACTCCTCCCAAAGTGCGCGCAAGGTTTGGGCTTGATCGGGGGGGAGTAAACCGAAAATTCGTTGAGCAGCCTTGGTTTCTCGCTCTTGCTTGTCTTCGTACCCTTTAGCATCCCAAAAAAAGGTATCCCCAGCGTCGATTTCAACTAAGTCGTGAATGGCCCCCAACAGAAGAGCTTTGGACAGATCTTGAACCCCGGGAACGTATTCCGACAGAATGGCAATAAACAAGACAAGATGCCAGGAATGTTCGGCGGTGTTCTCGCGGCGGGAATTGTCGGCGAGGCGATTTCGGCGCAAAATGGACTTCAGTTTGTCAATTTCGAGCAAGAAATCCATCTGACGGGTTAGGCGGTCCGGGTTGTTTTCCATGTCAGTCATTATAGCGGGAAGACCTCTCCTTGACAGGACGTTTTCGGTACGGGGATACTTCGGGACATGAAATTATATTCTTGGAATGTGAACGGCATCCGTGCTGTCTTACGGAAAGACGTCTTTTACCCTTTTTTGACTTCAGAAAATCCCGACATCGTTTGTTTACAAGAAGTCAAAGCACAACCCGAAGAGGCTGGGCTGGTTGTGGACGGGTACCAGGTTTCTTGGAACTCCGGCCAACGGAAAGGCTATTCTGGCACGGCCCTTTTGTCCAAAACCAAGCCGATCGCTGTCAGTCAAGATTTACCGGCTCCCTTTGTGGAAAAGTACGGTATGGCCCAAGACCCCTACGGGAACCCCAACCAAGAAGGCCGCGTCCTGGCGGCTGAATTTGAAAAGTTTTTTGTCGTGACCGTGTATACCCCGAATGCCAAAGAGGATCTGACAAGAATCCCCCTTCGCCAGCAATGGGATCCAGCCTTTTTGGCCTATTGCCGAGACCTCGAAAAATTCAAACCTGTCATTTTTTGCGGCGACTTGAACGTCGCCCATACCGAGTTGGATCTAGCGAATCCAGGTCCAAACCGTGGTAAAAAAGGGTTTACCGATGAAGAACGGGCCGGTTTTCAATCTTTTTTAGACGCCGGATTCGTCGATACGTTCCGCTTGTTTCATCAGGGTAACGGCTTTTATACCTGGTGGAGCAACTTTGGCAAAGCACGAGAACGTAACATAGGGTGGCGTATTGATTATATTTTGACATCGCCAGCCTTAAAACCATTCATCACGGCGGCCGAGATTCATCCTCAAATTATGGGGTCAGACCATTGCCCAGTGAGTTTGACTTACACTCTTCCAGCTTAAGCCCCCTCCGGTGTATAAAACCCCCAAGGAGAATCTCATGAAAAAAGGATTATTTGGCCTCTTTGCCATCATGGCCTTGCTGGCTTTGAGCTGTTCTCAGAAGGCTTCAGCCCCGGAACAGTCTGGTAAACCTCGGGTGGCGTTTGTGTACATTGGGCCACCGGGGGATGGCGGCTATACCTACCAGCATGATCAGGGCCGCAAATATATGGAAAAACAACTGGGGATTAAAGCAGATATCGTTCAAAGCGTCCCTGAAGGGGCGGATGCAGAACATGTGATTGCCGATCTAGCCCAAAACCACGACATCGTGTTTACCACGAGTTTTGGCTATATGGACTCAACTTTGGCCGTCGCGAAAAGGTACCCTAAGGTCATCTTTATGCATTGTTCGGGCTATAAGACAGCCCCCAACATGGGAACTTACTTTGGTAAAAATTACCAAGGGTCTTACTTAGCGGGTATTGTTGCCGGAAAAATGACCAAAAAAAATATCCTGGGCTACGTCGGAGCCTTTCCCATTCCTGAGGTCATTTACAACATTAATGCCTATGCGTTGGGCGTGCAGAGTGTCAATCCCCAAGCTAAGATCTACGTGGTGTGGACCAATACCTGGTTTGACCCGACCACGGAACGTCAAGCCGCAGAAAGTTTGCTCGATAAGGGAGCCGATGTTTTGCAAGCGTATCAAGATTCCCCTGCGACGCTTCAAGCCGCTGCGGAACGAGGTGCCTATGCCGGTGGTAATGATTCAGATATGACCCGTTACGCTCCTAAAAACTACCTAACTAATCCCGTGTGGAACTGGGGCCCCTACTACACCAAAGTCGTCGAGTCTGTCGAGAACAAGACTTGGACGAATACCCCCTATGAAGGGTCCTTGGCCGATGGTACGGTCACTATTGCTCCTTTAGGCAGCGATGTACCGGATGCCGTAAAGACTCTGGTAGAGGCGGCCAAAGCCAAGATCATTGCCGGTCAACTTCACGTCTTTGAAGGCCCGATCACCGATGCCTCTGGCAAAGTAGCAGTGCCTGCCGGTCAGAATTTACCTCTGTCCGACATCCTGAAGATGAACTGGTTTGTGAAAGGTGTCGTGGGTACGATTCCCGCCCCCGCAGCTCAATAACTCTATCTTATAGACGCTGTTCTCGTAGGTAGGGGAGCCCTAAGGCCCGTGGTGCTGAACTCGGACGATGCCGGGTCCTCCATCCTACGAGAATTAACACCAAAATTGTGACAAGATACGGAATCATTTTGAGAAAGTATGGGGGGATCGTGCTCCCAGCCAGTTGAATCCGAAAGCCCAGTGTATCAAGAATGCCAAAGAAATAGGTGCCGATTAAAGCGCGCAGGGGATTCCACTGTGAAAAAATGATTAAGGCGACGGCAATCCAGCCTCTTCCAGCCGTCATTCCCTGGATCCACGTTGGCGAATACACCAAAAGCAAATCCGCTCCCCCTAAAGCCATCAAAGCGGAACCTGCCATCACACAGCCATAACGATACAAAGTCACTGGGATTCCCATCACATCGGCCGTACCGGGGCTATCTCCCACAGCCTTGAGTCGTAAGCCAAAGGAGGTTTTTTTCAAAAGCAAGGTCAGGGCAATCACGAGAATAAAGCTGAGCCAAGTAAAAATGTCCAAGTGAGCTAGGAGAGGGCCGGCAAGGGGAAGAGAACTCAGAAAATTGAGGTTGAGCAGAGGAGCACTGCCCACGAGAGGGGCCCCCGCCACAGGTTGACCCAAGGTTGCACTCAGCCCAGTACCAAACAAGGTCATGGCAAGACCGCTAACGATCTGGTTGGCCCTGAGGGTAACCGTCAGAAAGGCGTGCAGTAAGCCTAATAGCATCCCCACGACGAGAACGGCGCCCACCGTTAAAAGTAAGTTGGGTACCCACAGGTACATCAGGGCCGCCGTAACAGCCCCCATCAACATCAGTCCTTCAGCGCCTAGTTGGATCACCCCGGAGCGTTCGATCAGGATACCTCCCAGAGTCGCAAACAGAAGCGGTGTGCCAGCAGATAAACCAGCGGCCAAGATTTGAGTGATCCAGTCCATATTAGGCTCCTGCACCAGGTGTGGTTCGTCGAAGAGATATTTGTCCCAATAAATTGCCGCCGATGACAAAAAAGAGGATAGCGCCTTGAATCATGGAGGCTATGGAGGGCGGTATTCCTAAGGTTTGAACATTAAACCCGCCCACGATGAGACCGGCAAAAAGAAAAGCCGAGATGATCAAGCCCAGGGGATTTAAACGGGCTATCCACGCCACGATAATGGCTGTATACCCATAACCCGGTGAAACGCTGTCCATTAGCCGGTGTGTAACCCCGGAGACTTCCATCATTCCGGCTAAACCGGCTAAAGCCCCGCTGAGAAATAAAACACCCAAGATATGCCGGCGAATTCGGATACCTGCATGGAGTGCCGCTTCGGGGTTGGCGCCAATCAGGCGAATTTCATAGCCCCAGCGTGTCATGTTGACCGCCACGGCATACACCCCCACTAAAAGAAGGGCAAGGATTAACCCCCAATGTAGTCGACTATGGTCCCACAAAGAGGGGATAGTCTCGGCGGACGGGAAGATGGGGGAGCCGGGAAAGTTGAGTCCCTTGGGGTCTCGCCAAGGGCCAAAGACGAGAAACTGTAAGCCCAAAAAAGCGACATAATTTAACATTAAAGAAGTGATGAGTTCATTGACTTGAAAAAAAACTTTGGGCAGGGCCGTCAACAATCCCCAAAGACCCCCCGCGACTAAACCAGCCATAAACATGAGGGGTAAGGCGACCTCGATGGGCAGCTGAGGAAAATAAATCGTGATTCCTGTTGCCGCGATGGCTCCTACTAATAGCTGTCCTTCTGCCCCAATGTTCCAGACGGCGATTTTGTAAGCGATGGACACGCCCAAACCGCACAAGAGGAGTGGGATGGTTTTGACCAAGGTTTCCGTTAGACCAAAACCGGAGCCAAATGCCCCTTGAAACATCTTCGCCCATACGGCAAGCGGATCGGCTCCGCTGAACAAAATCAGGACGCTGGAGACCGCTAACGCCAGAACGATCGAAACCAAAGTGGCCCACCAAGGGGCTTGCTTTCCTGAAGGATCAAGTACCAGTCGAAAGGAGGGACGCGAAAGGCTCATGGGGACTCCTGGTCAAGACCGGCCATCCACATGCCGATGTGGTGCCGGTCGGCTTGTGCTCGGGAAACTTCTCCTGCCACTTTCCCATTAAATAGAACGAGGATGCGGTCAGAGAGCTCAAGTACTTCGTCTAAATCTTCCGAGATTAACAACACGCTTTTCCCGGCGTTGCGAAGGTCTTCTAAAAGGTCGTGTACCGCTTGGGTGGCACCGACATCCAGGCCTTGGGTCGGGTGAACGGCAATCATTAAGCGAGGGTTGTTGCGAATCTCTCGGGCCAAAAGAAGTTTTTGCTGGTTGCCGCCCGACAAGTGCTGAACGGGAGTGTCGAGGCTTGGTGTTCTGACGGAAAATTCTTCCACCAGGTCACGTGACCAGCTTCGATTGTCCTTGAGACGTAAAAAGCCCCAGCGAGAGCGTTCTGGAAGGCGATAGGATTTAAACAGCAAATTGTCTATGACGTTGAGGCTACCAGCTAGGCCGCTCTTCATGCGGTTTTCAGGAACATGGGCCATGCCTGCTTCGATGAGAGACCGAACGGTCGCGGCTCTCAGCTCTTGCCCTTGAAAAACAATGTGACCTTTTTTCCAAGGCCGAAGACCCGTGAGAACTTCAGCCAATTCTTTTTGACCGTTGCCGGAAACCCCTGCGACGCCCACAATTTCACCGGCTCTTACTTCGAGATGAAACCCAGACAGGGAGCGCCCCCCATGATCGGCATGAACTTCGAGGTCCTTCACGCTCAGAAGCACTTCTCCTGGAGCATAATTGCCCCTTGGACGAGGAGGCTCCAGCTGTTCTCCGACCATCATTTGGGCGAGTTCTTTTTCATTGGTTTGAGAAGCGGCTATGGTCGAAATCAAACGGCCCTTGCGGAGTACCGAAATACGGTCTGCCAGCGCCATGACTTCTTTCAACTTATGGGTTGTGATGAGGATCGTCTTACCTTCAGCTTTAAGACGGCGCAGGGTATGGAAGAGATCTTCGACTTCTTGAGGAGTCAGGACAGAGGTCGGTTCGTCAAGAATAATAAACCGAGCACCTCGATATAAGGTTTTGACAATCTCGACTCGTTGTTGTTCCCCGACCGCCAAGAGTTCCACAGGGGTATCGAGAGGGACGTTTAGACCTAGCCGCTGAGCAAAAGCTTCGATCTCGACACGACGGGATTTTTTCCAGGCTGACCCGTGCCAAAAAGGGGCTTTTTCACCTAAGAGAATATTTTCGAGTGCTGTAAGGGTGGGGACCAAGCGAAAGTTTTGGAACACCATACCAATGCCCTGTTGGGAAGCCTCCCAGGGCGAGTTAAGCCGTACAGGGCGACCATCAAGAAGTATTTCTCCGGAGGTGGGGCGATAAACCCCAGAAAGCTGGCACATCAGGGTGCTTTTTCCTGCGCCGTTTTCCCCCAATAGGGCATGAATTTCACCGGGGAGAGCTTCAAAATCGACGTGGTCGTTGGCGGTGACCACCCCGAAGGTTTTGACAATTTGACGCATCTGCAAGGCAGGTAAGCGTTCCAAAGGGCCCTCCGTACAAAAGCTGATGTTGAAGTTATAGCATGGGTAACTCTCGAGGAGAAAGACTTCTGTTGTCTGGAATTCCCCTGTTATGCCTAGAAGAACTTGTCGAGCCGAGAGAAGTTCTCTACAGTGTGCATTATGGCGACTCAAAAGGATGTAGCTCAACGGGCCGGGGTGTCCTTCATCACCGTCTCACGGGTTGTAAACGGTTTAGACAATGTAAAAGAAGAAACGCGGCGTCGTGTTGAAGAAGCCATACGTGAACTGAGGTACCATCCTAACCACTTAGGACGGGCCTTGAACCAAGGAAAAACAGGGACCTGGGGGGTAGAAACTCCCATTAGCATTCGCTCCCACTTTTGGGGCGAACAATATCTGATTGCCATCTTAGACGGAATTGAACGCCGTTGTCGGGATACCCATCAAGATCTCATTCTCTCAACCGAAGCCAGTGAAAATCAAACCAGCGATGTTTTACGTCTTTATCGTCAGCGAAAGGTGGATGGTCTCATTTTTATTGGGTTTCAGCGCCTGGGAACCGGGGTGATTGAAGAAATCCGAGAAGACCAAATTCCGTGCGTGGTCATTGCTGAGCGTCCCGCCGACAACTTGCTCTCTTGGGTTGATACCGAGAATTTTGAAGCCGGCCGTGAAGCCATCCACCGTTTGTATCAAGCTGGAAAACGAAAGCTCGGATTTGTCGTGCATGACCCGAAGGCCCTTTATAACTTCAACGTAGAACAGCGTTTAGCGGGGGGGCAAGAAGAGCTGAAGTCTTTGGGGCTCCCCTACGATAAAGATGTTTATCTCGTGTCAGATTTAGGTGAGGCAGAAGGTGAAGCCTTTTTTTCCCGGTGGAAAGATTTAGGGGCTCAACGCCCGGATGGCCTCGTGTTTGGCAATGATTTGTTAGCTATTGGGTTTACTCGAGCGGCTGTAGCAGCTGGTGTTTCTATTCCGCATGACGTGGCGTATGTCGGCTTCGATGCCCTGCCTCAGGGTCGTTGGGGCCGTCCCCAGCTGGCAAGTTTTGCTCAGCCTTTTGGTCAAATGGGCTATGAAGCCGTTAAGCTCTTAGAACAGCGTTGCCAGAAACAAGTTGAGTCTAGGTCTTTGACCTTGCCCTTGACCTTTCAGCCGGGCGATACGTTACAAGACTCCTAGTCCTCTTGAACTAAAACGATCAAACGTTCCGACGCTCTGGTGAAGGCTTGGGTGGCCAGCAGGCTTTGTTGCGTGCCGGCTACAAGAGGCTGACTGAGGATGACCAAGACAACAGAAAAGGTCAAACCTAGAGCGGAAGGGCCCGAAGAAATCCGGATTCCTGAAGGGAAGTCACGCTGAGAAGAACTCGGCTGATGAGAAAAAGAGTCTAAGTTTACTAAGGGTATGTTTTCTGCGGCGATAGCTTGGCATACTTTCTGTTCAAGTTGGCCCGAACCATCCAAGGGAACGAGGAGAAGAGCTTCGGGGGCATAGCCGAAGCGTTCGAGCAGGGTGCGAATTTGCAAAAGGAGTGTTCTCGTCAAAGCTTCGGACCTGACACTCAGACTCAGCGGAGGAAACCCCGGTCGTTCGGAGCCCAGACCGTCGTAGGATAGGCGTGCAGGGGCTTTCCAACTTGAGACGAAATCCAGAAGGGGTTGAGGACATCGAAAGCTCCGTTGGAGGGAAAAGGCTATCCAAGAATCCCAAGCTGGATTTGAAAAATCCCCTGCCAAAATTAGACCGTCTCGGGAGAGCTTCCGGAGTTGGTCGATTTGTTGTGCTGTCAGCTCCTGCGCTTCATCTACCAAGATTTTGGGGTAACGAGGGGCAGAAGGGTTCCCTCGACTACGGGATAAAAAATCGTCGATGAGTTCGACGTTAGAGCTCACACCGTTCAAGCCGTTCAGACCGTGAGCCTCAAGTTCTTGTTGTAAGTACCAGAGTAAAGGCTTTGTAGAAACCAGCAGGGGGTAGTCACCAGGAGAATGTTCTTGCAAAGCACACCAGGTCCTCAAGAGCACGAGAGATTTTCCACTTCCGACAGGACCCTTGATCAGACAGTCACCCCGGTGCAAGGCCGCCTGGTGGACGGCTGAGCTTTGGTCTGGACTCAATTGCTGGACTAGGTTACGGTACCTCGCTTCACCCCTGAAATACACAGAAATTTCTTCATTGACTTCAAAATATTCTTGATGAACTTGATAGGTCGCCATTTGTTGGGAGAGCTGATTTTGAGCTTGTTGAGTGTGGTTTAATTGAGCTTTAAGTTCTTGGACTCTTTGTTCCAGCTGCTGGCGGACTTGTTCATTTTCTTGTGAAAGCATTTCTGCGGAATAGCGTTGCTGGCGTTCTTTCTGGAGAGCCAATTCGGCAAGTTCTAACTCATCTTTGAAGAGGGAACGCTCGGCATTCAGTAAATTGATTTCATGAGCCAAATCCAGGTAACTCGTCAATTCAGCTTCATTTCGGACCAATTGTTGCTGTAAGGCTGTGTTGCGTTCCAGTAAAGCAACAAATTCTTTTTCTCGTTGAGCCAGTTTTTGAGGACTGGCTTGACGGAGTTTGCTCAAAGTTTGTTGCACTAACTCAGGTGTGGAAAATACCGGAAAATGGTAGCAAAAGGTTTCAAATTGTAAAAGTGTCTCGTGAAATCGACGTGTTTCTAATTGAATAAAGTTATGACGAACGGCATTGGTCCAACTGCGTGATTTCGCGAAATCGCGGATAAAGCTATCATCCAGTCGATTCCTTAGACTGGGATTTTGACTTATCAACCGACGAAGTAATTCGGGAGCATCTACAAAGGGACCCTCTGCGCTACTGGTGGTATAGGGGGTTCCCGTTTCGGCACGGAGAATTTTCTCCCACAGGGCGTGCAAGGCCAAAGCAATGAGACTTTCTTCAATTCCAGCTAATTGCTCAAGTCGTTGTAAATCCTCGTCAAAGACCATGCCAGTTCTCCAAGAAATTGTTCCAAGGAAAACTGTAACATAGCTCACGGGTTTTTTCGATGGGCGGATTGCCGAGAAGGGAAGGCTTTGGGTATGGTAATCAGATGAAAGCAACATCAGTATGTCCCGGTGTCTGGCGGCTGTCGGCCGACCTCTCGGACATTTTATTTGAAGGGATCTGGCCCATACCTCATGGGGTCTCTTTAAGCAGCTATTTGGTTCGCGGCGAAAAGACTGCTCTGATTGACGGGGTCTGCGGCTGGGACGGGGTTCCCGAAACCCTGTTCGCTCAGCTGGAGGCCCTGGACATCCCTCTCGAGAGCATCGACTATGTCGTGATCAACCATATGGAACCAGATCATTCCGGCTGGTTAGAAGCGTTTCGTCGACTTCGACCTCAGTTTCAGATTGTCACCAGTGCGAAGTCGGTCCCCTTACTTAAAGCCTTCTTTGGCGTGACAGATCAAATCCGAACGGTAAAAGACGGCGATACGTTGGATTTAGGCCAAGGAAGAGTTTTGGCGTTTGCCGAAATCCCGAATGTGCATTGGCCCGAAACGATTGCTACCTTGGATACTTTGAGCGGAACGCTGTTTCCTTGTGACGCGTTCGGTAGCTTCGGTTCGTTGGGGGAAGCTCCCTATGATGACCAGCTTTCCCCGGACCAATTGGCTTTTTTTGAAAAAGAAGCGGTCCGCTACTATGCCAATATTGTCGCTGCCTTTAGTCAGCCAACGGGGAAAGCTCTCGATAAAGTCGAAAAGCTTTTAGGGGATCAGGTGAAAATTATCGCTCCAGGGCATGGTATTGTGTGGCGGAAAAATCCTGGGAAGATTCTGGCAGATTACCGCCGTTATGTGAGCTATCAAAAAAATCCAGCCAAGGCAGAGGTCACGGTGATTTGGGGAAGTATGTATGGAAATACGGAAAAAGCTCTGGAAGCCGTGTTAATGGGCTTAACCGAAATGGGTGTTCAGGTGAAACCGCACCGAGTACCAGAAACTCCGATTGGTGACCTGTTGGCGTCCGTGTGGACTTCGACGGGAGTTGTCTTAGGTATGCCCAGCTATGAGTTTAAAATGTTTCCCCCTTTGGCGGCCGCGCTGGATGAGCTGTTCAAAAAGAAGGTTCATAATCGGCTGGCCTTTCGCTTTGGCAGTTTTGGCTGGTGCGGCGGGGCGCAAAATGAGCTGGATGATCTTATAGCCCATTACAAGCCAGGTTGGCAGTTTCTTGACCCTGTCGAGTTTCAAGGAGCTCCGAAGGAAACAGATTTGGCGAACCTTCGTTCCCAAGGGCGAGCTCTGGCAAAAGCCGTTCTCCAAAGTGTGGCGAAAGGAGAATGGGCACACTTGTTGCAGCACCAGAGACCCTTGGATGGAACCTGTGAGGACTTAGACTAAGTTTCGGAAGTTGAACTTTCGGAAGTCCAGAGGTTGCGGCCTCCGGACTTGCGAAGGGCAAAAGGACTCCACGAATCTGTGCCGACGACGTCCGTGCGCTCAAATCTTTTCATCGCTTTAACGACGAGAATCGTGACGGGTGTAAGCACCGTTTCTACGGCTGTCTTGACCCCCCATTGTGAAAGTACCAGGACAAAAAACAGGTCTGTGGGGAACACTTTAAACAGCGTTGCCACGCCCACAAACAACGTGGTGTCGACGAATTCACCGGCTATGGTGGACGCAATGGTGCGTAAGGGAAGCCATTTATGTTTGGGGTCCCAGCGCACCATCCATACCTTCATCCCGGCAATGACCGAATCGTTGGTAAAACTACCAAACCAATATCCGGCTAGTGAGGCCAGGACTAGACCGGGGAATTGCCCCAAAACGGCGGCAAACTCGGTTTGCGTGGTAAACTCGGGGCTGTGGGGTAAAGCGACCGCCAAACTGAAAATGATCGCCGCTAAGAAATTCATCCCAAAGCCATACCAAACGATGCGACGTGAAACCGCGTAGCCATATACTTCGGTCAAGATGTCCGAAAAAATGTAGGTAATAGGAAAAAGCAGGATGGTTCCCACATCGGTAGTAAGTTTGAAACCTCCGAAATTGAGGTCCAGAAATTTTTGTGCAATCACATTGGAGACGAGCAAAAGACCAACAAAGAGGGCAATGATCGGCTCTAAAAGCCGAAAACGAGTCGCGGGAACTGACATAGAACATCCTTAGTTTTGATTTATAATGCGCAGGAGGGTTACGAACTGCGCCCAAAACGGCAACGCCGAGAGGCCAACTTACCCCCGCGAGAGGGGATTTGTCCAGATGAGGAAAAGGGATCTGGAAAGGGATTTCTGGTTACCAGGGACCCAAAGTCGTCAAGGCTTCTTTCAGCTCTTCGGCCGTAAAGGGTTTGTGGAGAACTTTGATTCCCTCGTCCACCAAGCCTGTCGTCGCTTCGGCATCATAACCGGTCGTCACGAGAACCTTTTGGTGGGGTTGCTTTTGACGTATCAACGTCAGGACTGTTCCGCCACTCATTTCAGGCATATTCATGTCCAAGATCAATAGGTCAGGAATAGGGCCTTGTTCAAAGCGTTCGAGAGCCTCACTACCGCCTGACACACAAATGGCCTGGTGGCCGAGTTGCCTCAAGAGTTCCAACATGGCTTCCCGGATGAGTTCATCATCATCCACGATTAAAATCGACAGGCTTCGTGTGCTGGAATCAGCCGCCAGGAACTGATCGCTAGAGTACTGGACTGAGAGTCGTTCTGCGGGAAATTCGAGTATGGCTGTCGTCCCTTGACCCACATGGCTATCGAGTTTTAGGGTGCCGCCGTGCGCGCGCATGGTGCCAAAAACTTGAGACAAACCAAGACCCGTCCCTTTTCCTTGGGGTTTGGTGGTAAAAAAAGGATCGGTCGCTTTGGCTAAAACTTCGGGGGGCATTCCCATACCCGTATCACTAACTTTGACTTGCAGAGTTTTTCCAAAAAACCGAGTCGATATTTTTAGCTGGCCTCCTTCTGGCATGGCATCCAGGGCATTGACACAAAGATTCATAAAAGCCTGACTTAAGGCTCCCCCATCTCCCATGACGAAAGGAAGATTTTCGGCTAATTGCAGATCTAGACGAACTTTTTGCAGGGTGGTATGCCGAAGTAATTCGGCTAATTCGCTTAAGACCCCATTCACGTCTACCAGACGTTCCTCTTGTAACTCCTTACGGGCGAAATACAATAGGCTTTTGATCACGCTTCGTCCCCGTAAACAGGCTTGTATAATGGTCTCGACCGTGTGAATTTCCTGAGGGTGTTCTGCCGCTAAGAGTTGAAGAGCAGAAGCGGCGCCCAAAATTGCCCCCAATACATTGTTCAAATCGTGGGCGACTCCCCCCGCCAAACTGCCCAGAGCTTCAAGCTTTTGAGATTGCTGAAGTTGTTCTTTTAAAAGATTTTGTTGGGCTTCTGCCTCCTTGTTCTGACGTTCCAGCTCGCTACGGTCTAAGGCAAAAACGATATTTCGGACGGCTTCTTCCAAGAGCCGCACCTCTTCATTCCCAAAAAAGTTCTTTTCGGAAGAATACACCATCAGTCCCCCGACGGGTTTTCCCGCCTGCCAAATGGGAAAGGTGGCACTAGATTGAAATCCGCTAATTTCCGCGCGTCTTCGCCAAACGGAAAAGCCCGTCGAGTACAATAAGTCGTTGACGACCTCAGGGTGACCACTGCGTAGGGCTCTTCCCGTTGGACCTTGACCTTCGGGGGTGTTATCGCTTCGGACCACAATCCCCTTCAGATACCCTTGGGTGTCACCGAACTGTGCCCCAATGGTCAACTGATGGTCTGGCTGATCCCACCCTATCCAGGTAAGTTTAAACCCGCCCAATTCTACCAAAATTTGACAAAGTTTCTGCCACAGCAATTGGGGTTCACGGATTTGTGAAACTGAATAATTGATTTCAGCCAAGGCTTGGTACAAACGGGTTATCCGTTTAAGGGCGGCTTCTTGGGCACGGAATTCTGTAAAGTCCCTGACTAGGGATAATAAACAGTCGTCGCCATTGATCTTGAGTAGGCGGGCGGACATAAGACAGCGTACGGTGTGCCCATCTTTGTGGCGGAAGTCGGCTTCGAATTCCGTGGTAAGCCCTTTTTCTTGCAGGGTCTGAAGCATACGGTGACGATCTTCGGGGTTCACCCAAATGTTGAGATCATGCGGCAACGAGGATCGTCCCAGCGTTTCTTGGGGGCTCCAGCCCAGTATTCTCTCGAAACTGTTATTGACTTCAAGATAGAGACCATCCACGACTTTGGTAATCAGAATGGCCATTGGACTTTGGCGGAACGCCAAAGCATATTTTTCTTCGGACAAGCGTAGGGCTTCATGGGCTATTTCTTGGGCCTGGTTGAGCGCAAGGTGTTCCAAGGCAAACGAAACGTCAGCGGCCGTTTGCGTTAAGAGGGCGATTTCTTCGGGGGCAAAGGCATCTAGGTCTGAGGAATCAACAACAAGGGCTCCCACGACTTCAGAACCGCTCCATAAGGGAAAGCCCCCCACCGAGGCATAGCCGGAGGCCAACAGTTCATCCCGCCAAGGAAGGGCCCGAGGGTCGTTGGCCACGTCGTTGATGACTTGAGCTGTTCCCGTGCGGATGGCGGGCCCCACCACCCCGAGCCCGGCGACAGAATCGTCACTTCGGACAGTTTTATTGTGCAAATACCCATGAATATCACCATAAGACGCCAGAATCTCGAGTTGGGGTAACCCTGCCCCCCCCCAGGCAATCCACACCAAAGAAAATTGACCCAGTTCGACTATGGTTTGGCAGACATCCCTGAGGAGTTCCTGGCGGTCTTTGATTCGCACCATCTTTTGGTTGACTTGAGCCAAAGCATTATAAAGACGAGTCATCCGCGTGAGAGCTTCGGTTTGATGGTGCTGTTCCGAAATATCCAAGAGAAGGCCTGTGAAAAGCCGGTGGGGTTTTTGTCCTGTTATGTGACCTTGACAACGAAGCCAACGAGGTTTGCCGTCTAGTGGGCGTCGAATGGGAAAATCTAATTCAAAAGGTTCTGATTCTTGCCTGGGGTTTTCAGGAACTTCCAGGAGTTGGGCTACCAGGGACCTGTGACTTGGTTCAATTAAAGAAAGCCAACCTGCATTGGTATAAGAAAAGCCAGGAACCAACCCCAGGAGTTCCTTCAGTTCAGAGGATTGTTCCCAGGTGTTTTCATCGAGCTTCCAATGGAAGCCGGCGAGTCCGGCATGTCGATCATTTAAGAGCAACTTACCGGACACGGAACCAGCAGGTTTCATAGCTATTTGGTCTCCGTACCTTTTCATTATAGTACATAAACCAAACTTTCACGAAAAAGAGAGTAAAAGCGACGAAATTAGGCCAAATAGCCTAAGCGCTGGGCTACCTCCCGGGTCTTGTCGGCATTAGCCAACAGCAGTCCCGTACTATCCCAAGTGCCTTCCATGAGGGCCTTGCGGCGGGTTTCCGCCAAACGAACGGATACCGTGGGGGAACCCGCTTGGAC
>DAIDJJ010000037.1:0-18337 GCA_027451385.1 Spirochaetales bacterium | reverse complement strand
AAATTCATCAGGTCTATCGGGCGAAATGGCAAAATCCGTGCTTTCTCGAAAGTAATTTCGAGCCATCGTACCCCAGGTCGTCCATTCACTTTCTTTTAAAAGTTTTGGAACTAAAATGGACTTAATGGTCTTCATGTCCGCTTTATTACCGAAACTACCCAGAATTGTTTTCAAAGACCAATCTATTTCAGATTTCTTTTTAATCCTTTCACTGAGTTTTTGAGGATCTTTAGTCGTAGCGATTAGAACACGAATGTCATTCTTTGCAAGGCTGATAAGATTTTCAACAGCCATTTTTTGACCAATAACTTGATTCTGACGAGTTTCAAAGTCAATAACAAATTCTTGGTCTCGAACTTCACGGATTCTTCCTACACCCCAAGCCTTATGAAAGACAAAGTTCCCTTTTTCATAAGCAATTTGTTTCTTAAAATCCTCGAGAGCTTCTCGAAGAGGTTTCCAAGTATCATTTAAGTTACTTGATCGAATATATTCTTCTGTTTTTGGATTGGAATCATATTTCTTGCGAACACATTCTACGACTTCCTTTCGCACAAAAGGAGATTTTGGTTCAAAATCATTGATAATTAGCTGAAGCGCTATAGCCTCATCCCAGTCTTTTGCTTTCACCAAAATGGGGTAAAGATCCTCAAGGAGTTGAATGGATTTTTCAGAACCCAAGTTTTTTTCAACTTTATTGGCAACTTGGCGAAAGTATTCAATGTCTTGAGCCGGATCTTCTAAAAGCTTGAGCCAAATTTCTCGAACACGTGGAAAGTTTTTTTTGTGTATGTAGCGATGAATTCCCTTTTTGTAATAGTCTGTGGCTTTTTCAAAGTTTTTTTCTTTTTCAAAACGTTGTGCCAAATTAAAAACAATGTCAGCTTCTTCGATATCTACACGAACAAGTCTTTCTTCTGTTTCGAGTAGTTTAGCATCTTGTCCTTCATTTTTGTAACATTCCACTAAACTTTTCAAGGCAAATTTATTTTCACCTTCCATCAGCATTTGAAGACAGATATGTTCGACAATTTGCCACTTGATATTCTGAGCAAATAAGTTGATGACCTTAGTTAAATCTGTATCATCTAAAAGCTGCTTTTTAAGGCTGATCATTCCAGAGATGTATAAGGCAATAATACTATTTTTAGACTCTTCGAGGTGTTGGTCACAAAGATTTTTAGCTTCATCTTGAAGATCGACCTCACTTAATTGAACAAGTAAATCATCCAATTCCTTGATCATGGTAACGGTGTAGGCTCCAATTGCAGTTCTTGTCCATTTTTCTTCATGAAGCTTTTGTTCGATTTTCGTGATGATTTCGTGTGGCATGTTTTGTCTCCTCTTTCTCAGTGGGTATAAATAGAAAAAATCCGTTCATCCAGCAATTTTATATTTAAAAGAACCTCTTCAATTTTCGATCGTTCTTCTTTTACAGCTAAGTAATGATCGATCAGCCAAAAGTATCGGTTTATCAAACGCGGCAACAATAAACCCTGTTGAAGGGTGTGATCTTGAAGTTCATTTTTTAAGGCAAAGATCGATTGTTTTAACTGCCCTAATTCCAGTGGTTTCAAGTCTCTGCGTACATTAAAAACTCCATTAATGACTCCATATACAGGAATCCATTCCTTCCAAGAAGAGGGGGAATATCCTTCTTGCTTAAGGGAATCTAAAATTTGCTTAATCAGGGTAGATGATAAACCCTCGAGATCAACGCGTTGTGGATTTAGATAAAAAGCTTCACGAAAAAAAAGTTTAGCTTTTCGAACTTCACCCACCATTTCCCAGCAATCTGCTAATTCCGCCATAGCTCCAGCATCATCCCGTTGCACCTGGAGAAAATTTTCCAAAAGCTCAATGGCCTTATCAAAAGCACCTGAACCTTTGAAGGCTTTTGCCGCTTTGACAATCAAATCTCCCGAGTCTTTTTTACCCTCACGAAGACAATCAGTGTAAAACCTAGCCATTTCAGAAAAAACATATTGCCGAATGGCAAATAGGGCTGAGTCAGATCTCACTTCTAGCCGTTGTAAAAAACGCTGGGTGAACCCTTGGAATTCTTTAAAAAGAAAATCCCCTTTTTGTTCATCCTCTGGAAATTCTGCCAATCTAATGGCGCGGTCTTTCCAGAATACAGCATATTTAAGCACGGAAATGAGTTCAGGATCATCATACCTAATGCTCAGAGCCTTTTCTGCTTCGTTTTCGGCTTGGGCAAAATCACCTTTTGAAAAGGCCGCAACGACACTTTTCAGCGCCTGTTCTAAGCGCTCTGAGGCATCTAAAGAGTGGTCGTGCTCACCGAATTTCATTTGACGCTTCTTCTGATTATACCCGAGACACAACTTTAGTCAATTCAACTGGTTTTGAAGTTTTTTTTCTGGACTGAATGCTCATTTTTTTGTTATGAATAGAGTTATGGATAAGAATTTTTCACTGATTGTTGCGCCTTCTGTACTTTCAGCTGATTTTGCGGCTTTAGGCCCAGCCATAGCTTCCATTGAAGCCAGCGGGGCAGAATGGGTTCATTGGGATGTTATGGATGGACGATTTGTGCCCAATTTAAGTTTTGGTCCACCCCTCATACAATCTCTTAGGTCGAGGTCAAACTTATTTTTTGATGTCCATTTGATGGTTGAAAACCCCACTTTTCTGGCAGAAGAGGCTGTCAAAGCGGGAGCCAATGCTGTGACGTTCCACTGGGAAGCCGAAATTCATCATCATCGTTTAATCGAACGGTTACAAAACCTGGGAGTCAAAGTTGGTATTGCCCTAGTTCCCTCGACCCCTGTAGAAAGCATAAAAGAACTGCTTCCCTTTGTTGACCTTGTTCTAGTCATGACGGTAAATCCCGGGTTTGGTGGTCAGAAATATCTTTCTTTTTGTGAAGCAAAGTTGCAAAAATTATCAAAATGGAGAGCTGAACAGCTAGGAAAGTATCGAATTTCTGTAGATGGTGGCATACAAATTGCGACGGCACCTCAGGCCATTGCCGCTGGTGCCGATACTCTAGTCACGGGATCTGCCTTTTTTGCGGCTCAAGACCCCCACGAATATGTTAGGCTATTACGCCTAGGAGGTCGCAAGTGAAACTCTGGGCTTTTTTGGTTTTTGTAGGGTTGGCGCTTCCCGTGTGGGGGCAAACTTCTTTGACAGCTGCCGAACGAGCCTACGACTCAGGAGATTTTATCACCGCGCTCAAAGTATTTCAAAATCTTTCCGAAAACTCACAGGGATTGGAGAAAATCCGAGCCTTACTAGGCAAAGGCAAAACAAGTTTTGCCTTATTGGATTATGCAGATGCCTCATCCGCTTTTACAGCCGTGTTGGACAACTCCCCCCCAACTTCGTATCAAAGCTTAGCTCAATATTGGTTGGGGCGTGTGCTTTTAACTCAGAATCAACCGAATGCCGCTTTGGCACAATTTTTTGCCTCGGTTAAAACGGACCCTCAATCCAGTGAAATTCCTAATGCTTTATTTTGGATGGCAGATGCCTCCACGGCCCTAGGTCAGTTTGAAGCTGCCGAAAATCTTTATAATCGTTTAATTCATGGCTACCCTTACAGTTATAAAGTTGAAGCTGCCAAATACAGGTTGGCAGTTCTCGATATGAAGGCTCGAGAAAATAAACTTTTAGATGTTTTACGTTGGTCCAATATTGAAACGTTAAATGCTGCTGATGAATATCAGCGTCGTGAAAAGGCTTATCAGAAAGAAATTTTAGACTTGCAAAATCAGCTTTTAGAAGGCGCTGGCGGTGAGGCTCTCGCGGCCATCGCACTGTTAAAAAAGAATTTAGCACAAGCTCAGACGCAAATTGAGGAGCTTAAAGCTCGTTTGAAGGGTAAAGGTTCTGATCCTCTGGAAACCTTAGATAATTTGCGTGAAAAAGCTTTGTCCCTTAAAGCCTTTTTTCTGGATTGGAGGCTCGTTCATGAAAAGCCTTAAAAATATACTTAAACCTCTACTATCCTTAATCTTACTCTTGAGTGCCGCTGGACTCTGGGGTTGGGAAATGAATCGGGGTATGATGCGGTTAGTCGTAGATGAAAGCGGACATTTTTCACTTTATTCCACGAGTGATGTCGCTCACCCTTTATATGTTCCTCTGTTTTGGGCTGTAGATCCCACCACAACCATCGTTACCGTAAAGATAGGAAACCAAACGATTGTTTTAGGTAAAGACAAAACTTTTGAGCCTCATTTGAAAAGTTTACCAAACGGCGTTCAGATTACTTGGGTTTCCCCCCAAATACAGCTCATTGAAACCTGGGAGTTTGTGGTTTCTTCGCATTCTCCCTTGGTTGATGGTGTGAAATGGTCCTTTCAATTTGAGAAAAATGCCTTATCTCAAGAAGTCGGTCTTCGGATTATTTTGGACACCTATTTGGGTGAGAAGAAAGATGCCTTTTTTGACCCCGCTGGGAAACCTCTGGATTCAGAAACGGCATGGCAAACTCCCCCCTCGTTTCTTATAAGCCGTTCTCCACTTCGTTCTGATCTTGGCCTTTTAGTGATGCTCAGTGACCCTTCGTTACCGGTACCTGATCAGACGGTTATAGCCAATTGGCAACGTTTAGCGAATACTTCGTGGACCTATACGCATGAAAACGGCCGTGATTTCAACTTGCTACCTTATTCGTATCATGATTCTGCCCTGGCACTTTGGTATAATCCTCAATTATTGCTTCCTGGCTCTTCCCGAAACATTTCATTAGTGATGGGTTCAGTCACTGCGGGAACCTTCAAAGATGCCAAACAGGTGTCTGGTGAACTAGGAAACTTGTTGGATACAGCAAAAACGGGATCTTCACCCGACGAGGATGTTCGCAAGGCCTTGGCTGTATTAGACAGTCTTCTGACTCAAATCGATGAACGTCGCAAGAATCCTGAAAAAATGAGCCCCCAGGATGAACAAATTCTTGAGGCTGCTTTAAATCAATTGGAACAACAGAAGCAAAAACTCTTATCGGCTCATTAAATTATGGCAGAACGCTCCATCATTGAACGTGCCAAGAAACTTCTCAGGCAAAAACGTTTCAGTCAGGCTCTGACCTTACTCGAACCTCAAATTCTACATTTTCGTGATGATCCTGATTTTTATGCCCTTTTAGCTTCCGCGTGCCTCAAGGTTCATGATTGGAGCGGAGCAAAAACCTATCTTGAACGGTTAAATCAAATTTATGGAAAGGAAAATCCTGCGGTATTAAGTGCCTTGGCTTCGTGTCAAGCTCGTCAAGGTGATCTAACTTCGGCTATTGAAAATTACTTAATGGCCTTAGAACGGCAAACGAGTTTTTCTTCAGCTCAAAAAAGTTTAGAAGGTTTACGAAAAGCGATTCGAAACGATAGGGTGAATACGTGGGTTCGCTCTCCTGAGTTTATTCGCTTCATTCCTTCAATCGTACGTTTAGGAATTCCCAGTGGAGTTTCACGTTTCTTAATCCTTTTTAGTTTGAGCGTTGGCGTAGCTTTAGGTTTGTGGGGGGGCTGGCAACTCATGAGACATCATTTTTTTGCTCAGGCCTCTCAGACTGTACATGTTGTTGCTGTACGCCCTGGTCCTGAAAATCTTAGTCTGCCAACAGATCAATCTGCTACAAACAATGATGGTTTGGAGAAATTTAACTACACCGAAGAAGAAGTTCTCAAGATTTGGAAGGAAGCTCAGCAAAGTTTTCAGAACTATCAAGATTCTCAAACTCGGTATGAGATTAACCGCCTCTTACTTTCCAATGCTTCCCAGGAAGTTAAAGAGCATGCCCGTGCGCTGATACCTTTTCTCAAAGCTCCCGATTTTGGTTCCTTCCATGACGGGGCCTCCTATGAGGTCGTGAAGAAAGCCCCGGAGCTTTACGAAGGTTGTGCTGTTCTTTGGCGTGGAGTGGTCGCAAATTTACGAGAAGGCAAAACAAAAATTCAATTTGATCTATTAGTCGGATATGAAACTTCACAGGTCATTGAAGGAATTGTACCGGTTGTGCTGAAATTTCCTGCTTTGTTGCATAACTCGCAGGTTTTAGACGTTCTAGGTTTGCTTCATCTTGATCCCAAAAATCATTTACTCTTGGAAGGGACTTCTGTCCACGAAGTCGGTTACAAAACTCCCTGATGTTTAAACTTCACCGATCTTTTTGCTTTCTTGCCGGTCTGGGCTTTTCAAGGTAAACTAGTCTGCGGATTTGTGAAGTGACCGACTGGTCCTTACCGTATTCACTGTGAAGGAGATAATTGTGTCGGCAAAAAAAGAACAAGCGAGTGGAGTCCCCAAAGACGCTGCCCAGGACGAGAAAGCGAAAGCCCTTGAGGCAGCTCGGCTACAGATTGAAAAACAATTTGGTAAAGGCGCTCTCATTAAAATGGGTGATAATCCATTACTACAGGGTCTGGAAATTATCCCCTCAGGTAGCATTATTCTTGATGAGGCTTTGGGCATAGGTGGGTACCCCAAGGGGCGCATCATAGAGATCTTTGGACCAGAATCCTCAGGGAAAACGACCTTAGCTCTTCATGCCATAGCCCAATCTCAAGCGAATGGAGGCGTTGCAGCCTTCATTGATGCGGAACATGCCTTGGACCCACAATACGCTAAAAACCTCGGTGTGAATATTGACGAACTTTGGGTTAGTCAGCCGGACACCGGTGAACAAGCTCTTGAAATCGCGGAATCCTTGGTTCGATCTGGTGGAGTTGACATTATCGTTGTCGATTCTGTAGCCGCTCTTACCCCCCAAGCAGAAATTGATGGGGAAATGGGAGATGCTCACGTTGGGTTACAGGCTCGTTTAATGAGTCAAGCTCTTCGAAAATTAACCGCCACCATTTCGAAGTCTGGTACTGTCCTGATTTTTATCAATCAAATTCGAATGAAAATTGGTGTCATGTTTGGAAACCCTGAAACGACTACGGGGGGCAATGCCCTGAAGTTCTATTCCTCGGTTCGATTGGATGTAAGAAAAGTAGAAACCATCAATAAAGGTCAAGATGAAGCGATTGGCAATTTAGTTAGAGTTAAAGTTGTAAAAAATAAGGTAGCTCCTCCCTTTAAAAAAGCTGAAATGGAAATTCTTTTTGGCCAGGGAATTTCGTATTTCGGCAGTCTCTTAGATGCTGCCATAAAGTGGAATCTCATTCAAAAGAGCGGCTCTTGGTTTTCGTTCGGTGAAGAACGTATTGGTCAAGGTCGTGAAAACGCACGCGAATTCCTCATGAAAAATCCGACCATAGCTACAAACCTGGAACAACAACTTCGTAAAAAAATATTCCCAGAAAGAGATATTCCTGGTTCGAAACCGTTGGGGATTGTGCTGACTTTACGGCCAGAGAATTCTTCTTCAGTCTCCACGGATTCAACGGCTCCAGAACCCGTAAAACCAGCGAAAGGCTCAACCACTTCGGCAAAATCTTCGGCTGTTGCTGATTCGGAGTTATTTTAATGCGTGTTGCCGTCGGTCTCGGCGGCAACACGCCTCAGACACGAGATGCTTTTAAGCAGGTTCGTCAGAGTTGGGAAAATCAGCTGGACAAGGTTCAATTTTCTTCTCTCTACAGCACAAAACCTCAAGATGATTTAGAACAGGCGGACTTCTGGAATGCCGTCATGTTGGGGGACTGGTCAGGAACTCCTTTAGAACTTTTGGAAATACTTTTAACTTGGGAATTGCAGTCAGGTCGAATTAGAAACCCCCTACGCCCCAAAGGTCCACGTATCCTCGATTTAGACCTTTTACTCTTTGGACCTCTCGTTCTCACGTCAGAACGTTTAACCTTACCGCATCCCCGAATGTCTCAGCGGGCATTTGTGTTGATCCCACTGCTAGAACTTTTACCGGATTCCCTTGATCCTAGAAATGAATCCTCCTGGTCATTAGCCTTAACCGCTTTAGGTGATCAAGGTGTTGTCATGGCCGAAAAGACCTGGTAAAATTCCCACCTTATGCCGGAGTTGTCTGCATCGGAAGTTCAATTTTCTCTAGAAGATTTCCAAGGCCCTTTGGATCTTCTGTTGTATTTGATCAAGAAAAACGAAATCAATATTTATGACATTCCCATTTCTCAAATTACAGAACAATTTTTAGAGTATCTCGCCTTATCGACAAAGCTCAATTTAGAAATGGTCACGGATTTTTATCAAATGGCCGCCCACTTACTCTATATTAAGTCAAGAACTCTGTTGCCTTTGCCCTCGGACGAGGAGGTCTGGGAAGATCCTCGCCGAGAACTGGTTGAAAAGTTGCTCGAACACCAAAAATTTAAGCGCTTGGCCGAATTATTAGCAGAGAACGAAGCTCCCTTAACCTGGGTCTACGAGCGAAAAAAACCTCAACCTGCCTTACCCTTTGAGCCAGGAGACGAAGCTTGGGCTAAAATTGAGGTTTGGGATTTATTTCAAACATTTTCTAAGATCATGAAAGGTCTGTCTTCCGAACGGGTTCTCAATTTAATGGAAGAAGTTTCCATTCATGAGAAAATCACCTTGGTTCGGGAAATTTTGGCCGAAAAAGACTCTTGTCTCTTTACTGACCTCATTTTGAATCCTCAATCGGTTTTAGAAGTAGTCTGTGCTTTTTTGGCCATCTTAGAATTGGTAAAATCTCAGACCATTGTCTTGTTTCAAAGTTTATTGTTTGGGGATATTCAAATCCGTCGCGCTTTAGGAGGCAGAGATGGTAACTGAAGCTGCCTTGGTTGAAGCCATTTTGTTTCTGGAAACCGAACCTGTCGAAGTGGAAAAGCTAATTCGGCTATCTCAATTGAACAAAGAAGTTGTGCTCGAATCTCTCAATTTTCTTCGTGAAAAATATGAGTCACAGACAAGTGGAATTGAATTGGCACAAACTTCCACAGGCTTTTATCTGGTTCCAAAACCGGAACTCGCCGAAAGTTTAAAGGAACATTACGGTAAAAAGCCAGACGATAAATTGTCTAAAGCTGCTCTCGAGACATTATCGATTATCGCTTATGCTCAACCGATTACCAAATCTGAAGTGGAGAGTATTCGAGGGGTAAGCTGTGCGGCTGTGCTCAAACAACTGCAAGATAAAGAAGTCATTGAGGAAGTCGGGCGAAAGGAAACCGTTGGACGGCCAGTTCAGTTTGGAACAACAAAAAAATTCTTACAATTATTTCGACTTAACAGTATTGCGGATTTACCGCGCTTAGAAGGTGCGGAAAGGGATCGATTTGAACTCAAAGAACCATGAATCGTCAGACGAAATGCGTCTGCAAGTTTATTTAGCCCACGCTGGAGTGGCTTCTCGAAGAGCGGTGGTCGCCATAATTGAAGCTGGCCGAGTGAGGGTTAACGGCAAAGTTGTCTTAGAAGCCGGAAAAAGAATTCTGAGCTCTGATATTGTTGAAGTCGACGGTCGGAAAATTGTTCCCGAAGAATCACAAGTCTATTATGTGTTGCATAAGCCTAGTAAAGTCGTTTGTTCTACCCAAGATGAAGAACATAGAACCTTAGCTGTTAGCTTAATTCAGCCTTTTGTGAAAGAACGTTTGTTTACCGTAGGCCGGCTGGACTACATGACCTCTGGGTTGCTGTTGATGACAAATGATGGTGAGTTTGCCCGACGTTTAATGCATCCTTCAAGTCACATTGAAAAAGAATATATCGTCGAGACTAAAAAAGAAATTCCTCAAGATTTGATGGAAGAATTCAAAACTGGGATTTGGATTGATGGCGAAAAATATCAGTGCCAAGCTTTTCAAATTCAAAATAGTCATCAAGTTCGGCTTGTCTTAACAGAAGGAAAAAATCGGGAAATCCGAAAAGTTTTTCAACGCAGAGCTATTACGGTGAAACGTGTCCACCGTTTTCGCTTTGGACCAGTTGTTCTCAGAAATTTGGAACCGGGAAAGTTTCGGAAGTTAACGGCTCAGGAATTAAGAGGCCTCAAACAGGAGGAAAATCATGGTCGTCGCCATTGATGGTCCCGCTGGGGTCGGTAAAAGTACAATTGCGAGGTATGTCGCTCAACAATGGAATTTGCACTACCTCAATACCGGTCGGTACTATAGGACAGTAGTCTATGTCGCCCTGACTCAAGGCCTTATCCAGGAAGAAACCCTGTTAACTTCAGAACTAAAAGAACGTTTGGTGACGCTAGTTCAACAATTTCCTTGGAAATTTCATGAAGAGGGTGTTCCTTGGGAAAACCGTCTTTTAGCTTCTGAACTTCACACTCCTCTCATTGATCGATGGGCAGCTCCTATATCTGAAATTCCAGCCATAAGAGTAACTTTGAATGAGCACTTTCGTCAGTGGACAAAAACAAATTCCTTGGTGGCGGAAGGTCGAGATATGACCAGTGTGGTCTTTCCCCAAGCTCAAGTTCGATTGTTTTTGGATGCTTCACCTGAAGTTCGTGCGAATCGGCGATGGAAAGAAAGACCGCAAGAAAAATGGCAAGAGGTTTTAGAGAGTATTGTTAAACGTGATCAAATTGATCGGAATAAAGAGTGGGGGCCTCTCAAGAAAACAGAGGGGTGTATAGTTATAGATACTTCTGACTTGACCATTCCCCAGGTTTGTGAGAAAGTAAACGAAATCCTTCGACAATCATTCACTAGTTCTAGGAGCGGCTCGACGATCATGGCTGAAACTGACAACAATCAGACTGTACTTCAAGAAGAATATTTGAAAAATCTCGAGGCTCTGCAAGAAGGCAGTCTCGTCGAGGGGACAGTGATTTCTGTTTCCGCGGATTCCGTAAGTGTGGGGATCGGATATAAATCTGACGGTATTTTGCCTCTGAGTGAATTTTCGACCATTCCCAAGCTTGGTGATAAGGTTCGCGTCATACTTGTTCGTAAAGAAAGTAAAAATGGCGGTATAGAAATCAGCAAAGAAAAAGCTGATGGTTTAGTTTTTAAAGAAGACTTAAAAACAGCATATGCGGAAAAAAAACCTGTAAAAGGAAAATTTACCAAAGTCATAAAGGGCGGCTATGAGGTTGATCTAGGCTATGGTTACTCTGGTTTTGTACCTCAATCCAAAGCCGATGTTGGGAAAATTGACGTTCTTGAATCCCTTTTGGGTGTTCAGGGAAATTTCTTACTTGAAAAACTCGTTTGGGAAAAGAAAGCCAACATTGTCTTAAATCGACGTGATTTGTTGATGAAAGAAATTGAAGAAAAACGAGAGAAGTTTTTTCAAGAAAAAAAAGAAGGCGATGTGGTAACTGGAGAGGTTAAGTCGTTTACTTCGTTTGGTGCCTTTGTTGATTTGGGTGGCTTTGACGGTTTGTTACATGTTAACGATATGAGTTGGGGTCATGTGACTAGACCTAAGGATTTTGTTGAAAAAGGTGATAAAATCTCCTTGAAAATCCTGAAACTGGATAGTGAAGCCAAGAAAATTAATTTGTCTTTAAAACACATGTCTGAAAACCCTTGGGTGGCTTTTGAAAAGAAATTTGCCGTCGGGGATGTTGTTAAGGGAAAGGTTACTAAGTTGGCTGACTTTGGTGCCTTTGTAGAAATTGCTGAAGGTATTGAAGGTTTGATCCATATTTCCGAAATGTCTTGGGTGAAAAGAATTTCTCATCCCAAGGAAATTTTGAAACCTGGGGATGTGGTGGAATCTAAGATTTTGGAATACGACCTGGAGAATCTTCGAGTTTCTTTGGGTTTGAAACAAGTGACTTTGAATCCCTGGGAAGTAGTGGAAAAGAAATTTCCTGTAGGAAAAGTTCTTAGCCTCACTGTGAAAAAAGTTACTCCCGCTGGTGCCTTCTTAACGCTGGAAGAAGGGGTGGATGGTTTTCTTCATGTTGACGACTTGTCCTGGACAAAGAAGATTCGAAATGCCACCTCGGAATTAAAAGATGGGCAAGCGGTTGACGTAAAGGTCTTAGAAGTTGATGTGGACGCCCATCGTATTCGTCTAGGCCTAAAGCAAGTTCAAGAAGATCCTTGGTTGAATTTAGCTCGCACGTATCCGAAAGGTTCGGTCATTCAAGGGGAAGTTGTCAGTAAAACAGATTTTGGGGTCTTTTTACGTGTTCCTGGCGGTATCGATGGCTTGGTGAGTAAAGCGAGTTTGTGTGATCCGCGAGATCAAAATCCAGAAGACTTTATGAAATCTCTGGAGATTGGAAAACAAGTTAAGGCTGTTGTGACCGAAGTTAATGTGGAAAAACAAAGGCTGAGTCTTTCACTTCGTGACTATGAAAAGCAGCAACAAAAAGAAGAGATTTCTAAGTATATGCAAGACGATGATCGTCACGATAGTTTTCGTCTTGGTGATATGCTGAAAAAATAGGCCTATGGCAATCCCATGTTTAGGTCTGCAATTGATCCGCGAAAATTGGAGCTTTTTCTCGAGATTAATGAAAGGCTGAATTCTAGCTTCTTAGATCTCCATGGTTTATTTACTCAAATCTTAGAGTCGGCTTCCCGTCTAACAGATGGTGAAGCCTCTTCACTTTTAATGATGAATCAAGAAGGTGATGGTCTTGAGTTTATTGTTGCCCTAGGTTCTAAAGGTCAAGAAGTTCAATCGTTTACCCTAAAAAAGGGGGAAGGTATTGCTGGCTGGGTGGCAGAAAATAATTGTCCTTTAATTGTTAATGATGTGGAAAGTGATAAACGCTTTTCTGCGGGAATTTCGAAACATGTTGGCTTTCCAACCCATAGTATTTTGGCTGTTCCACTTAGGGTTAAAGGAAAATGTCTAGGTGTTTTGGAACTCATTAATAAAAAAAATGGTGGCTACTTCACTCAGGATGATCAAACATGGTTAGAAATGTTTGCCAATCAAGCTGGCTTAGCCGTTCAAAATGCAAAATCGTTTCATGATATGCAGTCAGAGATTAGCCTTTTGAGAAACTATCGTTCTCACCAAGCTCAAGTTGATGCCTTCTTAACAGAAAGTCCTCGTATGCTCAATCTTCTTGAATTAGCACAAAAATTTAGTGTAACGGATTCACCGGTTCTCATTTTAGGGGAAACTGGCACTGGCAAAGAATATATGGCGGATTATATTCAACGTCATAGTTCAAGGTCAAAAGCACCTTATGTAAAAATCAACTGCGCGGCAATTCCTGAAGGTTTACTCGAAAGTGAATTATTTGGACATGTTAAAGGTGCGTTCACGGATGCGGTAACTGATAAACTAGGTAAATTTGAACAAGCCCAAGGCGGTACGTTATTTTTAGATGAAATAACGGAATTACCTTTGTTACTCCAAGCTAAGTTGTTGAGAGTCCTACAATCCAAGACTCTCCAACGAGTAGGTAGTTCACAGGTAATTCGGTTAGATGTTCGAATCTTGGCTGCTTCTAACCGTGATTTACAAACCGTTCTTCAAAACGGTGAGTTCCGTCAGGATTTGTATTTTCGGCTCAATGTTTTACAAATTCCTCTTCCTCCTTTAAGGGAACGTATCGAAGATATTCCTTTATTAGCCGAGCATTTTCTCCAAGAAAAATGTCAGCAATTAGGGAAGGGGGGGGCATCTTTTTCGTCGGAATCTTTAGAGTACTTGAGACGTCGTTCTTGGCCTGGTAATATTCGAGAACTTCAAAATGCTGTTGAACGCGCCCTCGTGACATCCTCAGACTTAAAAATTTCTGTCAAAGATTTTGAAAAGTTTGACAGGTCATACCCAATCAATCAGGAGGCTGACCTCAAATCCGCAGTAAATGAATTTAGAAAAAGTTTTATTATTAAAGTACTGGATCAAGAAAAAGGGAACAAAACACGAACCGCAAATCGTCTTAAAATACAAAGGACGTATTTGTCGAAACTTATTAAAGAACTTGGCATGGAATAGTAAGGAGTAATTCATGGCTGAAAAGAGTACAGGTGGAACAACGGCAGTTCGGATTGCCATAAGTAATTTTCTACAAAAATATCGTGCAATTATTTTAGCAGGTATTGTTATCATTGTAGTTATTCTGACTGCCTTAGCTGGTTGGTCGATTTATTCACAAGGTGTAAAAAAAGAATTTGGGGCTAAGATTGAAAAACTTGGTGATGATTATTCTCAGTGGAAAAATGAGGCTGATGCAACCAAAAAAGCTCAGTTAGAAAAATCTTTTGTTTCTGAATTAAAAGATTTAGAGACCAAAGCCCCGGATTCTTATGCGCTTTTAAAAGCATATTTCATTCAAGGTGAATTTCAGACTGACAAAAAACAATGGAAGGAGGCGGCTACTTCTTTTGAAAAAGTCTTTTCTTTGGATAAAAAGAGTTATTTAGCTCCTGTAGCTTTAGTAAACTCGGCTGTTTGTTATGAAAATGCACAGGATTCTGCCAAAGCTCTACAACAATACAAGGCATTTCTCCTTTCTTACCCTAAGAATGCTTTATTAGCACCGCAGGTCAATTTTAGTCAGGGCGCCTTATTAGAATCTTTAGGAAAAACAGCTGAAGCTATCAAAAGCTATCAAGGGAATGTTGAGAATTTTCCAGACTCGGATTGGACTAAGCTTTCTCGAGATCGTTTATTTGTGATTTCAAAGTAGGCGATTATCAAATTGTGAAAGGAATACCCTTGAGCAAAAATGGAAGTATGCTCCTTTTCAGTGCTATATTTTTAGTACTGAGCTCTTGTGGTATTCCTAATATTTATACTTTAACGGCACCTACAGCTTTTGTTCCATCCTCGCAACTTCAAGGAAACTCAATTACCCATCAATTATTAATTGTTCAACCATCAAATATTTCTACAATTTATGATTCCACGACGAATTTTAGTGGTTACAACATTTATTATCGGATTTATTCTCAGGGAACTGGTGCTACAAACCTTAATAATGACAATACATTGTTAACGAATTATAACCCCACTGTTACTCAATTGGTGAATAGTTTAGGCTATAAATTGTTAATACCAAGCACAAATTTGGATTCTAGTGGTGATCCTACTTCAGCTGGCTCAACAGAACCAACAATCAATGTTGCACAGTATGGTTTAACAAGTTCTCAGGTGACTTTTACCTTAGATTTTTCGACAATTTACAGTGCAGGTTTTTTGAACCAACTAACTTCCACAAATCTGCCTGGTGCAACGATTACTTGTTCTGATTCTATCTTTACACCGTTACGTGTCTATCGTAATGTTTTTTATCCAACCAACTTTGTTCCATCTTTATTTCCCTCTGCTATTCATACTTCTAACTATTCAAATTACTATAAAGATTGGTATTCCTTATTCGACAAAGCATATTGGGTAGCCCCCTTAGCACTTGATGCCGATATGTACCCGACTACAGATACCAATGGCAATTCCATTAATATTGCTAGTGGTAACTTTGGTCAAGGTTTAGAAATTGATTTTTTTATAGCTGCTTATTCATGGACTCCTGATCAGGGAGCTATTTATTCTCGGCCAGTTCCTTTGGGAATTATTTACATATAGAGGTATCGCGTTGATTTACAATGTCATCACCATTACGGTCGAACTTTTTCTTATGGGTTTTCTTGTTTCTGTTATCGCTTTTCATTTTATTCCGTATCATCGTTCTCAATTTTTTATCATGGAATTAGGTTTAGCTCTTTTAGGTTCGTTTCTTGGGACGTTAACCGAATCCTTGTTATGGACTGTTCTTGATGCTCCCATTTTAGCACATCTGATTGTTCAGTTTTTGGCACCTTTTTTAGGTGCAGTTTTAGTCCTGTTAATTTACCGTATGAGTAATAATCCCTCAGAGTAACTTAAATAAAGAAAATTTTGATACCTATCAAAAGTTCATTTAATGCATATTTGGTCTACTTGAATAGGTATCAAAAAAACCTTCTCCTAAGAAACAAGAAGGTTTTTAGTTCATCTAGAATTTTAGTTCTTAAAGTCCAAGAGCTTTCAGCCGTCCCTTTAAGAGATCTTCGAGTTTTACTAAAGCTGCCGAGAACCCTTCGATCCCTTCAGAGAGTTTTTCTTTAGCCATTCGATTGGCCGCATGTTCTTTCTCAAAAAGCTCTTTGGTCATCGTGATTTTCTCTTGTGAGGAGTTTTGAGCCATTTGTAAACTTAATTTCTGAGGAAGTTCACCCGTGGTGGCATCTAGTTCGGCTAATAGCTGAGGGGAAATGGTAAGAAGATCACAACCTGCTAACTCTTGGATTTCACCAATATTTCTAAAACTGGCCCCCATGACTTGAGTCTCATAACCCCATTTTTTGTAATAATTGTAAATTTGGGTAACCGATTGAACACCGGGATCTTCGGGACCGATAAAGTCTCTCTCTTGATCTTTTTTATACCAATCCAGGATCCGGCCCACAAAAGGTGAAATTAACGTGACCTTGGCCTGAGCACAGGCAATAGCCTGATGTAAGCCGAACAGCAAAGTGAGGTTGCAATGAATTCCTTCTTTTTCGAGAACTTCTGCAGCTTGAATACCTTCCCAAGTCGAAGCAATCTTGATGAGGACATGTTCTCTACCGATGCCAGCTTGATCATATTGTTGGATTATCGCTCGGGCTTGTTGGATGGTGGCTTCTGTATCGTAACTCAGACGAGCATCAACTTCTGTCGAAACACGTCCAGGAACAATTTTTAAGATTTTTAATCCAAAAGCCACTGCTAAACGTTGAAAAGCAACTTTAACAACCTCGTCTGGTGAGGCTTTTCCCCCTAAGTCTTTACGAGCTCCTTTGAGGACCTCTTCTACCAACGCTTGATATTGTGGCATTTGCGCCGCTGCTGTGATTAAAGAAGGATTTGTTGTCGCATCGGTGGGTTTAAACTTTTCCATGGCTTCAAAATCACCCGTGTCCGCTACCACAGTTGTGAATTGTCGTAATTGCTCTAAAAGTGTTTTCATAGTAATTCAATAATAAAACTGCTGACTCAAGAAGTCAATTTGCTCTGAAAATCTCAGTGAATTTTCCGATTGACTTGTTAATGTTTTTCTTTGAAACTTATAAATAATGAAAAACATAGCGTTAATGATGATTTCTGTTCTGATATTTTCTAGTTGTACTTTTTTCAGTGGATATTCTTCGAATAACCTCGTCGCTGAAATCCCTTTTCAACTTAAAAAAAATCGGTTATTTGTCCAAGCCGATGTTGATGGGATCAAAGGCTCCTATCCGGCTCTGGCTATCGCTAACTGGTTCTTGAAGTGCCAGATAGTCTTTTCATCAGGAACAGCGTCGCCAATATTTAATCCCAGGAATCTTTGAAACGACAGTCGATCCAGAATCTGAAACTCCATTTGAGCATCTGAAATATTGTAGATGCGTTGCAGAACACAAATCTTAAACATCAAGATCACATCAAGGGGGGACGACCACCATTGGATTTTGGCGGTGTTGCATGAACTTTTTTAAGCTTCTTGAGGGCGCTTACCAAAGTAAAACGAAACGACTCGTAAGCGTCAATTTTTCCCAAGTGCCGATAAGTTCCAAGGGAGCAAAGAATCCCAATTTTTTTCAGACTCCACCGATGGTAAAGCAGTCAGTAATTTGTTGAGGTAAGCATACGGTTCAAGCCCATTTGCTTTGGCTGTCTCAATCAAGGTATAGATACGACAAGAAGCTTCAGCAGCCTTTTCATTCCCATGAAACAACCAGTTCTTTCGTCCCAGGACATACGGTCTTATACAGTTTTCTGCGACATTGTTATCGGGAGTTAATTCAGCATGCTCCAGGAACTTTACCAGTTTATCCCATTGCCCAAGGGTATAGCTGATAGCCTTTGTCGTGTGCCCAGATGGCAGGGCCATAGTGGACTTTTGTTCAAGCCAAATACGAAACTCTGCCAGGTACTTTTCGATTAACTCACGTCTGCGTACTACAAATTCTTCCGGACTAAGGTGTTTTTTCTTCGCTTCATCACGAGCCTGATCTTCTAAAGAATACAACTTCCTGATCCGCCCAATAGCATCCTTGTTGATTTCAGATGAGGCAACTTTATTGGCATCAACAAACTTTCTTCGTGCATGAGCCCAACAACCCACATGGCGTATAGTTGTGTTTTTTATTGCCGTCCCATAAGCCTCATACCCATCCGTTTGAAGGTAACTAGAATACCCTTCAAGAAAACTCTTGGCGTATTGATGCGCTCGACCAGGTTCAAACCGATATCGGACGGCCTTTCTTCCTGGAGGACCACCTCTGGCTAGCCACATATACCCTTTACTTTCTGTACTTTTTTTCTCTAGTTCGAGGACTTTTACCGGGGTCTCGTCCATATTTATCACTTCACCAGAGAGAATATGCCGATTTACCAGTTCAATCAGAGGGCTTAATCGTTCAGAAATCTTGAGTGTCCAGTTGACCATGTCCTGTCGACTAATCTCAGCACCAATCCGGGCAAAGCCAACCTCTTGCCGGTAGTAGGGTAAATGATCACAAAACTTGGCTGTCCAGATATGAGC
>DAIDJJ010000036.1:4851-18431 GCA_027451385.1 Spirochaetales bacterium | reverse complement strand
ACGAACGTAACTCCCCTCAAGTATGCGGGTTTTATCACCTTAGTAGACCCCCGAGAGCTTTTGACGACAGTGTATGTGGTCCCTCTGCAACATCAAATACTCGTCTATGGCATCACCACCGCCAAAACTGCCGATTTCTTTGGCTGGGAACGAGCAAAAAACGATTCGCTGTACACGAGAATGAAGGCTTTGGTGACTTGGTTTACCAAGAATCTCACTGTTCAGCCCTGAGCATGAGCTGAGCTTGAGTTTTCTTGACAGAGGTCCCAGCAAACTTTAGCCTGTGAAGGGAATATTTCCTTCACAGACGGAGAAAGACATTGAACGTGATTATGATTCTTGTCGGAGGGGCAGTCGGTTCGTTGGCTAGGTACCAGTTGTCTCGTTGGGTTAACTTCACCACGGGGTCTACCTTTCCTTGGGGGACCATGGTTGTCAATCTATTGGGGGCTTTCATCATTGGTTTCCTCACAGGGCTTTTTGAACGTTGGGTTGTCTCCCCACAGTGGAGGATGCTACTAATTGTCGGTTTCCTTGGTGGCTTCACAACCTTCTCGACCTTTGGACTTGAGACCTTCACACTTTTGAAAAAATCAGAATTCTTGCCGGCCTTGGCAAACTTTGCGTTAACGAACTTTCTTGGTATCGCTTTTGTAGCGGGGGGCTATGTGGTGGCGGGACTCTTGATTAAGGCTCTGAAGTCACTTTCGTAGGGGGAAGAAATCAGATGATTGAAGAAGACGATGTGATGTTGCGAATCTTTATGGGTGAGAAAACCCAGCACCATGGACATGCTTTATACGAAGCCATCGTCCTCAAGGCTCGTGAATTGGGGTTGGCCGGTGCGACGGTGTTGCGGGGAATTCTGGGATATGGGGCGGATCGCCGATTGCATACATCCAAGTTGGTGGATCTGATGGATGACTTACCCGTGGTGGTTGAGATCGTTGATACCGCCGACAAAATCAACCTGCTCAGGCCTTACCTCGATGAGGTCCTTGAAAAAGCCTTTGTAACCTTAGAAACAGTGCATGTCATCAAGTACCGACATGGTTAGTGTGATTCGTGTGAGAACCAGTGAGCTGAGTTGCCGCCCAGGTGATTTTGGCAAAGTCCTGTGCTTTGAGCCATTCCTGTCGAAATAACTGACTGCCAACCGCAATGCCAGCCACTCCTTGGGCCAGATAGTCTGGAACGTTCTGAGGGGTTACCCCTCCGCACGCTAAGATTTTGATCTGGGGAAAGGGTCCGCGAAGCTCTTTGACGTAGGCAGGACCACCAACCTGATGAATTGGAAAAACCTTGACCATCGTAGCTCCCGCCTCGTGGGCAAGGTACACTTCGGTCGGGGTGAGGGCCCCGGGGTACACGGGGATTCCCTCGTTCACGCAGTGGCGAATCATAGCGGGATTCGTTAAGGGAGAGACAATAAACTGTGCACCTGCTGTCAAAGCTTGGTCCAGTTCCTGGGGATTGCAGACCGTACCAGCCCCGATGAGGGCTCGGTTTCCAAAATGTTGACGAGCTTTCTGTATCAGCTCTAAGGCTTGGGGCGTATTTAGGGTAATTTCGAGTTGCTTAATGCCACCGTTAAGTGCAGCTTCAAAAGCCGGTATCAGCACATCCTCCGAAAGACCTCGGGCAATCCCCAGGGTAAGATGAGCCATGGTTATTTCCCCATCACTTCTGGCGTCGTCAGCTGGTCATAAAACTTCACAAAGTTATCTTTGTCGGGGCTATCACGGTAAGCGATGGCGACGCGGGGGTGTTCATTCAAAACCCCTTGGATCATGTAAGGAAGGATATAGCCCCATTCTAACTCTTTCGAAAGGGGCAGATAGTAATCTTGGATCACTTGTAAAATGGGGCGTACAGAATACTTGGGGTTTTTTAAAAAGGTGAGCAGGAGCTCGATAGGGCAGTTGCCTGGCCCTCGGCCTATGCCAAAAATCGAGGCATCTAAGAGGTTAGCATTGTCGATGACCGCTTGAATCGTATTGGCAAAGGCCAATTGGCGATTATTATGCGTGTGAATTCCAATCGTTTTGCCGGGGCAATGTTGTTGGTATTTTTTGACCAGAAAGGTAATGTCCTCGGAGTACATGTTCCCGTACGAATCGACCACGTACACGTTCGGAATGGAAGAACGGTTGACTTCTTGCAGGGCTTCGTCGATTTCGCGTTCAAGATTGGTCGAAACCGCCATAAGATTTAAGGTGGTTTCATAGCCTTTATCTTGGATTTTTTGGGCCAAGGCTATGCCTTTTGAAACATCTTTGACGTAACAAGCCACCCGGATCATGTCGAAAATGGAATCCTGAACTGGGAGAATATCTTCGTCTTCCACACGGCCGATATCTACCATACAAGCTAGTTTGGACGTGTCTTTCAGGTCCCCGAGAACCTTTTTGACGTCTTCATCAGCACAAAACCGCCATTTTCCAAATTCCTCGACGTTAAACATTTTTTTGCTGGCTTTATAGCCCAATTCGATATAATCGACCCCAGCGGCGCATAAGGCTTGATAGGATGCTTTAACTAAATCATCGCTGAATTGCCATTTATTGATAAGCCCGCCATCTCGGATTGAGCAGTCAAGGACTTTAAGTTCGGGTCGGTACATGAAAAACTCCTAGGTTATTTTTTACCGAAATGTTCTCTGAGATCAACCCCATCGTGAAAAAACACTCCAGCTAGGCAAGCATGACAGTAAGGATTAAAATGATTCAAATCTTGTAAGCCAAAGGAGGGGTTTTATGGCCCTGAGGAAAAGGCTTCCCCTTTACACCTTTCTTGCGGTGTTTTTTTCCATCATTGCGGTGGGCGGCTTGGTGATGCCGCTCTTGTTAAACGGCATAGAAAAGTACTATTTAGCTCTTCAAGCTGAAGTCAATACGCGACAAGCGGTGGCTATGGCCAAATTTATCGAAGCCAGGGTTCACGACGGGGACAGCCGTCAAATGATTTTGAAAGATTTTGAAGCCAGTATCGAAGGAAGCAACGTAAATCGTGGTTTTGTTTGTCTGGTAGATCAAAAAACGGCAAAATTTCTGTGCCATCCTGATCCAAACTTAATCGGAAAGCCAATTTCCATTCGTCATGCCTTTTATGACACGACGTTTACGCGCAAGCATTTGGTTCCCTGGTCACAAGCCATCCGTGACCCGAAAAGCACCTCCGGCTTGTTGTTGTTCAATAATTTGAAGTCTGAGGAAGTGGTTCATTCTCAGGTCATCCCCAGTTTGGGCTGGGTGGTCAACTCCCATGAAAATACCGCTCGCATTCGAGCCGAACTCAATAAAATTCGCTGGGTCATCCTGCTGGGGTCGATAGTATTTGCGTTCCTTTTAGCGTTTCCCATTTCCTTGGCCGTGCGCACCGTAAGTCGGAGGTATGAGAGACAAATCGAAGCCAGCAACCTCTTAATCGCCGAAGAACAAGAAAAGGCAGATAACCTGCTGTTATCCATTTTACCGGCTTCCATCGCTCAACAGATGAAAAATGGTGCAACTACCATTGTCGATCACTTCGATCCGGTCGCCGTACTGTTTTGTGACATTGTGAATTTTACTCCTTACGCGGCTAAAACTACCCCAGAGAAATTGGTACGGTTGTTGAATGCCATTTTTACACGGTTTGACACGTTGGCTGAAAAACATGGAATTGAAAAAATCAAAACCGTTGGAGACGCCTACATGGCCGTAGCTGGTTTGACGCTTTCCGTGGCTGATCCTGCTGACCGTGCGGTCCAAATGGGGCTGGATATGGTCGAAGCTGTGCAAAGTCTGGGCCTCAATGTCCAAGTCAGAGTGGGGATACACCTGGGACCCGTGGTTGCTGGGGTCATTGGGGTAACAAAATTCAGCTATGACTTATGGGGCGATACGGTCAATGTGGCTGCCCGGCTAGAATCGAGTGGTGTACCGGGAAAGCTTCACCTCAGTGATGCCGTCAAACAGGCTCTGAAGGGAGAGTATCAAGCTGAGTTCCGGGGTGAAACGCACCTGAAAGGTAAGGGGACTCTCAAAACTTGGCTGGTTAGCCGTGACGAAGCTTAAGTCGAAATCTGGTTGTGTCGACTTTCTAAGGGATGGCCAAAACTCATCTCTTCGTTGTGCTCTTAGGTCTCCTAGGAGCCGTGGCAAGCTTTGCTGATGACTGCCGTTTTACGGCTGTAGAGTTATCGAGCACTCAGATTGTGCTTCAAGCGACTTCTCGGCCTCAATTCCAAGAATTGGATTTCCCGCAAAAAGGTTTATTTTGCCACGAAGTGATTTTTCCTCAAACGATTTTGGCTCTCCCTAATCGGTCTCAACGAAGTTTGTCAGCGACTGTGCATTCGATTGAGGTTGTCCAGTTCTCTGTCCACCCCAACGTGGTTCACATTGTCGTCAAACAGAGCCACACAGTTCCCTACAAGATTGTGGTAGTACCCTTTGGAACACAGTTCAAAGTGAAGATTACCTGGGGAGAAAATCTAAGAACCCCCAGGGAACAGGTGAAACCTTTTAAAGTTTTCTTGGATGTAGGGCATGGCGGCTATGATCCAGGAGGTACGGGGCCTGCCGGCTTGCCCGAGTCTTTTGTTAACCTGGATGTAGCTCAAAGAGTCGCTGCGATTTTGACCCAAAAGGGCTTTCCTGTTGTACTTGACCGCACCAGTGATCATTTTGTCAGTCTACCAGAGAGGGTGCGACTCGCCGAAGCTTCACATTGTCGTCTGTTTGTCGGCCTTTACTGCAATGCTTCACGAAATCGCTTGATGCATGGGACAACAACCTACTATTATCATCCCAGTTCAAAAGACTTTGCGGGACACTTATGCCATGTCGTAGCCCGCGAACTGGGGCTTACCGACAACGGGGCGGTTTTTGATAACTTGTACGTCATCAAACATACCCCGGATACTTTTCCCTCCGTGATCATAGAATATGCCTTTATCTCGAACTTTCATGAAGAAGCCTTATTGGCGGATCACCAGTTTCGCGATAAAATCGCCCAAGCGGTAGCTAAGGCGATTATGACCTACCGCTAAAGGGAGTCCCCATGGCACAAGTAGGTTTTCTTCAACTCATTATAATTCCGGCGTTGGGGTTTGTATTGTATTACACCATTTTGTTGGTTCTTGAAGCCCACAACCGAAAAAAACACCCAGAGAAGTTCTAGTTCCAGAACCTCTCTGGGCTGACGACCTAAAAAACGGTTAGGGAGCAAGAAGTGGGTTAGGGGTAGATAAAACTTCCATATGTACTATTTTGCCCTAAAGTTCCTTGCGGAACATTGACCTGTGGCCCTGAGCTTGGCGTTAAGAGCACGTCAACCCATATTTGGGCTCCTGTAGTCCAGCTGGAACTGGTTCCTGCCGATACAGAGTATACGCCCGTTGTACCCGAGTAACTTAATGCTGAACTGGCAGTCACTAAGCCGGCAGAATTCCCGCCGACAGAGGCGTATAAGGCTGGTGCCGTGCTATAGATCACACTTGGGATATACGAAACCGTGAAACCATTGCTAACCATATTGGTGATGTAGATCGTACCATTGACACCAGTAACCTCCAATGCGGCTACAGTAGGAACCGTAATCGAGGTTGTTCCGGTGCTTTGAATCGTCGCGGACGTCGACCCGAACCAGATGACACTACCCGAAGAGTTTTTCCCAAACACATAGACTAAGGCCGAACCAGAAGCTGACACGGTAAAAGTCCCACTAAAATTGCTGTTGGTGGTGTTGCGGGAAAGTGTGGCAGTTCCTAAGCTGGCAAAAGTAGAACTGTTTAAGACTGAGACAGATACTGTACTAACATTACTGTCAGAAAACAAACTGCGGGCTGAGGATAGTGCAGATGATGTGGACGTGCTGGGGCTGGCACCTGTGGAAATGTTCACGGAATAGCCGGTGCTGGGTGCCGGGTTGGATGAGCTAGACGCCACCGGATTGGCACAGGACGCTAGTAAGCTCGTGGCGACCACAAGCAAGGAAAATAGAGTTTTTTTCATGGTTTTCTCCTTAACTCGCCGTAACGCTGACAGAATAGTTCGTCAGTTCCGTGAGAGTTCCCAATTCCTCAAGGATAGGGGGGCAATAGGGGGTAGGGTTTAGAGTTGTCAAAGCAACCTCCTTAGATTTTTTAAACACAATGGTATTTTTGAAGTTAAAAAAGCTTATGGGTATTAGACCTTTGGTCGTAAAAATGAAATTTCTAGGTAATATTTTAGATAAGCGTAAACAGAAGTGACTAAGAATAAAGCACTATCGGTCAGTAATGCTCAAGAGGGGTTTTTATTCGATATACTTAGGTGGATTCAAAAAAAGAAGAGGTGGTGCATCACTTCTTCAAGACGAAGAATTATCCTCGAAAAAGTGAAGTGATGAACCGAAAGCTATTAGTCACGTTCTACTGAGGTAGCTAAACGACCATCTTTTTTGATCAGGTAAACGATAACCACACTATTGCCTTTTCTCAGTGCTCTCACATAGCTGGGGGATCCATCTTTGGCTGTAACAGTGACATAATCGGCTAAGGTAAAGGACATATCGTTGCCATGGACATCCACCAACAGCGTGGTGGCCGAATGCCCATCTTCGTGAATTGTCGACTTAGAAACGATATGACCACTGACCATGCCAATTTGTGGTCGAAAATCGGCAGCCATAAGAACCCCGCCAGTTAAAAAAGCCAATGTTAAAATTACAAACAGTCGTTTCATTTTTTACCTTCCATGAGAAATTGTTATAACACGTCAGGAATAATTTGTGAAGATTAACTTATAGAACTATTCTTTAATCTTTAAGCGGAGCATCAAAAGACATTGATCATCCCCACGGGGCTGATCGCCGCGAAAGGCTTTCACGGCAGAGCGAAGGTTTTCTACAACCTGAGGGAGTTCCTCTTTTCGCCCCCCAGCTAAGATCTTCTCAAGTCGGTCTAAGCCGAATTCTCGACCTTTAGTATCTTGTTGCTCGGCAAAACCATCAGAAAATAAGGCGATGGTATCACCGGGATGTAAGACCCCTAATCGAGGTTGGGGGTCGAGGTTGGGGACAAACCCTAAGAAAGGGTTTTCACTCGTGAGTTCATAGGACTTATCCCCTCGCAACAAGCGAAAGTGCCGATGTCCCATATCGTACAGGGTTAATTTGCGATCGTGTTCGGAAAAAGTTAAAAAAATTCCCGTCAGGTAACGTTCCTGACGGAAGGTCTTGAGGATAAAATCATTCACCTGGAGAATAAAGGGTTTCATTCCCTGTTCAAAGTCATATAGCGAGAACATACCCCCCAACGCTGTGGTAACGAGACTCGCGGCAGCGCCTTTTCCCGAAACATCACAGAGCATGATAGCCCAACGTGCAGGGGCATATTCTTTAAAGGCATAAAAGTCTCCTCCCACCCCTTTGGCCATTTTGCAAAAGGCATGGATCTGTAACCCAGGCTTTTCTAAAAAGTTCACTTCAGGAAGCATTTCGGCCTGAATGTTGATGGCCAGTTTCATATCTTGGCGGTAAGCCTTAAACATAGAAATCAGTAGATCTTTCGAGGAAAAGATGCCTGCAAACATTCCATTGGCATTTTTGAGGAGATAGTAGCTGTTTTTGGGTTGTTCGGCCTCTTCTTCGAGTTTTTCGGCAATCGAAAGGACGTGCTTATCCCACGAAAAAGTTTTTGTAGGTTCCATCATGCTCAGAACTTTGTGACGCCCCAAAACGTCATAAGCAAAAGGAAGGCTCATCTTGGCTTGAAACTGACTGACTGTGATGATTCCCAGGCCTTCCCCTTTGCGGTTCACGACCCCTACAGCCCAGACATCACCAAGGTGTTTAAGATCTTCGATCAATTCTTTTGCGGTAGCGTCACTCGAAACGTAATAAAATTGGTTTGCCAAACGGCCAATGCTCCACACGGGAGCCGGAGCAGCAAAGTAAAGCCGCAAACAACGCAGGGTTTCATCGGCTTGTGCCGTGGGAAGGGGATAATCCATGAGGGGACTCCTGATTTCAAACTTCTTTTGAAACCAGTTTGTCCCCCTTCGGTAGAGAATCTGTCAGAAACCTGTCAGATCCCGGTTAAAAACATGATTATTTTTGCCAAAGTTTAGTGAGTCGCTCTAAGGCTTCTATAACCTTCTCGCGATGGTTAAAAGCACTAATGCGGATATACCCTTCGCCGCAGGTCCCGAAGCCTGATCCAGGGGTAACCACGACTTGAGCATTTTCAAGAATCTCATCAAAAGCTTTCCAACTGTCCTCGCCGGCCTTAACCCAGACATAAGGTCCATTTTCACCACCGGTAGCTTCTAAGCCTGCTTTAGTGACGGCTTGGCGAATCAACCGGGCGTTTTCCATATAGTAGTCGGTTAAGTTGCGAACTTCTTTTTGCCCTTGCTCGGTGTACACGGCCGCAGCCGCTACCTGCACCGGGTACGAAACTCCGTTGAATTTGGTGCTATGACGCCGATTCCATAAATCTAAAAGCCGGTGTTGTTTCCCGCTTTCATCGGCAATCAGGACGGTATCAGGAATTACGGTGTAGGCACAGCGAACGCCAGTAAAGCCGGCTGTTTTTGAGAAGGAACGGAATTCTACGGCACAGTCCCTAGCCCCGTCGATTTCAAAAATCGAGTGGGGAATCTCAGGGTCGCGTATAAAGGCCGAGTAAGCGGCATCAAAAAGGATCAAGGCTTTGTGCTGACGCGCATAATCTACCCAGGCTTGTAACTGAGCTCGCGTAGCTACTGCTCCGGTTGGGTTGTTGGGAAAACACAAATAAATCAAGTCGAGGGACGTTTGGGGAATTTCGGGGACAAAACCATTGGCTTTGGTGGCATTCAAATACGTCAAACCCTCGTAACGACCATTCACGGCGACGCCTGTTCGCCCTGCCATCACATTCGTGTCCACATAGACGGGGTAAACGGGGTCTGGAATCCCAATCTTGATGTCCTGCGAGAACAATTCTTGAAAATTCCCGGTATCGCACTTGGAACCATCGCTGACAAAAATCTCATGGGGGCCCACCTGGGCGCCTCGGGCTTGGAAATCGTGTTTGGCAATAGCTTCCCGGAGAAAGGCGTACCCTTGTTCCGGCCCGTAACCTTTAAAGGAAGCATCAACGGACATTTCGTCGACACCGCGATGAAAGGCTTGTACGATAGAGGGGGTGAGGGGAAGGGTGACGTCTCCAATACCCAAACGAAGGATTTTTTTTTCGGGATGAGCTTTTTGAAAGGCCTCAACTTTGCGGGCCACCGTCACAAAGAGGTAAGAGGCTTGAAGCTTTTGATAGTTCTCGTTAATTCGAATCATGGGCCCCAGTTTGCCGAAAGCTGAGTCTTTTGACAAGGAGTCCAAGCTGGTCCTTGACCTTATAAGGGGATGTGCTTTATTATACGGGGAAGTTTTCGCAAGGAGCACGCGTCCATGAAGCAGGACATTCATCCCAAATACGATTTTGTGGTTTTTAAAGACGGACTCACCGGCAAGATGTTTTTGTCTCGTTCGACTATGACCAGTAAAGACAAAGTGAAATACACCGACGGAAAAGAATATCCGTTGATTACGGTGGAAATTTCCGCTGACTCGCATCCTTTCTTTACTGGCCAACAACAACTGGTCGACACCGCAGGTCGAATCGAACGGTTCAATCGTAAGTACAAGGTCAACAAGTAAGAAACCTCAGTAAGAATCTTTTTTTACTGCATCGAACGGCCCCAAAGGGCCGTTTTTTTATTCTCCAAGGGCCGTTTTTTTTCTCTTAGGAGGGGTCCAAACGGTAACCAGCTCCCCATAAGGTTTTGATGAACCGAGGTTCCTCCCCGGTATCCCCGAGTTTTTCACGAATCTTTCGGATATGGACCGTCACTGTGGTCACATCGCCATACGTTAAGCCCCAAACACGGTCAAAGATTTCTTCTTTTGAGAGCACCCTGGACGGGTTGGTGGCAAACAATTCGAGCACATCAAATTCTTTAGAAGTCAGAAGGACTTCTTGGTCATCGACCCAGACCCGCCTTGCGGAGCGGTTGAGGCGTAAGCCTCTCAATTCAATGACTTCTGAAAGAGCATTTTTGCCGGTCAACCGATCAAATCTCGCCAGATGAGCTTTCACACGTGCCACCAGCTCTGCCGGACTAAAAGGTTTGACCAAGTAATCATCTGCCCCTAGTCCCAGGGCGCGAACTTTGTCAAAGTCATCGGTTTTGGCTGAAACAATTAAGATCGGGACTTCACGCTGTTCACGAAGCCTTCGGCAGATTTCGAAACCATTCAACTCGGGTAACATTAAGTCTAAGACCACCAGATCGACATCGGGTTTCAGGCTGGCTTCCATCCCCTCGGGGCCTCGTGAGGCCGTTTCAACACGAAAGCCGGCGGCTTCTAAATAGTCCTTTTCCAGGTTGCGGATGGCGTCGTCATCTTCGACTAGTAGAATGTTCATGTGTTCTCCTTAGTACCAGAATCGAGAGGCAACCAGAGTGTGAACTCACTACCGTTCCCTAGTCGACTAGTGACGGTAACTTTACCGCCGTGGTCGCTCAGGATACGTTGGACAATTGCCAAACCTAAGCCCGTACCAGGAATGGAGGATGTTCTTGCCGCGTCCTCCCGGTAGAAACTGGTAAAGATTTTGGGGAGGGCTTCGGCGGAAATGCCTCGTCCTGTATCAGCCAGACTGATTTTCAAATAAGGTTCTTCTACCCAGGCCTTCCAGGTCCAAGTGACGGAATCCCCACGTTTAAATTTGAGGGTGTTTTCGGCTAAATTGACAAAAACCGTCCGAAGCTTGGTGACATCTGCCCGGACAAAGACCGTGTTGGGGGGAAGCTCTTCCACGATTAAGGTGAGTCCTCTCCGGCTTCCGTCCAGCGAAAGTTCTTCGGCGGAATCCTCTAAAAAGGCTTGGGCATTGATCTTCTGAAAATCGTAGGGAACCGCATTGCGGTCGAGGTTGGATAAGAAAAATAACTCTTGAGCCATGCGTTCCAGATCGCGAGCTTTTGAAGAAATAATTTCTAGGTAGTGGCGTCGCTTTTCTTCTGTATTCGCGACTCCTTCAAGAATACCCCTGGCATAGCCCCCAATCGCGGTGATGGGGGTACGCAAATCATGGGCAATATGCGAAATGAGCTCTTTGCGGTCGGCCTCGTAACTGAGGGCAAGCTCACGGTTTGCCGCCAAGGTACGGCGCATGGTTTCGAAACTGGTAAATAAGGGTGTCCATTCGTCTTGCCGGCGAAGGTTGTCTTCAAGAGGGTCAAGCTCATCGTTGGCAATGCGCTCAGCAGCTTGGCGAAGCTTTTCCAAGGGGTTGAGAACTTCTCGCAAGATTAGACCTGTAAATAAGGTATCCAAGATCAAGAGGGTGGTCGAAAATGTAAAGATCAACCAAAACGTAAAGGTATGAAGTTCTTTGTCCCAGTTATTACTATTCCACAACACCGTCACCGTACCCGCCGTACCATCCGAAAAACGAAAATTCAGATTCCCGATGATTTTTAAAGGGCTATGGACAAGCCGGGGGGGGCGATACGAGCCAAATGTAGGTAAAGGTGGAATCTGACGATTCTTGAGCAGTTGTCCCATGAAAAAAAGTTTTCCTTCTTGACGGACCACTAGTCCGGCATTGGCACTGGCGAGTTCTTGGTCCCACTTTTGAAAGGTTGCCAGGTTGGGGGCAAGACCTTGGGTAGTCAACGAGTCCACATTAATATGTTGGATAACCATAAACGCGCGGTGGACGGCTTCACGAAAGTTGGGTGAGCGAATCATGGTTTCAAAAAAGTGAGGTGAGCCTTGACGATCGGCTCGACTTTCATCTTGTAGGATTCCTGAAAACGTCGTGGCGACGATCACTAGCACGGCAACAGGTGCCAGTCCCATCAATAAGTTTGATAAAACCAGTTTGGCACGTAACGTCAAAGTTCCCCTTCCTTTCTTTGTGCTACTAAGCTAATCCATCGGCACAAAAGAATTTCGTAAACTTTCTTAAATCGAGGGAGGTTTTGGGGCATTTTTCTGGGGTTTTAAGAAATCTTTAAGCGGATCAAGCTGACGAGTTCAGGTAGGATCATTAAATTAACGAGCAGGTAGGGCAACATGAAGAGGTTGGCATGGGGGATCGTTCTTTTGGGAACTTTCCACGCCTGGGGACAGACCTTGCCTCAGCTAACGCTGAGCGACGCCGTCCGCCAAGGTTTACAACAAGGACCACAGAGCGCTATTTTGGCGAATGTGCTGTCCACATCACGCTTAACGGTCGAAGCCGCCCAGGCTCACCGGTTGTTTGCGATGACGGGAAATCTGAACTACGGGCTTTCCGATAGTGCCGGGGATGCCTTAGAAGTAGCACGCACGAACCCCATATTACCGCCATTAACCACAGCCTCGGGCTATGGGGCTTCGGGGACCACCCTATCGAATACTCCTTTGCCGCAAACGATGAGCGGCACGCTCTCGGCTGCTTCTGCGGGAACTGCCGTATCAACGACCGCTTCTAGGACTTTTCAGAAAAATACAGATGGTTCGAGTACAGACTACGGGGCACTTGGCGTCAATTTGTCGCAAACCGTTTGGGATGGTTATCCGGGGGGACAATCGCAAGCCACCGTTGATTCCGATCAAATTCAGTACGAAAATGCCATTCTAACCGATCGAGCCAACCGTATTAGTCAAGTTTTTGGCATAGAGCAAGCCTATTACAACTTGGCCTCGGCACAAGAAAACTTGGATTTGTTGAAAAAAACCTTAGAACAGCGTCAAAAACAGTACGACATTGTCAAAATTAACGTCCAAGTCAGTAAGGCAACACAAGTTGACTTAGAACAAGCGGCGGCCAACCTGCATTCGGCACAAGTCGGACTAGAAAGCGGCCAGGTGTCTCTCCAAGTGGCGAGGATGACCCTTTCTGCTTTGATTGGACGTCCTGAGGACGCCCAATATCAAGTAGTTTCCCCCCCCATGCCCACCCTGCCCGTGAGTACCTATCAACAGGCTTGGGAAACGGCCTTAGCACATCGGGTAGAGCCGAAAGAGTTTGCCTTATCTCGACAGGCTGCATTGCTGAATAAAACTTTGGTGTTAGCCCAAAACGGAATCACCGCGACCGTCACAGGAGGAATGAACTATGGTTTTGACCTCTACCGCAATACCAGTGCTGTGACCTTTACCGCAGGGGCCAAAATCGGTTTACCGACGATTGATGCGGGAGCTACCTCCTTGGCTGCCAAAATCTCTGACGAACAAGTTGCCTTAAGCCAATTGCAAACGGCCCAGTGGAAGGCGAATTTGACGGCTACCTTAACCAATGACTGGAATCAGGTCATCGTCAAAAAAAAGAATTGGGATGTTGCTGTAGAAAATGCCCAAGTTTTACAAAAATTGTTGGATGTGGCAGAGATTCAATGGCGTATGGGGACGAATACATTGAGTAACTATTTGACCGCTGAGGTCTATTTGACTAACGGTCAACTGGCTACCTTGAGCGCAAAAATTGCCGCCCAGCTCGCGGTTTTACAACTTATGCAAGACATGGGAATTGAGGAGAAATTATGAAAACCCGCCAACTTTTTCGTGGATTGGTTCTA
>DAIDJJ010000036.1:0-4841 GCA_027451385.1 Spirochaetales bacterium | reverse complement strand
GTTCTATTGGGTGCGGCTTTGGCCCTCGTTTCTTGTCATAAAGGCGAGGCCGGGGCGAAACCTCAGGGTGCCCCCTATAAGAAATCTGCAGAAAGTACAGGACGAGGACCGACGGCTGTGCTTTCGACCAAGGCGGTTTTTCGAGACCTGACAACCTATCGTGAGGTTGCTGGTTCGGTTCAACCGGTGGTTCAATCTCCTGTTGCCCCCCAGATTTCGGGAGTGATAGCTAAGGTCTATCACTTAGCCGGTGACTATGTCAGTCAAGGTGAACCCGTTTACAAAATTGATGATTCTCAGTTGCTTTTGACGTTGAAAACGGCTGAAACGGCGTTGGCCAATGCCAAGCTCAATTACGATATCACAAAATCTAACAACGATCAGAATGGTCCTAAACTTAAGCTTCAAGTTCAGTCTGCTCAGGCCGCCGTGGACGTCGCGGAAAAGGGCTATGAGGCCAGTAAACAACTTTTTGCCATTGGAGGGGCCTCCTCGACCGACGTGGCGACTTCGCAGTCTCAGTTGCAGTCGGCGCAAGCCAACCTTGAAGCGGCCAAAATTGCTTTAAGTCAGTATAAAGACGCCGATCAGCAAACCTTGGCCCAGCTCAAGTTAGCTATACAAACCGCAGAAGTTCAGGTGGAACAAGCCAAACTGAATCTTTCTTATACTGTTGTGAAAGCCCCTTATACTGGTCAGTTGACGGTGGTCAATGTGAACCCTGGCCAATACGTCACTCCGGCCAGTCAAACCTTTACGATGGTGGGACCGCAAAAGCAGATCGGCTTTAATGTGGTTCCCTCTGATGCCATTTCCCTAACCGTGGGGAGACCCGCCGTCTTTACAGTCGCGGGGGTGGCGTATCCCCTTACGGTGTCTTCCTTCCCCGGAGCCCCCGTCAACGGCTTGCTTCCTATGACTGCCATGCCCAAAGTACCGATCAAAGTTCCCTTTGGCGTGGTGGGAACGGTACGCTTTGAGGTCGTGGTAGCCAAAGGAGCGGTCGTCCCGGTTTCTGCTCTACAATCGGATGGCAGTATTTCTTATGTCTTTACCGTTGCAGACAATAAAGCGGTCAAGACCCCCATTACGGTGTTGGGTGAGGCTGGAACCTTAGCTGCAGTTTCAGGTCTAGCTGATCAGACGGTTGTTATTGATTCGCCCCCGCCAGGACTGTTATCGGGAGCCCCCATTCGTTTAATGACAGCTCAAGAGACCTCTCAAGGCGGTCAGTCATGAGTTCGGATCTTCCTACGAACCCACAAGAAAATAATCTCAACTTGCCCGAAAAGTCCCAGGGGGGCTTAGCTCAACTCGAAACCAAGCTTTTTCAGAAAGTTAACCCTTTGGTCAAGTTTTCGGTGACCAGATATGTCTTGGCTGTCGCCATCTTCTTAGGAATATTTGCCTTCGGTGTGGTGTCTACCATGACGCTTGGTGTCGACCTGATGCCGGAACTGAATATTCCTGTCGTTTTGGTGCGGGTCAACTATACCGGAGCGACTCCGGACGTGATCAACCAAGAAATTACTGAGCCGATTGAAAACCAAGTCACTTCGATTGAAGGGGTGCAGGATATCGACTCGACAAGCTCGACTGGGGTCAGTCGTGTCCGATTATCGTTTGATCAAAGTACGGATAAAAACGTGGACGCCAACTATGTTTCGGCAGCGGTTTCTCGGATTTTACCAACCCTACCTACCGGAATTCAAGCCCCGATGGTGCTCACTTTTGACCCCAATTCTCAACCTATTGTGCAGTTCGGTGTCTGGGCAGATGGGATTGCCATGGATACGGTGGGAGACTATATCCAAAACCAACTTACCCCTCAGTTGGAGCGCATTCCAGGGGTCGCGAATATTCAAATTGACGGCTTAGTTTCTAGGCAAATTCAAGTTCTTTTAGACCCCAGCCGTCTGGCACTCTATAACCTAAACCCTCAAGCGGTTACAGCCGCCATTGCCGCCGACGAAGTGAACCTTCCCATTGGTTCGTTAACCCTTGGGAAAGATACTCTGACTTTTGCTACCAATACCCAACCCGTTGATCTGACTCAGATTCGCCAAACTTTGGTGGATTCCAACCGAGGCATCACCGTAGCCGACTTGGGGACCGTACGTGAAATGCCCGTACCGAATGACTATGTCCGCATCAACGGACACCCCGCCATCCTTTTGTCGATTTTGAAAACCACCGACTCGAATACCGTTTCGGTAGGTAATGGGGTGCGCAAAGCTATGGCTACCATCAACCTACCCACAGGTTATCATTTTGCGTACAGCAACGATACCACGGGTCCCATTCGGGCTTCGGTGGACCAAGCGTTTCAAGAGCTGATTACGACGACCATCGTTGTCGCGATCATTGTTCTGTTATTTTTAGGCCGCCTCAACACCGCCTTTTCGGTCATTTTGGCCATTCCCATTGCGATTTCAGCGGGGCCCGTTTTGTTTGCCCTGGCAGGCTTCACTTTTAATTTGGTTTCCATTCTTGCTCTAATTGTTGCCATCGGTATAGTCGTCGACGACTCGATTGTTATTGCCGAAAACGTCGAACGGTATCAAAGAATGGGTATACCCCTTCGTGAAGCCGTCCTTCGCGGGGCAAGTGAGGTTTTTTCTGCTGTTGTGGCTGCCTCGATGTCCCTTTTAGCCGTGTTGATCCCTGTCAGTTTTATTGGTGGTGTCATTGGCCGCTACTTGATGCAGTTCTCGTTGGGTTTGTCTGCGGCCGTTCTGTTTTCGTTGTTAGAGGCATTGCTCTTTCTGACAGTTCGCTTGGCGTATACCCCCATGGCCAAAGACTACGACTGGAAGGACTTTGCCCGAAGCTTTACTTGGCTGGGTAAATCCCTACGCTGGGGCTGGAAAGCCTGGCGTAGCGGCTTTGGGATCTTGCTCCTTGTTGTAGGACTGATTGTTATTTTGGTGACCAAAACTTGGCTAGCTGCGGTTTTGATTCCCTTCTACCCTCTCCTTTTAGCCTTGATTCACTATTTGCTTCATGTCCTGTTAACCTTTGCCCAAGCTCTAACCATGACGTTGCACAATGCGACCGAGGCGATCGTGTCTTGGGTTCGTGACCGGTATGTCCATAGTTTGAAAGGGGTTCTGAAGTTTAATGGGCTGGTTTTAATCGGCGCTCTGGCCATGTTTGTCGGGACAGTGGTTTTCCTTGTTCCCAAAATCCCCTTTAACTTTCAACCGTCTTCGGACGGCGGCCTTTTATACGTGACTCTCCATATGCCACCAGGTACCTCAGATGATATAGAAAATGAATATGTGGGAAAGATAGAGAACGTCCTGCTGAAAAAAAAGGAAGTCAAAACCATTCAGACTCTCATTCATGCGGGGCAAGCCGACGCGGATTTGACGATTCAGCTGGTTCCTATTCAAGAGCGTAAAAATGTCTTTGAATTAGCCCCCGAGTGGCGAAAAGAGTTATTACCCCTGATTGCGGCCCAACCCTCGGCCCGATTATTCGTCAATACGGCTCGGTATGGCGGCAATGCCGGGGGCTTTGGCGGTGGTACGGCTGAAAGTACCTTTACTTCGGCAGATTTTGATTTGTTAAAAAAGACCATACCTCTGATTCGTAAAGAGGTCGAGAAAAATCCCTACGCCGTCGATGTCACGACCAGTTTGGATTATATGACCTTCCAGCGGAATTTTATGCCCAACCAAACGGCCCTGAAAGGAACTGGGATCACAACCCAGCAGATCGCCTTGGCCCTAGAGACGTATGCCACGGGAATTCAGGCTTCAAACCTCGTGAAAGGGGGACTTAGCTACCCGGTATACGTCATGGCCGACCCGATTTTATTGCATGGAGCGCAATCTCTTTTGGATCTTCAAGTGTATTCCCCTACCATGCAGACCAACCTGAGCATGAGGCAGCTAGGGTCGTTTGTGTTAACGGAATCCCCATTGAGCATTACCCGTCATGACCGGTTGTATTCGGCAACTGTCGACATTGACTTGAAACCCAATGCTCCCCCCGCGTTAGCTTTTCAAAATATGGTGCAAGCCGATTTGATCAAAGTTGGTTTGGTGGGGCAAGGGGTAGATGTTTCGAACGGAGGGGCCTTTAGTCCGCAAGCGTTGGCCGCACAGTTGGGGACTTTGTTGCCGATGATTTTTGGTCTGGCTCTCTTCTTGGTCTACTTAGTCATGGCATCGCAGTTTAACTCGTGGAAGTACCCCATTTATCTGTTAATGCCGGTTCCCTTAGCCTTGATCGGAGCCCTCATTGCTGTCTACTTGTTCGGGGGCGGTATGGACCTGTTTGCCATGCTGGGGCTTTTGATGCTGATTGGACTTTCAGCCAAGAACGCCATTATTTACCTGGAATTTGTCATGGAACGGATTGGAAAAATGCCCTTGGCCCACGCCTTGATCGAGGCCGCAGGGTTAAGATTTCGTCCCATCATCATGACCACTTTAACCGTTTTGATGATCAGCTTTCCATTGATGTTTGCTTCGGGGCAAGGGGCTGAGTTTGGCCAAAAGGTCGGTGTGGTCATGTTAGGCGGTGTTTTGACTTCGGCGATCTTGACGTTCTTTGTTGTACCGGCGGCCTTCTATCGCTTTGAGCGACAACACACCAGTGCCAAAGATCTTCAAGCGGTTACCGTTTCTACAGAATAAGCAAAACCGAAATCCCACTTAACCCAGAAGAAGTTCGACGAGTTTGGCGGCCGAGACTGAGGGAGATAAGAGTCTTCCTGAGTCTCTGGCCTTGGCCAAAAGGCTTTGAACCAATTCCGCTCCAAGTCCTCGTGAGGCTCCCGTTACGATAAAGAGTTTTTGTTCGGTCTTTTTTTCCATGGAAACCTCCGTTGG
>DAIDJJ010000035.1:0-18507 GCA_027451385.1 Spirochaetales bacterium | reverse complement strand
GTACGTGAGCTGGGTTCAGAACGTCGCGAGACAGTTCGGTCCCTATCTGCCACAGGCGTTGGATGTTTGAGAGGACCTGCCTTTAGTACGAGAGGACCGAGGCGGACTCACCTCTAGTGTACCAGTTATCCTGCCAAGGGTAAGCGCTGGGTAGCTATGTGGGGACGGGATAACCGCTGAAAGCATCTAAGTGGGAAGCCCACCTCAAGATGAGACATCCCTGGGGGTTTAACCCCCCTAAAGGCACCAGGAAGACTACCTGGTTGATAGGCTGGAAGTATAAACCCTGCAAGGGGCGTAGCTGACCAGTACTAATTCGCCGTGAGGCTTGACCATATTATTAATTCACCCTTCTGTCGCATTCAACAACCACCCTTATTTTGTTGTTAATTGCCTGGTGACCATAGCGGAGAGGCCCCACCCGTTCCCATCCCGAACACGGAAGTTAAGCTCTCCCGCGCCGATGATACTGCTATCGCGGGAAAGTAGGTCGTTGCCAGGCTCTTTTTTTACCCTAAACTTTCTTTGGCATCCCTTTTTATCCCTCTTTGCAAATTGTTCGACCTTCGATTATTCTATGATAGGGAAGGGGGTTCGAGTGGAAAACGACGACCAAAAACAATTTGTCACTTTTCAACTGGGAAACGAACAGTATGCCATAGATATCATGGATGTGAATGAAATCTGGAAGGTAGAAACCGTTCGTCCTATTCCCAACGCACCATCTTATGTAGAAGGGATTTTTAACCTTCGTGGCGAAATTATTCCTGTTATTAGTTTACATCGCCGTTTTCATATTAAGCGTTTACAACTTGCCGAGGGCGAAGAATTGCTTAGCGGCTCGGTTATTGTCAACATAAATGGTACCAAAATTGGCATCATCATTGATAAAATCCTTCGTGTTGTGATGGTAGAACTTGAGAATATTCAACCCCCCCCACAAATCATCAGTGGCATTGGCGCGGAATATATTCAAGGCGTTGTGTCGAGTGACGAAGGGTATTTAGTCATTCTTGATATTCGAAAATTATTCGATCCTCGTGAACTACAGTTGATTTCTCAGTACGGTCGCTAATGGCACTGATTCCTCTGACTCGACCCTATGTTCGCCGTAAAGAGTGGGATAAGGCCTTAGAGCTGATGATGAACGATCAATGGACTCCCGGGGAACAAACCGAAAGGTTGGCTAGGGATTTTGCTCGGTCTTGGAGTACCTCAGAAGCCTGGTGCTTTGGTAGTGAATCTACCGCAATGCGTTTTCTATGGCGCTCCTTAAGGTTACTACCTGGCGATAAAGTCATTCTCTCTCCTCTGGCTAGCCCCTTATGGGCTCTCATTCTTGAAGAGTACGAGGCGATACCCCTTTGGGCTGATACTCTAGCAGATTGCCCTGTGCTTGACTTAAACAGTGTTAAACGCTTGCTGGAGCAAAACCCTCGGGCCGTGATTTGTGATACCTCCTTGGGTTTTCTTCCGGATCTGAATAGTTTGAAGAGTCTCGGTATCTTTTTTATTGAGGACATTACTCAGGGCTGGGGCGGGGTCAGGGATCAAATTCCCGCAGGACTTGGTGGAGACGCTGTCTTTATGTCCTTGGGAAAAGAAAGTTTAATCACGGCAGGCAGAGGTGCTGTTCTGGGCGTGCGAAGTCATAAACATCTGGAAAGTTTTTTTGTGAGAAAACCTTTAACGGAGGATTTATTACCTCCTCCCAACGCCGCGTTGGCTTTAGGTTTATGGCCTCAAAAAGAGGAGTTTGCCGAAAAACGCAAGGAACATCGGGGTAGGTTATTTCAAAAGTTAGCAAAAAGTCATCGACAACCTCATCAAGAGGGTGATGCCGACATCGTCCCCCCTTGGTTTTCATTAATTCTCGTGCAAGGTGCTCGTGAAGCTCAAGCTTACGCTGAACGCAAGGGGGTAGAATGTCGAGCTGCTTTCCATGTTTCGGCAGAACCCCTTGCCGAATGTCCTAACGCTCGCTATCTTGCCCTTCATACCCTGATTTTTCCACTCCCCGTGGTTTTAACAGCCAAAGAAGAGGAAACCTTAGGAAAGGTGTTAGCAACCCTCCCTTAGGAGGTTTTTCAGAGGAGTCACGTATGCCTGTCCGCAATGTTGCTGTCGTTGCCAACCTGGATAAAGAAGACGCGGCTGTCTATGCGGACGCCATTCTTGCCTATTTGCAACAGCGCGGTTTGAAAACCTACGATTTACGGTATCGCGGATTTCCTCTCGTCGCTCAAATGCCAGAAGTTGACTTAGCCGTGGTTTTAGGCGGCGACGGCACCGTTCTTTTTGCTTGTGGATTAGTTCATGCCCAATCGGTTCCTATATTGGGCATCAATTTGGGGACCGTGGGCTTTATCACGGAAGTAGTTCGCGAAGAATGGGAAGCTACACTAGATAAATACCTGAAAGGAGAGCTGGGGCTTTCTCAACGGTTGATGCTGTCTGGAAAAGTTTATCGTCATGGTGAAGTCCTTTTTGAATTTAATAGCTTGAATGACTGTGTAGTCAGTGGTTCTCTAAGTTCTCGTATGGTGGTTTTAGATGTTGAGCTGACGGGGACGTTCTTAGGCGAGTATCGGGCCGATGGTCTGATCATCGCCACCCCCACCGGCTCCACAGCGTATTCCCTATCGGCAGGAGGCCCTATCCTTCATCCAGAAACCGACGCTTTAATTTTGACACCGATCTGTCCGCATTCCTTGACGCATCGGTCGATAGTTTTGCCTAGTCATGAAAGAATTCGTATTTCGGTGAAGCCAAAACAGAGAATTCCGCTTACCCTTACGGTAGATGGTCGTGAAGCCTTTCCGTTGCAAGAAGACGATATTCTTGAAATGGAAAAACTTCCGTATAAAGCTTTGTTGGTCAAGTCAGATCGGCGTTCCTTCTACGAAGTTGTACGGACCAAACTGAATTAAAGTGAGGGAATAAAACCAAAATGTTGACCGAGCTAAATGTTCAGAATTACGCCCTCATTGATAAACTTCAGGTGCCCTTTAAGCCTGGCTTGAATATTCTCACCGGAGAAACTGGGGCGGGAAAATCCATCTTAATCGGAGCCTTAGGCTTGTTGATGGGAACCCGTGCTGAAGCGGATGTGATTCGTAGCGGTGCCGAGGAAGCTGCGGTTTCGGGACTCCTCGAGGTGACACCGACCTCAGAATTCACCTCTTGGTTAAGTGAAAATAGTATCCCCTTAGAGGAAGGACCACTCATTTTACGTCGTGTCATTCGTCCCCAAAAACGGGGAACAATTTATGCGGGGGGAGCCCCTCTCACACGAAGTCAATTAGAAGAATTAACGGGGTATTTGTTTGACTTGCATGGACAGCATGAACATCAGTCTTTATTTTCGACCGACCAACAACGGAAACTTTTGGACCGGTTTGGTCAGTTAGAAGCCGAACTCACAACCTTTGCGTCAGACTTCCAAGAATTGAGCCGTCGAAAAAGAGAGTGGGAAGAATTTCTTTCAGCCCAAGAGTCCCGCGAAGCCGAGATGGAAAAATGTCGATGGATCATTCAAGAAATTCGAAAAGCGAATCCCCAGCCCGACGAAGAAGAGACTCTCAAACTGGAAAAAGCCAAATTGGACCAACACGAGCGTTTACATGTGGCCTTATCAGAGGTATTAGCGACTCTTTCCGAAGATCGTTCAGCCGTTCTCACAGCTTTACGTCGAGTTAAACCTAGTTTTGAAACGGTGGCGTTGATTGATCCCAATTGGGAAGAAGGTCTGAGGCGGTTTGAGACGGTCTTTTATGAACTGGAAGATCTGGAAGAAAGTCTTGCCGCCTACCGAAGGGGCTTATTATTCGATCCCAATCGGCTCGAAGAACTGAATGACCGCTTAGCTGTTTTACACGGGTTGGAAAAGCGTTATGGACCGGGCGTCGAGCAAGTTCTCCGGACCTTATCCTCTGCAGAAGAAAAGTTGACTCAGTGGGAAGATTCTAGTGCTTCGGCAGAAAAATTAGCCAACCAAACCGCCGAGCAAGAACGTCTCGTTATTCAAAAAGCTGTGGCAATTTCCGAGAGACGTCAAGCGGCCGCCAAAGCCTTAGAAATTCAGGTTGTTGAAGCTCTGGCCGATTTAGGTATGCCCAAGGCCCGGTTTCAAATTGCCATTTCTCGAAAAATTGGGGACTCAGGTAAACCCTTGTGCAGTATTTGGGGCTTGGACTCAGTAGATTTCTTATGGGCTGCCAACTGGGGGGAGCCGTTGAGGCCCTTGCGGGAAACCGCTTCAGGGGGAGAACTGTCCCGCGTCATGTTAGCCTTAAAATCAATCTTAAGTGAAGCTGACCAAATACCGATACTTATATTTGATGAAATCGACACAGGGATCGGCGGTGAGATCGGAAAGTCCCTGGGTCGTTATCTCAAACGTCTATCGCAGCAAAAGCAGGTTTTATGTGTGACACATTTGGCCTCGATAGCGGCGTATGCTGACCATCATCTCAAGATCGAAAAACAGGTTTTGGGTGAACGGACGGTAACACAGGTTCAGGTGATCTCGGGTGAAGAACGAGTTCATGAAATCGCGAGAATGCTGTCGGGAGGGGGAAGTTCAGCGGGCCTTGAACATGCCCGTGAACTGATTGCTTCCAGCAAGTAAGGCGGGTAAAGATGGCGAAAGTCGGTATTGACGCGCGAAAACGGTACCTGGACGCGATTCAGGTTTATAAGAAAGCCATTGAAGACTTTCAAAACCGTGAAAACCTCATCCTCCAAGTCATCGAAAGAGATACGACCGGTGTTGAATTTAAGAAAATTCGTCTTGCCGAAGAAAATTTGAATATTCTTTCGTACTATGTGGTGATGAATGAGCTTTCGGTTACCCTTCTCAATGTAAAAAATGAAGGTTTTCTGAATGAGGCCAGAAAAGTTGCGTACAAGGTCATCATATATTTAGAACAGGTAGTAACCAATTCCATAGATACTCCCTGGTCTGAACTGGAAGCTAAGCTCTCTTTAGTGAGTTCGTTGGACTATGCTCAACGTTGGCGATTGATTGTGAAAACTGGTTTTGCCTTGCAGTCGGTGGTGGACGGTTATGGTGATAATACCAAGTGGAAATGGGCTTTTGTTGAACTGGAAGCCAGGTTTGCCACTGTGGTCAAAAACCTTTTGCAAGCGAAAACCCTTTTTCAAAACATGGATACTCAGGCGGAAGCTTACGAAGTTACTGTCCAACATGTCAATTTAGCCTTAAAGTTGCTCGAACAAAGTGCCTTAAAATACCGTGAACGTTATGAACTTTCGACCTTGCGCTCAGATGATTTTCGCATGGCAATTCGTTACCTCAATGCCCTGAAGTTATTGCACCAAGCTTTGAATCACCATGCGGACGTTGAAAACGTTCGAAAAAAGATTGAGATCTGGGAGCAGAAACTCGAAAGTGATCAAAAACGCCGTCCTGTTCAGAATTGACAGGGGGGTGAGCGACCGGTATTCTTGGGTCTATGTCCTATTTTGGTTATTCCAGTTCTCGAGAAAAAAATAAAAATGCCTTGTGGCTCATTTTAATTCTCCTTTGTATTTTGATCTACCTTTTGGTTTTTCCCCGGGCCTTAGGAAAAGATAGTTTCCTTGTTCCTCTCAAGGCTGTTTCGATGACCTCGTTACCCCCGGATTCTCAAACCTCTTACGAGCGTTTAATTCTGGTTGGACAAAATGTTGTTGGCTTAACCAAAGAGGGGGAGCCCGTGTTTTTTCGCCCAGCCAGAACCTTAGAAGCGGTTTCGGGGGTGAATGATGCCTGGTATGATGAGACTTCAGATCAAACCATGGTCACTTCTGCTTCTGGTCCTTTGTTCCATCTTTCTGGTAAGCAGTATCCCTACTGGTTGGGACAACGCTTTTATACCTTTAACAATGACCGTTTAGGGGTAACAGAATACGACTTGAAGGGAAATAAGCTTTGGAGCAAAGATCGAACGAGTATCATCACGGCCCTTGCGGCCGGTCCGACGCTCACGGTTGTTGGTTCTCTCGATGGACGGATCTCTGTTTATGATAAGACAGGGACCACTCGAGGTTCCTTTAACCCGGGGGGCAGTCAATACCCTGTTATTTACAACACGGCAATTTCTTCTGATGAAAAGCACATCCTCTTGCTTTCGGGAATGTTACCGAAACGGTTTTTGGTCTTAGAACGGGGTTCCAACGAGTTTCATCCCATATTTCACCAAGAGTTGTCTGATCAAAAGCCCTATCCTACGCCCTTGGGCTTTTTGGGCGGGGATCGTTGGGCCTATTTTGTATCACAACAAGATTTTCATCTTCTCAATCTGAAATCCGACCACGAGGCTGTGATGCCGCTTCAGGGGCAACTGAAATCCCTGATTTATGACAATTCCATGGGGCTTATGACTTCTGTCACTGGTGGGGGAACGGCAAGTATACTGCATGTTTGGTCCACCTCGGGACGAGCTTTGTTATTTTCCCCCTTTCAGGCCCAACATGCCTTGCTCTTTCAAGAAGGTAACCGGATTATACTCGTCGCAGATCAATTTGTTTTGATCATGAAAAGGGAACTTCAATGAAAAAAGCTCTTCCTTACTCGCTATTTTTTAGCTTCTTCTTTGTTGGACTCTGTCTCTCACAGGCTTTTGCCTATGATTGGCCCACACCAGACTTTAAAATTCGTAAAAACTTTGCTCAACGTACCGGAAACAGTTATGAACCAGGGTTAGAGTTTGAAACTACGGCATCTAACCTTAATGCTCCCGAAAAGGGACAGGTCATCTTTTCGTTTACTCCAGACACCGGGAGTGCTCAGAATTTGCCTTCCAGTTTGGGAGGCTTTGTGGTCGTGGCGCATTCTGATCAACTCAGAACGTTAGTTTCAGGACTACAACCACAACCCTGGTTAACGTCTGTCTCTGTCGCCTCTGGCGATCCGCTTGGAACAATTCCGAATGCTCAAACCGTGACAACATCCCCCACTCCTACGCGACATCAACTGATGGTGTTTGATCAGCAATTGGGTGAAATCGTGAATCCTCTCTTAGTATTCCCACCTAGGGCCGACGAGCGTTCGCCAATTATTCTCGATGTGAAATTGGTAGGGGATTCTCCTGAGTCTTCCGCGTCTTTGTTTGCTCATTCGCATTTTAGTGTGGGGTATTGGACTCTTTATGTCGATGCCGTTGACCCGGGGAGTAGCGACTCTGGTAATAGTCAGAAAGGTTTGTACTCTGTCTCAGCTTACTTGAATGGGAATGAAGTGTTCCGTACAGCCTTGACCAGCCTTCAAGATAAAAATGGCCAATTTACCATAAAAGGGACAGGTAAGCCTTTAAGCGACGTGATTGTGGGTGATCATGAATGGCGCTTGGGCAAGATTTTCCTGAATCAGGGGACCAATATTCTTGAACTAGTGGTAAAAGATTTTCAAGGTAAAGAGTCAGGAAAGACCTTTCATATTTTAGGCAGTAGTTCCTGATCGTGTCAGCTGTTAAAACGTACTCGAGTCGACCTGTAGATGAATCTTCTCGTCTTATTTCATGTGATTTGTGTGGTTCGGGGCAATTTCGCCCGCATTGGGACTGCCAGGAGTTTTCTTTTGTCCAATGCTTGGGTTGTGGGGTAATTTACCAAAATCCTCAACCGCTCACGGAATCGATTCTGAAGCGCTACGATCAGTTGTACTTTGATTATGAAAAACAAAATGAAGCCGATTTTTTGACTTTAATGAAATTGGGTCTGAAAGATATCCAGTTTGACCGTAGAATCGGGGCAACGGGTCTGGGACGAAGTTTCTTAGACATTGGTTGCGCAACAGGAATGCTCCTGGAAGCGATGAAAGCAAAAGATTGGCAAGTCCAAGGGGTTGAGGTCTGTGCGGCATCGGCAGCCTGGGGGCGTTCCCAGCGTGGGGTGGAGATCTTTCCTGGAACTCTTTCTGAGGCTGGTTTTTCTGATCAAAGTTTCGATGTGGTGCATTTCAGTCACTTGATTGAGCACGTCAATTTTCCTCGAGAATTTATGAAGGACGTGGTCCGTTTGGTCAAACCTAAGGGCTGGGTGTTGGTCACCACACCTAATACAGATGGTTGGCAGGCCCGCTGGTTGGGCGCACAATGGCGCTCGGCCATAGCCGACCACTTATACTTGTTTTCAAAAAAGAATTTGTTACAGCTCCTCACCTCGTGCGGCTTAACCATTCGAGCTTTTCGGACGTGGGGTGGGTTGGCTCGAGGTCTTGGACACCCCTGGAAAAAGGCCGTCTTAGACCGCCTCGTCAAGGTTGTTGGAACAGGGGATGTCATGATGGTGGCAGCTCAGTTACCAGGTTAAGTCGGCGGTAGATGAAGAATGCGCTTTTGAAGAACTTGTGTCTCCAAGTTTAAGAGTTCTCCTAGGCGGATCAGATTGCGTAAGCGGGGAAGAACTTCCCACTGCTGGGAATCTAACTGATCGGCAAGCTCTAGACCAATTCCGGTGAGGGCTTCATACGCAAGAGTTTGTGCTACTGTGGACTGGGGTTTGAGTTGGTTTTGAGTCATTAATCCCAGCACTTTGCTGATGTATTCCAGGGTGTCGCTAGATAAAAAGTGGAGAGGGCCACTGAGGGTTTCTGCTAGCCAGCGAGAGACTTGAACTTGTAAACGTGCGTCTTCTAAAGGAATCTCGAATTCTCTGGCGAATCCAAATTCTTGTTCTAGTTGCCTCAACACCTCTTCAGATTGGTGGGGTAAGCCAACGGTTATGGCCTTCGCTAGGCGTCTGTTGACAACTAAGCCCACCAGGGCTTTGGTGACCGAAAGCGGTTCACTCCCTAAAAGTTTGGAATAAACTAAAGATTTGCGTAAAAGGGGAAACAGAGTTTCGGTGGCTTCGGCTAAAAGGTTCTCAAGGTCTCCACTCAGCATTCCAATAATTTGATCGCGTTCTCCTTGAGGTAGTTTCGTCAAATCAAAAGCCTGAGGAGGGTTCTGGTCTTGGGTGGGCCTAAGAAACAGGCTTACTCCTTCTTGAAGGTCTTCGACCAGAGCATAATGAAATTCCCAAGTTTGCAGGCGGGAAATCTCGGTAAACTTCACTCGACCGCTGTACCGGAATACCTTTTCGGCGATTTGTTCTTTGGCTTGATCCAGGGAATCGAGGCGGTAATTCCCCAGAACTACCTCGTCTTCTAAATGAGTTTGAACAAAATGGTCTAATAAAAAAAGGGCGGCAGGATACGTCGCATCTTTCTTTTCAGGAAGAACGATTTGTCGAAAAAAATCTTCCCCGCTCAAGTAACCTGGAACAGGGGTTAAAGATAAGTCCTCAAGAAAATTAAATTCGACATCTTGCGCGGTCAAGTCGGTCATTAAGTCCAAGGTATGGGCTGTTTGGGCCCAAACCTCCAAAGCTTGGGGGTGGGTGGGGGAAGATCCTTCAAAAAGAACGTTCGACAAAAGCGCTTGTTCTCCCAAAACAATTTCTTTGGCTGTATGAAAAAGAAATTGCTCCTCTGGAGTACGATCAGAGAGTTGGGGCTGGGAGTGACTTGGCCATCGCAATTCAGCCACAAAACGTCGAAAATCTTGCTCTAAAGGCCATTGGAGATCTTCAAGAGCCTGAGTAACACACTCATCCAAGGTGTCTTGTAACTTCGTCATCACCTGTCTTAAAGGAGTTTTCCAGGTTGGAGCTTCCCCCTCTTGAGACAATTCTGCACAACCGCAGACTCCGCGCCAGCGTTCTACCCCATGACTGCAAGTACTGGAACAGCCCAAATCCTCATGGCCTCGTTTGAGTTTTACCAGTTCTTGGGGGGGGTGTCGTTCTAAGATAGCGCCGTAATTGCTGAGTTGTAGATGTACAGTTTGAGAAAGATGTTCCCAAAGCGCAGCCAGGCACATATCCCCGAAGGGCTCCCAAAAACCAAACCAACGGCCATCTACAGAGGCTGAAACTAAAGGTCCTTCATTCTGATCCGCAATCTGTCGAATTTGATGCGCTAATTCCAAAGCATCTTTCAGTAAATGCCCACCGGCCATTCCCGTACTAAGGCTCGTTTGGGGAAAAAATACAGCCAAAGTGCCAGACGGCCTATCTATCGCAAAGGGACGATCCTGAGGTGCGCCTGAATTTCCTAAATCCGTCCAAGACGCTTCACCACGCTTTAACAGTCCGTGAACTTGCCAAGGAGATAAAAGTATAAATCGGATGCCCCGTTCAATCAAAGCGTCTACTACCGGGAAGGAAATGGCATGTTCAGGAAGAATCATTCCTTCGGGTTTTCGTCCAAAATGATGCTGGAAAGCTTGAAGAGCCCAATCAAGTTGGAGTTCGAGGTCTTGAGGTCGGACTAAAGGAAGGATAACTGAGTGGGGAAGTTGAGCCAGGGCATTTCCATGCCCCCAGGTTTCCAAACTTTCTCGATCAGCTTGCTGGACCCTTCGGTAGACATTGGGAGCTTCTCCCGCAAGCTCATCCAGCAAAAAAGGCGAAAAACTGAAGGTCATATATGTATAGTTATTCACGATCGATCGGACTTTCCCATGTTCCCCTAAGACTCGTGAAGCAGAATTCGCACCGTAGCATTCGTTGAGCAGTTTTTTCCACTGAGTACGGCCTTTTCGTTCGGAAGAAAGATCTGAACGAAGCCCTGTCCAAGGGTCAAGACCAGGGGGAAGATAAAAATGACCAGCTAAAACAAATTCCTTCATTTCCTTTATTTTCGTTCTCAAAGTTGGCCTTGTAAAGGACAAATCCTAGGCCACTTGACACCCCTTAGAAAATTTTCTTAGTGTGAGCCTGAAAGGAAGGGGGGGAAATGACCAGAGACCGATTGGAAGGATTGCCCTTGAGTGCCCTCCTTGAGCTGTCCCGAAAAGAGAACCTGGATTTTGACCCTGAGGCCAGTCGAGAAGATCTGATTGAAGAGTTGCTTGAGGCCTATGAAGAGGATCAGCGGGAACGGGAAAAACTTAAAAATCTGATCATTAAAATTGAAGAGTCGAAGTTTTCTCTTCATGCCGAAGATTTAACCCGCGTCGAGCCAGAACCGGTGTTGCCAGAACTCTTAGAAGCCTACGACGATGATACGGTTTTGCTCTTTTTGCGAGACCCCACTTGGGCTTTAGCTGTTTGGGAAGTCCGTAAGAGCATTCAGGAAAGCTGGGCCAAAGAAATCTCGTTTCGTAGCTTTGGCCTTAAAGTTCTTGAGAAAGAGGCAAAAGACGGGGACGTGATCTCGAGTTTTTTGATTCCTCTTTCCCAAGCGGTAGGAACACGTTACATTCACCTCCCCACGGCAGGAAGCTGGTATCAATTAGAACTGCATGCCTTGTTTGAACGAGAAACGCGGTTTTTATCTCGTACCACAGCTTTACAAGCCCCGTTTGACGAGCCACCGTATTTAGAAAAAGCCTCAGAGGATCCCCAAAAAAAACGCTTACTGGAACTATCTGGGCTCAAACTGTGTGAACCTTATCAAGAAACTGTGACAGAAGGAAAAGCTTCCAGCGGAATCCCTCAAAGGGTTGGTGACTGGGATGAATCCGTTTTTGAGGAACAAGCATGAAAAATGTGGAAATTGCCCTGATTTTGAATGCGCACCTGCCTTTCGTCAGGCATCCAGAATATTCCGTTTTTTTAGAGGAACGCTGGTTATTTGAAGCCCTATCAGAAACTTATCTGCCTTTATTACGCGTCTTTCATAAGTTAGAAGAGGATGGTGTTCCGTTTCGTCTCACCATGTCCTTTTCACCTACACTGACAGCCATGCTGACGGACCCACTTTTGAAGGACCGCTACCGGCGGTATTTAGAACTTCAAATAGAACTTGCTGAGAAAGAGCTGAACCGAACTGCTGCCGACCCTGTGATGAACAAAGTCGCTCAAATGTACCGACGTTTGTACAAGCATAACCAAGGTGATTTTATAGACGTTTATCAAGGGAATATTTTACGAGGATTTTCGTACTTTCAGAAAAAAGGCTACCTGGAGATCTTAACTACCGCCGCCACTCATGCGGTTCTTCCCTTGTATCAAGATTCCCCCGAGGCCATCACGGCTCAGATTCAAGTTGCCATAGAATCCTATCAACGAAATTTCTCACGGTTACCCCGTGGATTTTGGATTCCGGAATGTGCCTATTATCCTGGGCTAGAAACCCTCTTGAAACGAAATAAAATTGAATATTTCTTCAGTGCTTCCCATGCCGTGCTTTTAGGAAAAGACTTTCCCCTTCGTGGAGTCTTTGCCCCTGTTTCTTTAGCCAATGGGATGTTGGTCTTTCCTCGAGATATGACTTCGACGAATGCTGTTTGGTCGCGGGATAAAGGGTATCCCAGTGACCCTGTTTATCGGGATTTCTACCGCGATATTGGTTTTGATTTGGATGAAAAGTACCTAGAGGCGTATACGGAAGGGGCAAATGGTCGGTTTGCTACCGGGTTTAAATATCATTCTGTGACGGGGGCAACGGATCACAAGTTGCCTTACCAACCAGACGTAGCCTCCCAAAAAGTTGTTGAACACGCGAAAGCCTTTTTAGAAGCCCGATTGAGACACGCAAAACAATTGTCCGACGTTGGATTTGACCGGGTTCCCTTGGTGACGGCACCCTTTAATGCGGAACTTTTTGGACACTGGTGGTTTGAAGGTCCCCAATGGATTGACGCCGTGTTTCGAGAAGCGGTGAACCGTCCTGAAGTAGGTTTTGTTACTCCTGGTGATGTACTTCTTGATGAAACTGAGTTTCAAAAGACAGAAATTCCCTTTAGCTCCTGGGCCACAGGCGGTTATGCCGAAGTTTGGGTGGATGGTGCGAACGATTGGATTCTGCGGCATACCCACCAAATCGTTAAACGGATGTCAGAACTTGTCGAACGTTTTCCGGATATTCAAGGCCGCAAGGAACGAGCCCTTAACCAAGCGGCCCGCGAAGTCTTGTTGGCACAAGCCTCCGACTGGCCTTTGATTTTAAAAATGGGGACCACGGTGGGATATGCTGAAAAGCGCGTGAAGGAGCACATCTCTAACTTCAACCGCATTTATGAGTCACTTTCTTCTAATGCTGTCAATACGGAGTGGCTGACTAGCCTTGAGAAAAAGAACAATATATTTCCCTTCATCGATTATAGAATCTTTCGAAAAATTCCTTAACTACCTTACAAAGCCCCGTAGTTCGAAGGCTGGCACAAGCTCTAAAAAATACTGAATTATTGTCTCACCACGACCTTCTTTTTTCCTGACGGAATACACACGGTACGCCAAGGTCTTTTCTGAATGAAGAGGCAACGGCAGTACCTGGCCATTCAGATCCAAAAGAACATTGAAGGGGGGGGCAAAATCTATTTCTCGCTCATCCCCCTCGGGGTAGCACAGCCTTCTCGTCGTCCATTCCATAGATACTCAGGATGATGTTCTAAAAAGCTCCCGTCAAGGGGAATCTTAGGCTCTGCTTAACGCCGGTATAGTATCTTGGTTCAAAAATAACGAAATCTCATTTTTTGGTCCACTTGAGTTTCTTGACAAGAGAATTTCTACCCTTACTATGGAATCAAGTGGGATAAAGTGGGGAAATTCGGGGGATTGTGGTAATATCGTATGTTAACGGGTGAGTTTCGTGCGGCCTTGGATGATAAAGGAAGACTCCTCATACCAACCAAGCTCCGTAGCGAGTTTCAGAGTGATGCTCTGATTCTCACCAAGGCGATTGATAAGTGCTTGTGGCTGTTTTCCCCAGCCAAGTGGGAGGTTTTTTCGAAGACGATTCAGGAGTCTTTGGGGATGTTTAGTTCCCGTGATCTCATGATTCAGAGAAGAATCATTGGGAGTGCCCTAGAAATTGAAGTCGATAAAACTGGTCGAATTGGTGTGTCTTCTTTACTGCGTGAATACGCAGGTCTGACTAAGGACTGCGTGGTGGTGGGGATACGGACTCACTTAGAAATTTGGGATGAAGCGGCGTTTATGGCTTACCAGGAGGCGACGAACGAAAATCTTCCCGGCTTAGTGCAGGGCTTGTCCATAGCTTGGCCGAAGGAGTGAGCATGGAAATTCGCCACACTCCGGTGTTATTGGAAGAAGTTCTCAGCTTTGCTGAGCTGAACAAGGGAGGAGTCGCTTTGGATGCGACCACCGGAGAAGGTGGTCACAGTGAAGGTTTGTTGCATCGTTTTCCTTTGAGCCGTTTGGTTTGTTTTGATGCTGATGAGGTCATTCAACAAAAGGCTCGATTGCGTCTTGAGTCTTACGCAGAGCGTGTACGTTTTGTTCATACGTGGTTTGATGAGGGTCTGCCTCTGGCCGAGCAGTGGTGGCAGGAAAAGCCTAAGTTCATCTTAATGGATTTAGGGATATCGATTTTCCACTATGTGGAAAGTGGAAGGGGGTTCAGTTTTCAAAGCGATGAGCCATTAGATATGCGCTTATCAACCGCCGAACCTGTCAGTGCGGCGGATATTGTGAATTCTTGGAACGAAAAAGAACTGGCGGATTTGTTTTGGAAGTTTGGCGAAGAAACCCTTTCTCGTCGAATTGCTAAGGCAATCCTCAACACGAGGACAAAGGAACGGATTGAGTCAGCAAAACAGTTGGCCGATATAATCTGGGAGGCCGTTCCTCCACCCGTGCGCCACGGACGTCTTCATCCTGCGACGAAAAGCTTTCAGGCTTTACGGATCGTGGTGAATCATGAGCTGGAACGTTTAGAATCGGCTTTGGGGAAAGCCTTTCAAGTTTTGGCGAAAGGGGGACGGCTCGCGGTGATCAGTTTTCATTCTTTAGAGGACAGAATTGTCAAAACGGCGTTTCGGGATTGGGCGAAAGTGTGTGTTTGCCCCCCCGAACAACCCCGGTGTACCTGTTCTCGTTTGGCTTTGGCCAAGGATTTAACTCGAAAGCCTGTTGTCGCCACGGAACAGGAAAGTTTAGCAAATCCTCCTTCAAGGAGCGCTAAACTGCGTGTGATTGAAAAACTGAGAGAATCTCGAGAGGAGGAGTTGTGAGCCGTAAAGTGGTTTTGTTTTGTCTTTTAACTGCGCCGCTGTTTTTGTTTGTGGTCGTTGCTCAGTCGGTACATTATCAGGCGGTAGAAAAAAACATTCAAACTCGCGAACAGTTGCAAAGCACCTTGGTTGAACGCAATCAGCAATTGTTAACGGGAATCAGCGTTCTCTCGTCACCCGAAAGGATTGATTCTCTGGCTCAGGATCATTTAGGCCTGAATCAACTCAAATCTGAACAGTCTTTAAAGATTCGCTTTACGAAGGACGGGACTCCTTGAAACCACTCCCCATTTCGACATGGAAAAACATTTGGGGTGATGCCCATTTAAGGGGGGCTATCGAGGCTTGGGAAGGCGTCACGACTTTGGTGGTTGACTCGAGAGAAGCGCACGCTGGTGCGCTTTTTGCAGCTTTGCCAGGTGAAAAAACCGACGGTCATCAGTTTATTCGAAAAGCTTTTGAAAATGGAGCTAGCGCGGTTTTAGCTCAAAAATCCCAGCAAGAGAAGGTCGGACCACAGTTGGTTGGTTTGCCTCAGGCTGCGTTGGCATTTGTAGAAGAGCCTTTGGATGTCATGGCAGAAGTAGCCAGGGCGCATTTGAGTCGCTTGTCCAATTTAGGTCGCCTTGGTGTGACGGGAAGCAATGGAAAAACCACCACGAAAGAAATGTTAGCGGCGGTATTTTCACGCCATGCTTCCACCTGGGCCACACCAGGAAATCTGAACAGTGAGATTGGTTTGCCGATGTCTTGCTTATCCGTTGCAGATGGACACCGCTGGGCCATTTTTGAAATGGGCATCAATCACCAGGGGGAAATGGATCGACTTCAACGAGCAGCTTTTCCTGAACTGGCAATCGTGACAAACATTGGGACTGCCCATATCGGTATTCTCGGCAGCCGAGAAGGTATAGCTTTAGAAAAAAAGAAAATTTATTCTAACGCCGGTAAGGACTGTGTAGCGGTATTGCCGGCCGCTTGTGACCTCTGGCCAGTGTTGGTTGAGGGCTTCACAGGCCAGGTGGTGAAATTTGGTGTGGAGGACCCTGACTTTCATTTTGATTCGGATCTGGGGTTAGAGGGGACCCGTTGGTCCTGGAAAGGTCGGCCCATATGGTTGAGACTGCCTGGGAAAGTGAATGTCCTGAATGCCCTGGCTGTTGCTAAAGCCTCAGAGGTCCTTGGACTTTCCGTCTCTGATGTTGTCGAGGGGTTAGAATCTGTAACGGCTTCGTTTGGACGCTCGCAGGTTGTGAGGGGTGACGTGGACCTTGTTATGGATTGCTACAATGCGAACTTGGATTCTATGACTGCGCTTTTGGAAGCTTTAGCTAGTTTTCAGGCTCGTGGAAAAAAAGTTGCTGTCTTAGGGAGTATGAAGGAACTAGGACGGGAAAGCGAGGTCTTGCACCGAGAGTTGGGACGACGAGCCCACTCTTGCGGGGCTGACTGCCTGTTTTGGTTTGGCGATGAAGCCCAAGTCTCGTTTGAAAGTGCCCAAGCTTCAGGTTTCAAGGGGAAAATGGCTTGGACAAATGATTTTGATCAATTACGAGCTTGGGTATCTCGCGAGGTGAAAGAAGGAGATTTGGTTGTCCTAAAAGCGTCTCGCAGTATGGCCTTGGAACGTTTAGCAGAATTGTGGAAAGTTCAGAACGGGAAGGATTCTCATGTTTTATAATTTACTTTATCCCTTAGTTAGTCATCTTACCGTGCTCAATGTTTTGCACTACATTACGGTTCGCTCAGCTTATGCGGCTGTCACCGCCTTGGTTTTAGCGTTCCTTTTTGGACCTTGGGTGATTCGTAAACTTCGTGAACTGAAAGCAGGACAAGAAGTTCGTACTGATGGCCCACAGTCCCATCTGGTCAAAGCTGGAACCCCGACCATGGGGGGGCTGTTAATGTTGATAGCCATCGTTGTTGCCGCATTGTTGTGGATGGATCTAACTCAGCCGGTGACATGGATTCTCCTTCTGGCTGTAGTGGGTTTCGGGGGGATTGGGTTTGCGGATGACCTTTTGAAAATCTTAGGGAAAAACTCAAAAGGGTTGCCCAGTTGGGGTAAAATTGCAGGCCAATTTTTTATCTCTGCACTTTGCATGATTCTGTTGTTTTTCACGACCAATTTTTCTACAGCCTTGTATTTGCCTTTTCTCAAGTACCCTATTTTGGAATTATCCCAATGGCATTTTGCTGGTCTGAGCGCAGGACTTCTCTACATACCATTTGGTATGTTCTTGATGATTGGCTGGTCGAACGCTGTCAACTTAACGGATGGCCTAGACGGTTTGGCCACAGGCTTGGTCATCATGGTTGGCTTGGCTTTTGCCGCGATCGGATATGTTTCCGGACGGCATGATTATGCTGACTACCTTCAGATTCCTTATGTTCCCTGGGGGGGAGAAGTCGCGATTTTTTGTTTGGCTTTAGTGGGAGCTGCTGTAGGCTTTTTGTGGTTTAATACTCATCCTGCCGAAGTTTTTATGGGAGATACAGGTTCGTTGGCTCTGGGTGGCCTCTTTGGTTTAATTTCGGTTCTTTTAAAAAAAGAAATCCTTTTGGTTATTCTTGGTGGGGTGTTTGTGATGGAGACGCTTTCTGTCATGATTCAGGTCTTCTGGTACAAACGAACGAAAAAACGAATTTTTCGCATGGCTCCATTGCACCATCATTTTGAGTTGTCTGGTTGGGCTGAAACCAAAGTAGTCACGCGGTTTTGGATGCTGGGTGGACTGTTTGCCATCTTGGGTTTATCAACCCTCAAATTACAGTAAGAAAGGTTAGGGAATGTTTCCACGGTTTCATCTAGAAAAAGGAACAAAGACTCAAACAGACTTACTCCTCTTGGCGGTATTAACCTTTTTGCCGGCCTTGGGACTTGTTGTGCTTTTTTCCGCTTCTTTTTTTAAAGGTGAAACTCTGGCTCATAATCCCTGGTTTTTTGTACAAAGACAATTTTTTCTTCTTGTTATCGGTTCAGTTCTGGCTTGGTATTTGTCGCATGTTTCCTGGGCAGCTGTTCGAAAAGCTGTGCCTTGGTTATTGCTGATCTCGTTTGTTCTCATGCTGATGGTTTTTCTTCCTATTTGGGATGCGGGAAATATTTTAGGTGCCCGCCGTTGGATAGTGAAATTTGGGTTTTCTTTTCAACCTTCTGAACTGGTTAAACTGGTTGTCGTTTTGTACCTCGCTTCGATGTTTGCTAAAAAACAAAAAGAACTCGATGACTGGAAACACTCCCTTTTACCACCCTTTGGTCTGAGTTTTGCTTTTGTTCTCTTGGCGCTACTCCAAAACGATTATTCCACCTCAATGTTCATCCTTTTTGTGATTTTGAACATGTTTTTTTTAGCAGGGGTCAAGTTGCGCTATTTTTGGGTAGTGCTAGGGTTTGCGGCAATTCTTGGTGTGGTGGGAGTTTTAGCGGCACCCTACCGGATGGAACGTTTTGCGAGCTATTTGACCCCTAATCATGACCTCATGGGTTCTGGCTTTCAGGTCACCGCTTCGAAGGCTGCTTTAATGGATGGGGGGT
>DAIDJJ010000034.1:0-18660 GCA_027451385.1 Spirochaetales bacterium | reverse complement strand
GGGGTATGTGCTGTAAATTGAATGATGCGAAGGTAGGCAATATCTGGAGCAATCCAGGCAGTTTTTACGCTGGGAACCTGAATAATTGCGCGGTTTAAGGTAAAGTTCAGCAAGGTGGCCTTACCACGTAATACGGTCAGTTTGACCTCCGTGCCGGCTTTCCCTCTCAAAAGGTCCAAGACCTTGGTGAGACTCAAGTTATCTACGGCTTCACCATTAATCTTCGTGATTTCATCCCCAGCGAGAATCCCTGCCTTCCAGGCTGGGGTGTCTTCAATGGGGGCGACAATTTCGACATACTTATCTCGAGGATTACCACTTTTTGCGGCTACCGCAGGGTCGGCTTTTTCTACATAAAGGCCAATGCCGCCGAACTCCCCTGTGGTGGTATCGTTCAGACTCATGAGCTCGCTTTGGGAAAGGTAGAAGCTGTAGGGGTCGTTCAGGCTTTCGAACAACCCTTTCATGGCCCCTTCGAAAAGTTTGTGTTCATCAACTTTATCCACATAGTTCTTGTCGACAAAGGCCAGGACCTGGGCAAACATCTGGGCGTAGTGGGATTCTTCAGGAGAAACCCCTGAAGCAGCACTTTGCCCAAAAACCGCTGGGCCGAGTGTAAAAAAGAGTATCAAAAAAAGGACAAGTGTCCCCGCACCCAATAAGGAGCGGTGCAGCCAGAGCTTCTTTTTTTCCTGAGGTTCCATGCGCGCCAATATACTGAAAAGCCTTGACCGTGGATAGGTGCGGAATTAGAATTACGCGAGGACTCTCGGAGGTTCAAGGTGCAAATTATTCCCATCGCCAGCGGAAAGGGAGGCGTCGGCAAATCGCTGGTCGCAGCAAACTTGGCGGTGGCATTAGCTCAATCGGGCAAACGAGTGGTTCTCGCCGATTTAGATTTAGGCGGCTCTAATCTTCACTTGATTTTGGGCTTGCGGGCTGTTCCCGTGGGGATTGGGACATTCTTTAACTCCCCCCACATGGATTTTTCTCAATTAATTATCGACACGGAAGTAGAGAATTTGCGGTTCATTCCTGGGGACAATGAAATCCCTGGAATGGCCAATATGAAACCCGCGCATAAAAAGAGTCTTGTTCAAAACCTTTTAAGCCTTACAGAGACGGATTATTTGATTCTTGACTTAGGCGCTGGCACGAGTGCCAATACCCTAGATTTCTTTTTGTTGTCTAGTCACGGCATATTGGTGGCGACGCCTACCTTAACCTCCACGTTGAACGCCTATTTCTTTTTAAAAAATGCGATCTTTCGAGTCCTTGAAAACTCATTTGTCAAAGGTTCGTGGGCGCGTCGTCAGCTTGATAAACTGATTGCTTCGGGGACAGGGGCCCAAAAGCTTTATGTGACCCGCTTCTTAGAAGAAGTGAAAAATAAAGACCCGGAAAGTTGGGAAACCTACCATCAAGCGACTCAGAACTTTCAACCCCGTTTTTTAATGAATATGCTGGAAGACCCGAAAGATGTGGTCAAGACTGCCAAAGTCCGTCGGTCTTGCCGCGAATATTTAGGCGTCGACCTAGAGCATTTAGGGGTGATTTATCGGGATGATTTACAGGATGTCGCCTTAGCCTCGCGACTGCCCATCTTATTGTACAAACCCCAGTCTGTCTTATCGCAGGCTATCTATCGGGTTGCCGATAAAATCACGCAGTTTGAACGCGAAGATACAGGACCTTTAGCCTTAGAGGCCCTCGAAGAAACCTATCAAATGGCTGTCTTAGAGGCCGAAGTTGACTTTGGGGCTAAACTCAATTATCTGGAAGATCTGCTTAACACGGGGGCTCTGACCATGGGGGACCTGGTAGAAACCGTGAAAACTCAGCAATGGGAAATCCAACAGCTGAAAAATGAAAACAATTTGCTGAAGTCCAAGATCGTCAAGGCGATTCAGTCAGGCTATCAGCTTTGAAAGGTTGAGCGGACAACATGGCATCTGGTTTTCGCTTTCGCGGAGTTCTTACCGCAGCAGTTGATCCTGTCACCCTCCAGGCCGTGTTGTACCTCAAAAAAGGTGGAGACCTAGAATACGATTCTTCGGCGGTTTTAAAAGTCCTACACGAGGCTGGGATTCGAGAGGGTTTTGAACCAGAAGAGGTTTTAGAACGCTTACGTAAGTTTTCCTTGACTAAAGAGACAGAAAAATCTGAAGTCATCGCCCAAGGTCAATTACCACAGCCGCCAGTGCCCGAGACGCTCAACTGGTCAGAAAAGTTGGGGTTACCCGAAGACTTGAAACGACTGGCACTTGAAGTCTTTAAAAAAGCGGGACATCCCGTGGTGTATTCTGCCGCCAAAGAGAAAGCTTTGGTGGACCACCAAGTCAAGATCTTAGCCTTTGTCGAAGCCGGGGCTGTTGTCGCCACCCAGAAACCTGCGCAAGCTGGTAAGCCAGGTCGAGATTTGGCCGGACAGGTGGTTCCTCCCCCTCCGCTGAAACACGAAGAGTTTTATTGGGGGCAAGCCCTCGTCAGAAAACGTTCAGAAATTTCTGCCGAGATCACTGGGTTTCTCAGAGTAGGAAAGAATTGGGCTGAGTTAGTTCCTTTTACACTCCACCGGTGGGAACTGATGTATTCTGAAGATAAAACCGGCGTTCGCTTGTCTTTTTTTCCAGGGGATGCCCAGGCACCGTCAGTCACTTCAGAACAAATCCTCGCCCAGCTCGAAGCCTCGTACCCTCGTGAACGTCTGATCGATACCTCCCAGTTGGACAATTGGCTAGCTGAAGCGATAAAAACCCACGAAAGCTTTGACCGTTCGTTGAACAAAGACCGCGACGGCAGTTTTTTTATTGAGGTTTCTCCCAACCGTGTGATGGCGCAGTTGCGACTTGAAAAACCTCTAGGTAACGGAAGACCTTTATCTTTGAAGGACTTAGGCCAAGCTTTACGCCAAGCGGGGTTAAAGGGTTTTTCCTTTGAATCTGTCAAAACAGCGGTCAACGAATTTATGGTGGGACCACAAACGGAATTGCCGGGTCTTTTGTTAGCTGAAGGCAAGGCGCCGACACGAGGGGCCGATCGACAGCTGGAATTCAAGGTGGATTTTTTGCCTTCCGAAGAAGCTACCCCCCTCTTCAAGGCTCTTGGACTTGAGTCCACCACGGGACTCTCCCTGGCGGTTGTTCAACAAGAGCATCCCGTGGCGGTTTTTGAAACCCCTGTGGGGCAAGAAGGGCATGCCGGTCTGGATGTTTACGGTGAAAAAATTCCCCCGATTCCTGGCAATGATCCCACCGTTGAATTGCTATTCGGTCTCCAGAGGTCTGGCGACACCCTTGAAGCCGTGAAGAACGGCCTCTTGATCGTAGAAAAGACCGGGCAAAGTACAAAACTGCAAGTTCGAGAACATCGTGACGGCCGTGTGACGGTGACCCGAGCACCGGATAATCTGGAAGCTTTTCTGAGTCTTTACCCCCCCGTGGCCACGGGGCGTCCCCTTACCCTCGAAGCGATTCATGCGGCTCTGAAAGATCATCAAGTCACCTACGGTTTGGACGAGAAGGCCCTCCAGCAAGCCTTTGAGGTGGTGCAGGCCGGAAGAGCCGTTGAAAAGGTGCTGATTGCTCGTGGACTTCCTTCCAGCTCTGACCTCGAACGGCGGTTAAAATTTCTGGTATCGGTTCGCAAGGACCCCCGTCAGCGGTTGACTGGTGCGGTTCAAGCCGGTGAGGTGGTGGCGGAGTATTCCTTGCCCGACATGGACCAACCCGACGGTGTCGATGTTTTGGGGAATGTGATTCCCGTAGAAGGCGAACCTTTGATTCTCAAGTTGTCCGAACACCTCAAAGCGGAAGAAAAAGAACTCGGGGTTCAAAAGATTATTGCTGAAAAAAGCGGTGAAATCCTCTTGGAGCCGCCGCTGTTGTCTTTACGGCATCAAATTCAATTGAAGAATGTGGATGGCCGCACGGGTAGTGTCAAATTTCCCGGAGAGGTATTCGTTGAAGAAGGTGTGGACGAGGGACTTTTTGTCATGGCCGGTGCCATCAAGGTCAAAGGCCAGGTTGTGGGGGCCTTACTCTCCTCAGATTCAAATATTCAAGCGGCGGGTGTCAAAGGTGAAGGTAAAGCTTTGTTACGCGCTAAACAGCATATCGCCGTTGGTTTTGCTGAAAAAACGACCTTTTTTGCGGTGGGGGATTTGCATGTCCATAAATCTCTGCACTTTTGCCGGGTTATGTGTAACGGCAAGCTTTGGCAAAAAAATCCCGGGGGGACTTTGGTGGGTGGCCTCATCAAAGTCAAAAGCGGCCTGGTGACCAATAATTTGGGCACTCCAAACGGGGTACCAACCACGGTTTCGTTTGGACAAGATTACCTCATCGAAGCCCAAATCACAGCTGAAGTCAAAGAAACCGATAAATTACGCGAGTCGATTGTCAAATTGGACCACTTGATGACCACGTTAACTTCTCCTGCGGATAAAGATAAACTTGCCCAGGCTCGTAAGAATAAAGTCCTTATGTTGAAACTGTTGGAAAAACGCAATATGAAGCTCATTAACCTGCGGGATAAGTTTGACTTGCACTGTCCCAGTGAAATTATCATTTACGAAACCTTGTATCCCGGTGTATCGATTGAATCTCACGGACGTTTATATGAAGTCAAAGAAAAAAAGACCCGACTCAAGATTGTGTTTAACGAAAATACGGGGCATATTGAGGACCGCCCCTTGGACCCCGAGGTGACGACGTAGTCGGTCGCCAACTGATTCATCAAAGGAGACGTTATGCCCCTCTATCTCACTTATCCTTCCTGGATTCACCCCGAGATCATTCCAGGCTTATTTCCGCGTTGGTATGGGTTGATGTACATCATCGCTTTTGCCATCACCTACCTGCTGTTTAAATGGCAAGTCAAAAAAAGCGGCCAAGTGGTAGCCAAAGACACCGTGGCCAACTTCTTTTTTGCCGGTTTGGCGGGGTTGATTGTCGGGGCGAGGTTGTTCGCCACTCTACTGTATGACCGATCGGGAATATACTGGAGCCAACCTTGGTTGATCTTTTGGCCGTTTAGCCCCGAAGGGCAGTTTACCGGGTTTGTCGGGATGTCGTATCACGGTGCCTTGCTCGGAATTGTGGTAGGTATGGCTCTTTACGCTCGGCATAAGAAGCTAGACTTCTTGGCCTGGGGAGATATGTTGGCTGTTTCTTTTCCTCTCGGTTACACCTTTGGCCGTTTGGGAAACTTTATTAACGGCGAATTATGGGGACGTGTGACCACAGTACCGTGGGGGATGATTTTTCCCCATGCTGACCCGGTTCCAGTCAGTGAACCCTGGGTGAAAAGCGTCATGCAGCAAACCGGGGTCACCGACATCATACATACAAGTCTAGGCGACATGGTGAACTTGCCGCGTCACCCGTCCCAGTTATACGAGGCGTTTGGCGAAGGTATCCTTTTGTGGCTGATTCTCTGGTTTTTGGTTCGCCCTCGCATTCCGTTCCGAGGTTTTGCGATTGGTGTGTACTTAATCGGATACGGGGTGGTCCGCTTTATCCTGGAGTATTTTCGAACACCGGACAAAGGGTTGGACTTTCCCATCATGTTTGATCCTGTTCGAGACACCAGTCAGATCCACATTTATTTGTTGAACTTTACGACAGGTCAAATCCTCAATGCGATTGAAATTGTCGCGGGAATATTGTGTCTGGTCATTTTTGCCAAGCTGGATCAAAGGCGTAAGGCTCAAGAGAAGGCACGGGAAGGGGTTAAGAAATCCCGCTCCCGCTAAGGGATTCGGCCGCAATACCTCTGGGCCGGTCGGGGTGGATGTCGTAAGTCCACCCCGCATCAAAAATATTCAGAAAGTCATTGAGTGGCCTTGTCGTCACGGTGAGGGAATAAAATTTGGTTCCTTTTTCTTGCTGTCGACGCAGTTCAGACCGTAGAGTTCCGGGGATTTTGGGGGTAGCAAAGTCCGACAGAACCAACACATCCGCATCATGAAACCGTCCTTCGGCTAAGTACTTAAGGGCTTCGCGAAGGGCCGGGGTGAGGTCTGTGCCCCCATGAAAGGAATAGCTCAGAAAATTCAAAAATGGGGTGAGGTTGTGTTTAAGGTCCGTGATATCTAAAACCCGGATCTTGGACGAAAAGTTGATCAACAAGCAGGGGCGGTTTTCTTTCCAGGCGATACGCGCCAAAGCCAAGACAGCGGCCTTGGCCACTTTTTCGGGTTCACCTCGCATGGATCCTGAGGTATCCAAGGCGGCGATGAGGGGGCCCCGTTCATTGTGGTTTAACGCATTCAGCTGATCTTCGTAAAGCTTCGGTGGCGAAGCTGAGGTAAAGTAATCCCACACCAACAGCCGGCTTTCGGCCTCTTTGACAAAAAACACTTCTGAAGTTTCTTTGGTAGCCAAAAGGCTCAACTCAGAGCTCACCGCATCGCTCCAAGAGCGGCCCCAGGTGACCCCCCGAATTTCCCCCTTGCCTGGTTCTGATTCTTTGCCCAGCTGGGGGGGAGGGGTTCTGAAAGAACGCCAATCGCGGCCAATCAGTTCGGCGATCCGCTGGAGGGCAGGGTCCTCTTCGAGTTGCTGGGCATAGGTTTCCAGTGGCCCCCAATCTTGCTCATCGCCGAGGCCGTCTTCAAGATCCCAGCCAAAGTCCTTATCGGTTAAAAAGGCTTTCAGGGCTTTTTCTGCTTCGGCAACACGAGCCAAGCGGGTAAGAAGGCGAGAATGAAAAGAGGGAAGGTTTTGGTTGAGCTGTCGTTCGTGCTCTAAACGTCGGCGCTGTTCATGAGCCTTTTGCCACAAAGCCAGAAGTCGTGGTCGCCGCCCTTCTTCGTCACCCGGGCTGGTAAAAAAAGACCAAGAGGTCTGGGGGTAAACTTCAGACAAAAACCGTGATAGTTCTTCGCGGACGGAATAATCCCCTTGCTTCCAAAGGTTTTGGAGGTGCTGTTCTTGACGGTCCAAGGGGTTTAACGGCGGCGGAGTAAGCCAGTGTTGGTAAGCCGCCACTGCTTTGGGAGCCCAGCGTCCCCAAAAATCTTGTGAAAAGGGGGTTTGGGATTCTCGGAGTTGCACCCAGCGGTAAAGGTACTCTTCGTCAGGGAGGGCCTGCCGGAGAGCCATTGCGAGTTCAGCCAAGATTGAGGGCCCTAGCTTCCCCCAATTCTTGGAGGGCTGTTTCGGCGTCTTGTAGTCGTGCCGCGAGTTTGTCTAAAGAAGCACGGCAGGCCTCTTGTTGTTCTGGCTCGGCAAAGAGGTGCCGCTGAGCTTCATTGGTTTTGGTTCGTAGGAGTTCTGCGACCGTGTCTCGGGCGGTACGCAGCCTTTGAAGCTCGTGCTGTACCGATTCGGCCCAAGCTTTCAGGGCCTTGGGCTCGGGGAGAGTGTCTTTCCACACCGTGACGGTTTCCGGCATGCTTTCTAAGGCAAAGAGGATGCCGTCGATCACAAGTTCTGCGGGGCCCTCGCCACGACGTACAGCAACCTTGCGGCTTTCGACATAGCTGCCTAAGGGGCGGAAAAAAAATAATTCCCCTTCCAGCTCTTCTTCTGTAGTCCAAAGTTCGTAATCTCGCGCCCAGACGCGGGCACTGTGGGTACTGGGGTAACCTTTAACGGAAAAGTACTCCCCGTCATACAAAACCGGCCGAGGTTGGGTCAGTTGTTCTTCCCTTTTGGTAAGTGACCTCAGGTCATCAGCGGCCTTTTGGGGAGCTTCTAAGAGCGCCAAGATTTCGGACGGGGCTTCCCAACCAAAGTCTTCCAGAACTTCGAGGAGCCTTTGTTGAACCGCCTCACGGTCGGCAGGCGTGTGCCAAAGGACGTGTTGCAATACCGCTAGGTCCAGGGGGTCGACCACCGTCCGATCGTGGAGGTAGGCCGATGCCTTGAGCAGGCGAAGGGCTTTTCGCCACCGACGGTCTGAGATGTACAAAGGAGCCAAGTTCTCACGCAAAAGGTCAAAGGCCTCGAAAATCAAGGGGGGAACACACACCGCACTGACTTGATTTTGCACTTCTTGCCAGTCTTTTTCGTCGAACTGATCTTCGGGGAGGAGGGGACTTGCTGTTTCTTCTTGAGCCAACATCTTTTGAAATGAAGCCCCCGGGGCGACAGGAAACAGTTCGAGACGGAGTAAGAATCGGTCCCAAAAGGCTTCAGAGTTCTCCTCGCCGTCAGGGGCTGTATTCGAGGCCCCAATGAGAAGTTTGAGGGGAACTCGGCGTTCTTCACGGCCATTTCGGAATAACTTTTCGTTGAGAATCGCCAACAGGGTGTTTTGAATGGGCGGTCCTGCTCGCCAGAGTTCATCTAAAAAGACAAGGTCTGCTTCGGGTAAGTAGCCTTCTGTTTTTCGAACGAAGACATCCTGATCCCGTAAGCCTGAAAGGGAGAGGGGGCCAAAGAGGTCCTCGGGCGTAGAAAAACGGCCCATCAGGTATTCAAAAGAACGCCCCTTGCGAAAGAGTGCTTTAAAACGGCGGGCTAAGAGGCTTTTCGCCACCCCGGGGGGGCCCAGCAAAAAAAGACTCTCGCCTGCGCACAGGGCTAAGAGTCCTAAGGACGCCGCTACTGTGCGCTCACTAAGGTCATGGGTTAGAGCCTGGATCAGGCGTAGAGCGCGTTCATACATAGCGTCATTGTGGTGGTTGGCGCCATTTTCCACAAGAGGTTAAGATTTCTTTGCGTTCTCGAACAAAACGTCATAAAATGTCAGCATAGGTCTATTATGAAAAATACTGGAAACGATTCAGATGCCTTAGTCTTTGCCGAGGAGCTACCGGTAACCGAGACTGAAAATCCAGGTTGGCACATTCTCATCGTGGACGATGAAGAGGGTGTACATACCATGACGGAACTCGTGCTGAGTACCTTCACTTTTGATAGCATGTCCTTGATTTTTCATCACGCTTACTCGGGGGCCGAAGCGAAAACCGTTCTGGCTCAGCTAAAGGACTTGGTCGCCATTGTGCTGTTGGACGTGGTGATGGAAACACCTGAAAGCGGTTTAGAAGTTGTCAAATATTTACGGGGCGAATTGCAAAATAAGACGGCGCGCATCATCCTCAGAACAGGTCAACCTGGAGCCGCTCCCGAAGAAACCATTATCACCAACTACGATATCAACGATTACAAAGAAAAAAGTGAACTGACTCGGCAGAAGCTCTTCACCAGTTTGACGACGGCCTTGCGGTCCTACCGGGATATTGTTTCGATTCTCAAAAGCCGAGAAGAATTGCATAAGATCATTCACGCCTCGACAACGATTTTTAAACTGCAATCTTTGCGGGAATTTTGTCAGGCTGTTCTTCAACAGTTGTCCTATCTTTTGCACATTGAAAGTCCGGCGATTTATGTCCAAGCTGATGGGTTTGCCGCCACGGCACGATCTGAGGGGTTTATTATCTTGGCCGCCACCGGCCAATACGCAGAACTGTTGGATAAACCTATTGTTGAGGCTCTTCCTGAAGACCTTTTTGTCGAAATTCAAGAAACCCTGCATCAACGAAAAAGCCAGTATCGAAAGAGGTGGTACATCGGGTACTTTGAAACCGACTCCGGCGTCAAAAACTTGATTTGTATCGAGAGTCGACATCCGATAGACTCCATGACCCTTGATCTGATTCAGATATTCAATGTGGATGTGGGCATTGCTTTTAATAACCTCTACTTAAATAAAGAGGTGGTGGACACCCAAAAAGAATTGATCTTCCGCTTGGGGGAAATTGTAGAAAACCGTTCCCAAGAAACCAGTTTTCATGTCCGTCGAGTAGCCGATTACGCTCAGGAGTTGGCCTTACGTGCAGGGTACACGCGGGACGAAGCGGATGCTCTACGTCTTGCCGCTGCCATGCACGACATTGGCAAGCTGGGCATCCCGGACAGTATTTTGCTCAAACCAGAACCCTTGGCCCCAGAAGAATACGCCATCATGAAGACTCATACGACGATTGGCCATTCCCTTTTATCTTCTAGCGAGCGACCTATTTTTCACTTAGCCGCAGATGTCGCCTGGTGTCACCACGAACGTTGGGACGGCAATGGTTATCCCCGAGGCCTTAAAGGCGACCAAATCCCTTTAAGCGCCAGATTGACGAGCATTTGTGATGTCTTTGATGCTCTGTCTACGCCACGGGTTTATCGTACAGCTTGGGGAACAGAACAGGTTCTAGAATACATTCGTCAGGAATCGGGCAAGGCCTTCGACCCCGTGCTCGTAGAACTGTTTTTTCAAGTGTATCCACGGCTGGAAGAAATTCGCCAGGCCTTTTCACCAGGTAAGGTATGAAGCCGCTCACTCTAGGTTTATTTGTCGGTTCACCCGATGACCCGTATATGCGACGGGTGATTGATGGGGTATTTGAGGTTACCTCTCCAGCTCGGCATAAAGTCGTATGCTTTGCCTCAACAGAGATTCGCATCAAACCGGAACAGCGCAGTTATCAGGCTGTCGTTTTTGATCTCGTCGACAAGAATAGTTTGGATGGTCTGATTATCAGCGGTTCTCTGAGTCATGGGGTAAGTTCCGAGGATTTTGCGGCGTTCTGCCGGCAGTTTGCTCCCTTGCCGGTCATTACAACCTCGGTCAAAGTTGAAGGAATACCTGGGGTCTTTACCGATAGTGAAGACGGCTTGCGTCAAATTGTCAAACACCTTTTAACAGAACACAGTTTTCGTCGTCTAGGTTTTTTGGGCGGTCCGCCCGGTCAACAAGAAGCCGAAGCTCGTAAGGCCGCTTTTTGCTCTGAGATGCGTCTGCACGGTTGTGAAGTTGACGAAGATCTCTTTGAATATGGGGATTTTACCTACAACTCTGGAGTGGCCGCCGCACGGCGCCTTTCAGCTGTCTGGGACCGGTGGGAAGGCTTGGTTTGTGCCAACGACCTGATGGCACTGGGAGCCAAGCAAGTTTTAAACGAATTAGGCAAAAAAGTTCCTGAAGATTTTATTCTCACCGGCTTCGATGATTTTCAACCTTCGGAATTGACTACGGTCAGTCAACCGGTCTCGGCTCAATCACATGCCGCCGCAGAACTCCTTTTAAAGCTTTGCGCCGGAGAAAGCGTTCCCCAGTACACGAATATCAATCCTCAACTGGTCATCCGCAGTAGTTGTTCGTGCCGGGCTGAGGTGCGGCAGAACCACTTGGTAAAAAGCCTAGAAAACTCAAAATTTGAGCAGTCATTACAAGCTTGGCTGGATGAACGCCTGGGGCAAGGCAGTTCTGAAGAAGGCCCCCGTTTCTTGCGCGACTTGGAATCTTCGGTGATGGGCGAAGCCAACACCGAAGAATTGAGCATGAATATGGCGCGTCTTTTGTGGCTTCAACAAAAGTTAGCTCGCACAGACCCGGAGCGCCACATTAAAACTTCAGACATTTTAGGCAGGGCGTATTTTCTTCTGGCCGAAGCCGCCAATGGGCATTTATCTCGACAGGCGTTTGATGCCGATCTAAGGGCCCAACGCGTTCGCCAGATCAACGAGAATTTGTTGAGGGCACAGAATCTGGAAGAAATTGCCGAAACCATGGCGAAGATCCTCCCCAATATTGGGTTTGATAGTTGTTGGCTGTCCTTATGGGTAAATCCCCGTCATTTGAAGGGCCCCGCTCGACTTTTTCTGGAGTGGACAAAGACGGGACGCTCTGTTTTACCCGAAGGGGGAGTCCAATTCTCTTCAGGTAAATTGATTCCTGGAGGGATCGACCGTGTTAAAGACCGTTTGATGTTTATCGAAGTCCTGTACTCACATGAACCTCAGGGCTTTGTTGTGTTCTCGGCGAATTCGGCCGGGAGTCTTTTGCTCGATGCCGTGCGGTCACAAATTAGCGCCGCGATCGAACGAGTCCGGCTGTGGGAAGAGCGCATGCAGTCAGAGACGCAGATGATCCAGTCTGAAAAAATGGCGGCCTTGGGGTCCTTGGTAGCTGGGGTTGCCCATGAAATCAATACTCCTGTCGGTATTGGGGTCACGACGGCAAGTGATTTGCACCAACACACCCTCGATGTGCTGAGAGCCTTCGACGGTAACCAGCTCACCAAGACACAATTCCACCAATATTTAACGCTCATTGAAGAAGAGTCGAGGCTGATCGAGAACAACTTACTCAAAGCGGGCGATTTGATTCGCAGTTTTAAGAAAATTGCGGTCGATCAATCCCACGAAGAAGCTCGACGCTTTGAACTGGGACCCTACATCAAAGATATTGTGTTGAGCCTCCATTCTCAATGGAAAGTTGGAGGGCACCGTTGTGAGGTGGAGTGTCCCGAAGGATTGGTCTTGATCGGGCCTCCGGGTACCTTGGCCCAGATCTTGGGCAACCTGATTAGTAATGCCGTGTTTCATGGGTTTGACGGACGCAATGGAGGGGTGATTCGGATTGTGGTTTGGGAAACTCCCCATGGGCTGAGGCTGGAATTTAGTGATAACGGTCAAGGTATTCCCTCAGAACACCTAGATAGAATTTTTGAACCCTTTTTTACCACGAAGTTTGGACGGGGGGGGAGCGGCTTAGGGTTGCACATTGTCTATAACTTGATGACGCAAATCTGGAAAGGGAGCATTTCATGCGTGAGTGCTCCCGGTCAGGGAACCAAATTTGTCTTGGACTTTCCCGACCAAGAACTGGCCAAAACTCAGGAAATTCCGTAGATTCGGCCAGAGGTGACGCATGGAAATTCCCCCCATTATCGATTTTGACCCCGCAGAAGGTTATGTTTTCCCCCAGAAAGTAGTTCCCCGGTTGTCTTCGAGAGAGTTTATGGCCGAAATTCGAGCCTTTGCCGTACCAACTGGCCAGGTGGCCATGTGGCATTTGGGGAACAATGGCTGGCTGCTAAAAGATTCGCGGGGAGTTTTAACGGCCATTGACCCGTATTTAACGGATTACTGCGCTTCAAAACGGACAGGGGTTCCTACCGCCAAAAGCCGGATTTTACCGGTTTTCATAGAACCGGAAGATTTTGACGCCGATGTGGTGGTTCTGACCCATAGTCACTGTGATCATTGCGATCCTTGGACCCTCGAACGCTTAGCCTGCCGTACGACAGCAGTCTTTTTAGCCCCTTGGCAGGCGTATGAGATTTTGGGTTCGTGCGGAATTCCTGAGGCTCAACGATTTTTGATGCACCCGCGTCAGTCTGTGACGGTCAGGGGGGTAGAGGTTCTGGGGGCTTTTGCCGAACCCACCGATGCCACGGATTTAAACCACATGGGCTTTGTGTTTCGCTTTGCCGGAAATAGGGTGTACTACAACAGCGGCGATACGGCCCAAAGTGAACTTCTGGGCCATGTGAAAGAATGGGCCCCAGAATGGATGTCGATTTGCATTAACGGGGGCTACCACAACTTATCGCCGTGGGAAGCCGCCGAAATTTGTGCCTTGATTCAACCCAAGATTGCCATTCCGGCCCATTACGACACCATGCCGCACAACCTCCAACCGCCGCATATGTTTCGTAAGGCACTTTATGAAAAAGCGCGGAACGTGGCCTACCTTCGGTTGGAGTATTTTCGAGCTTACTTGTTTTAGAGGCTCGCTGTCCTTTTTACGGAATACCGCTTTACTGAATACCGCTATTCCACTTTAACTCGCTGAATGTGGGCCCCCAAAAGGGCCAAACGTTCGGCGATATTTTCATAGCCGCGTTCAATTTGGTACACGTTTTGTATGCAACTGCTCCCTTCGGCGCATAAGGCGGCAATCACTAAGGCCATACCGGCCCGTACGTCGGGCGAGACCATGTCGTTGCCCGTCAGACGGGTGGGGCCGGACACCACGGCGCGGTGAGGGTCACAAAGGATGATCCTTGCCCCCATCGAAATCAGCTTATCCACCCAAAACATCCGCGATTCAAACATTTTCTCGTGGATGAGGGTGGTTCCTTCGGTTTGTGTGGCGACCACCGTCATGATGGATAAAATATCCGGAGGAAAACCCGGCCAAGGGGAGTCATCAATTTTGGGAATTTGTCCACCTAAATCGGGGACAACTTTCATCGGTTGACCAGCGGGGACGCGTATCGTGGTTCCCTCGGTTTCCCAATGAATGCCCAACTTTCCGTACCCCAGTTTGACCATCCTCAGGTGTTGTGGGGAGGCGTCTTCAATTTCGAGCTCACTTCGGGTGGCCGCCGCGAGACCGATGAGAGACCCCACCTCCATAAAGTCTGTGCCAATGCGGAACTCTGTTCCATGCAGGCGGCTGACGCCCTGAATGGTCAAAATGTTAGACCCAATGCCGCTGATTTGAGCGCCCATGCTGTTGAGTAAGTTGCACAGATCTTGCACGTGGGGTTCGCTGGCGGCGTTTTGAATGATGGTTTGTCCATGAGCCAGGACTGCCGCCATGACGGCATTTTCAGTCCCCGTGACGGAGGCTTCGTCCAAGAAGAGGTCCTGACCGACCAGCTTGTTTGCGGTTAAGGTATACACTGTATCCACTTCAAAGCGGGCCCCCAAGTCGGCCAACGCAAGAAAGTGGGTATCCAAGCGCCGTCGGCCAATGACATCGCCGCCGGGGGGCGGTAAGACAACTTTTCCAACACGTGCCAATAACGGACCGGCAAACAAAATCGAGGCCCGGACTTTTTTGGCCGCTTCGACGGGGATCTCATGAGTTGTAATGTTGCTCATGGTCACTTCAAACACATTCGTTTCGATATGTTTCACGGTCCCGCCCAGCTGACGGAGAATATCAAACATGACCAAAATGTCTTCGATTTCAGGAACGTTCGTCAGTCGAACCGTCTCGTCTGTTAATATGCAGGCGGCGACACAGGGAAGGGCGGCGTTTTTATTGCCGTTGGCGCGAATGCGCCCGTGCAAGGGGTAGCCCCCCTCAATGAGGTATTTGTGCATGAGCGGATTATCCTGAACGCTTTTGGTGCTGTCAACCGTGGGACTTCTTGTTTCGCTTTTGTTCGTACAGCAAGGTGTCTGCTTGCTCTAACAGGTTTTGCACGGTGATGTTTTGGGTATGGTGAAACTCAACAGCTCCCAGGGTAATGGAGAGTTGATAGGGCTTTTTCGCCGTGGTGTTAAACTCTTTAAGAAACTCTTGCAGGCGTTCTTTTAGAGTTTCAAGAACAGCGAGCGTGGCATCGACCGTAAAGACCACAAATTCATCGCCACCCAAGCGGGCCAAGAGGTCATTGTTGCGAAAGGCTTTGGTTAGAAGCCGCGCCATGGTTCGGATCGCCTCATCGCCTTCTTCGTGCCCCCAATTGTCATTGATGGCTTTGAGGCCGTCCATATCGGCGAACACAATCAGGCCGCCTTTATTCATACGGCGGGCCAAGTACATTCCCTGTTGGGCTAAGTTGAGAAAACCTCGTCGGTTGTACAGTCCTGTCAATTCATCGGTTTGAGATAACGTATCGAGCTTGCGGTTATAAGCTTCTAAGTCGGCCATGGTCTCATAGAGTTTTCGTTCTAAAACGCGGTGTAACTCTATTAAACGAGCTAATTTCAGGGCGGAGCTGAGCTCCATCGCCAGGGTTTTAAGTAAATAGCTGTCCGATAAGCTGGTTTCGCATAAGAGCAGTCCCTGCTGGGCATCGCCAAAAAAGAGCGGCAGAATAAAAAGTGTTTTGGAACGATTGGGCTCAAGGGCATCTTTGAGGAGCTCGGCTGAGACAATCACCCGTGGCGGAATTTGGGGCTGGCTGGTGTTAAAGGCCAAACTGCGGCTAACCGTAGGGGGAATCTGCCAGCTGTCGCTTCGGGTGTGCAGGATCTCATCCTCGTACAGGTAAATGTAAGCAGATACAATCCCTGCGGACTGCATGGGTTCAATGATCGCTTTGAGTCCATCCGCTACGGAATGCACACTAGAAACCAGAGTTTGCAGAACTTCACGAAGCAAGTTGATGTCTTGACTATGGATATCCCAACGGCGAGCGTTTTGTTCTAAGGAGTAGCTCAATAACCCTGCTTGAACTTCCCAAAGAAAAGACGTCAAAAGTTCTTTTTGATTTTCACCATAGCGGCCTTCGACCACATCGCGGTGCAGAATTTCCAAGGCTTTTTGGCTTTTTAACGCGTGATCGGGGTGTTCTCCCTGAATGCGGGCGGCTTCATTGAGCGCCCGAAGAACCTCTGTCGCAGTTTCGCCGGTTTCCCAACCTTGAACTAAGCGGCTCAGAATCCAGGTGGTTTCTTCGTGGATGGACCCCGTGCCGAGGGTTCGAGAGCCTGTTTGGTGGCAACCGCACGAGCGCCGAAGTACCGGAGTGGTTGTTAAAAGGATATTATCGGTGGGAACTTGCCCCGACCAGGATTGGGCCAACAGGTCAAACGCCGTGAGGACTTGCTGATAAACCGGTTGATGGACGGTGGAAAGAGGGGGATCGCTAAAGACCGTGGAACTGATATTGTCAAAACCGATGACACTGACATCTTCTGGCACACGGAGGCCACGCTTCTTTAAAGCGCGAATGGCTTCGAGGGCCATATCATCATTGGCCACGACCAGAGCATCAAAAGAGGCTCGTCTTTTATCAATCAAGAGTTCAATAGCAGCCTCGCCAGACTCAGGCATAAAATTGCCGTTGTAAAACAAGGCCGGATCAGGAACCATCCCGTGACGTTTTAAGACAGCATAATAAACTTCAAGACGATCTCGAGCTTCGACGTTGGTTTCAGGACCGCTGATAAAGGCCAGCCGCCGTCGGCCATGATCGCGGATCAAGTGATCGATCAGTTCACTAAAACCTTTGCGGTTGTCGACGAGCACAGAGGGATACCCTGGTAAGGGCATCCCAATGCCCACTAAGGGCGCTGGGGAGAATTCCTCATAAAAACGTCGAAAATCGTCTTCAGGAATAAAATTGGCTAGATTTCCTGCCGCAATGACGACACCATCGACACGGTTGGCCTTGAGGGTGTCATAAATCACATTGTATTGATGAAGGGTTCCATAGGGGGCCTGAATCGATTGCCCCGGGCAAATGATCAAGTTAATATCTAAGCGCCGTGAGGCTTCCATGGCCCCTGCGCATAAGGTGTTGGCATAGCCGTTTTCTATATCGGATACGAGGAGAGCGGCGGTCTTTCGTCCTGACATGAGGAATGTTCCTTTTGTTTATGTTAGAAGGATAAGGGAAGAGGTGTCAATCTGACGGTAAACTCTGGCAAAAAGACCCAAAAAAAGCTATAAGAGGGCATCATGGTCGTTCAAAAATACGGTGGCAGTTCTGTTGAAGACGCCGCCAAAATGCGCGAAGTTGCGCAAATTGTTCTCGCGCACCGTCGTGACGGCAAAATTGCCGTTGTGCTCTCGGCGATGCGGGGGTGCACTGACCTCCTTTTGATTGCCGCCAAAGACGCTGAAGCTGGCAACAGTACGTATAAAATTGCTCTCGAAACGTTAGAGCGCCGACATTTCGAAGCAGTGGACGCTTTGACCGAAGGGACCGTTCGTGAGTCGCTCCGCGCCGACTTAAAAGAGGTCTTTGCTGATCTCCGGGATATTCTACACGGGGTGGAACTGGTCAAAGAGTGTTCTAAAAGGACCCTCGATCTGGTCGCCGGCTTTGGCGAGCGCTTGAGTTGCCTTGTGATGACAGGGCATTTGCAAGCCTTAGGATTCGAAGCGGAATATATCGACGCCAGCAAAAACTTTATTCGCACCAACGATGAACATGGGAATGCTCAGGTAGATTTCTCGGTGACGTACGAACTCGTCCAGGCTCGGCTGAAAGAGCTCAAGGGGGTGGCGGTCATCACCGGTTTTATCGCTTCTACCGTGGATGGCCGGCCCACCACCTTAGGCCGCAACGGGAGCGATTTTACCGCGTCGCTGGTTGGTGCCGCGATCCGTGCCGAGGCCGTCGAGATCTGGAAGGATGTGGATGGAGTCCTGACGGCTGACCCGCGTTTTGTCAAGGGAGTAGAAGTCCTGAAAGAAATTTCTATGGAAGAAGCCATGGAGCTTTCGTATTTTGGGGCAAAAGTCATCCATCCCTCGACGATGGGGCCTTTATTAGACCGAGGAATCCCTCTCCGCATCAAGAATACCTTAAGACCTGAAGTCCCGGGCACGCTCATTACCCAGAATCCTGAACCGCATAACCGACCCATTACCGGCATTGCCAGCATCAGTGAAGCCGCCCTCATCAATATTGAAGGGAGCGGCATGATCGGCATTCCGGGCTTCGCGGCCCGAGTTTTTACGGCGCTTTCGAGGGTCAAGGTGAATGTCATCATGATTTCTCAGGCGTCTTCTGAGCACTCGATTTGCATCGTTACCCGCAAAGCTGAAGCCAAAGAAGCTCTCAAGGCGTTAAGAGAGGAGCTACGTACCGAAAGAGAAGCGCGGCAGATCAAAGACTGCGAACTCATCTTAGACCTTGAGATCATAGCCGTGATTGGGGAAAATATGCGGGGAAAACCGGGGATCACGGGCCGGTTGTTTCACGCTTTGGGGAAAGAAAATATTAATGTTCTGGCCATTGCCCAGGGCTCCTCGGAACGGAACATCTCGTTTGTCATTGAAAGTAAAGACCGGGAACGGGCCCTGAATACCGTTCACCAGGCGTTTTTGGGTTGAAGGAGTGAGTTCATGAAGTTTATTAGTACGCGCAACCCCTCCCTTCGGGTCAATTTTGAAGAAGCCCTTTTTCAAGGTCTAGCCAGCGATGGGGGGTTATTTATCCCCGAAGAAGATCTTCACCTC
>DAIDJJ010000033.1:0-18858 GCA_027451385.1 Spirochaetales bacterium | reverse complement strand
CAAGCCATTCCCCGTTTCGACTGATTTTGCCCATTTTCATCATGATCTGGCGTGGTCCTGGGCTATCCAAAGCAAAAACCTTGCCGTTTCTGATGCGAAGCCAGGTTACCCCAGCAGGTCCGTTTTCAAAAAGGTCACGGTTTTGGTTTAAGGGGTAGGCAAAGCTTCCACGAGTCGTTCTGATTTCGACTATAGGTGCCCTCACCTTTGTCGACGAAGAGTAAACCATAAGAGCCGAAGCAAAGGTTACACTAAGAGACAACCCTAGAAATACTATGTCTAAAAGTCTGAGTTTCACCTTGGTGAAGCTTTTTAGAAATGCATGCCGAGTTCGGCGTGCCACTCAAAACTGTGGGGTTCGTACACCGAGCCTCCCGCCAACCAATAGTCGTTATAAACAGCGACCTCGCCATACTTCAGTACAGCGAGATAGATTCCGAATCCAGCAGTGAGGGCACTCCCTCCGGTTAGTCCCGTCACCCCATTCCACCACCCTGCGTCTGAATAAGCGATCAGGCCCGGAACAAAATCCAAAGTGTGGTCGATAAACGGAATATTCCAGGGTTGGGTGATTTCAAAACCTGGCAAGTTAAAGCGAACATCGGCGTTGAAGACGGCCTTTTGTGTCCCATCAAAACGACCGATATCGACACCGCGTACGGCTCCCCCCGTACCTTCGACCCAGCCGCCAACACCGTCAAGCAGCCGCCCGCCGATCAGTTGCAATTCTTCTGCGGGAATGGTGTTGCCCCAAAGCTGATCTAAGGCGAGATTCCAGCCGCCCAAAACGCTAAAAGTGTTCAGTCTTTGAGCCGGATCGCTGTCGTACAAGGGCATAAACCCCTGGGCAATCGCCGTGACGCGTTGAAAGTCCACCCCGACTGATTGTAGCTTTTCAGGGGCCCATTCCCCTGAAGCTTCCAAGGCCAGACCTTCTTTTAAATTGTGAAGGTTGGTTTTTGTCATGAGATTCACAGCTACGCCCCCCAAAAAGGACGTTTGAAGATAGCCATTTTTGTCGGGAACCGAGGCGTTGGTCCAATAGGCACCCGAGGCGAGGGGGTGAAAGAGTATCCCTTTATAATAGCCGAAGAGTTCGACCAAGTTGGGGTCCTGCCACGGTTGTCCCCACCCATCAGGGGTTGTGTGGGCTAAGAGTCCTTGCGACATTCCCAGAAACCACAACCCATTGATTTCGTGGGCGGCGGCGTCTGAATTGACCGCCGAGGTCAATTCGTTGCCCTGAGCATCGTGAAAATAGTTCCAGTTTTTATAAAGTCCTTCCAGACCTAACCAAAATCTCGTTTGGGTTCCTTTGATCAGCTCCACGGGGCTCCAGCCTAAATCGAGTTCAGCTCCCCAAGAATGCAAGCGGGGAGTCGCCTTCCAAGTCGAATCCGCAAAGGTGGAAAACGTGAAAACGGTCGCCAGGGCAAGCACCGTAATAAACTTTTTTGGGGAATGTGGATTTTTCACGTGAGGGCAGCTCCTTAGGGCAAAGAGCATACTAGTTTGTGGGTCGTGAGTCTAGAAACTTGAACTAGCTCAAGGTTAAAGCCTTTCCGTATTGGTAAGCTCATCGGGGAGGATGCAGATGAGTCTTGAATATTTTGGAGTCATCAAAACAACTTTACTCGATTATCCCGGGTGTTTGGCCGCTGTCTTATTTACGTATGGTTGTAATCTAAGGTGCCCTTGGTGCCATAATCCAGGGTTAGTAAAGGGGGGGAGGCCCCAAGATTTTTGGTTCAAACCGAAAGTTCTGGATTTTCTCAAGAAACGAAAACCCCTTTTAAAAGGGGTGGTGATCACAGGTGGTGAGCCTTGCTATCATCAAGACCTCACCGAAGTGCTTGAAGAGATTCGTGACCTAGGGTATACGTTAAAATTAGATACCAATGGCACATATCCTGCAAGATTAGCAAAATTGCCGAAAGGTCTTGTCGACCTTGTTGCCATGGATCTCAAAGGCGCCCCGAGCCGTTACTATCTTCAAGGTGTCCCTGGAATGACACAAAAGATTCTGGAATCTATCCAATTGATTCCCATGCTCTTTCCCCGGCATCAATTTCGAACCACTTGGGTGCCGGGCTTAAATACATTAGATGAAATCGAGGAGATGGCCCAAGCCCTTGGTCCTGGTGAAGATCTTATCATTACCGGCTTTCGGCCCGGTAAAACTTTGGACCCTCGTTGGCAAAAGATGAGGAGCCCTACGGCGTCAGAGCTAGACGAGGTAAGACTCCGTTTTCAACAACAGGGGATTCATGCCGTGGTTCGTCTGTAAGTCAGCCTTCGGCTTTAAACTTATTCTTTTGAGCGATGAACCAAGAGAACTAGAAAAAGAATAGAAATAACAGCGGCAAAGGCGTAAACGAAAAAGCTAAAGTTATAACCGGGATCTGCCATTTGAGGGTTTTTGATGAAAAATCCTTGTAAGACGGGGAAAAGGAAGCCTCCTAAAGCGCCTAAGCCACCGACCCAACCCGAAGCACCTCCCATGGCACTCGGTATTACTGATGGCAATATTTTGAAAGTCGCGGCATTGTTGACGCCCATGCCAATAGCTATGAAACAGACACCGCTGAGGGCAAGTGAAAAGTTACTTCCTCCGAAAATCATCAACAAAGCTCCCACTAATAAAATTACAAGAGCTCCAAAAGCAGTTTTAACGCCTCCCCAGCGATCGCTGAGGATACCTCCCACGACACGCATCAAGCTGGCACCCAAACTAAAAAGGGCTGTAAGCCCCACGGCGTCAGGAAAAAGTTTGAGGCCAAAAACGGTTTGCCAATAGTTCGGAAACCAGGCTGTTAAGGCTAAGAATCCGCCGAAGGTGGTGTGGTAAATCACGACAAGGACCCAAGTCTGCCAGTAGCGAGCTGTGGTTTTTAAAGACTGGAGAGCTGTCCCTGAGGGAAAAAGTTCCTGACCGGCTTGGCGGGCCAAGTCTTGTGCTTTTTCTGGGGTAGCACCTTTCTTAAGAAGCTGAAAGTAGGGGGCGTTTTTCCCAAACACAGTATACAGGCCAATGCCGATTAGCAAATAAACTAGCCACAGCCAATACGTATTCTGGGCACCGTACATCCCCAAAGCAACGGGAATCCATAGGGAGGCAATACCAGGGGACAGGTTGCCCACGCCTCCGTAAATACCATTGGCGGTTCCTTGTTTTGATTTGCTGTACCAATAGGAGACTTGTCCCATCGAGACCGAAAAGGTGGCAACTCCAAAGCCGGCTATGGCTCCAAAGAGGGCCAATGTCCAGAACGTTGGGTGACTAATGGTTAGCGCTAAGCCTGTAATGCCGCAGAAAGCTCCCCCTAACAAAATCAGGTTGGGAAGTTTTCCTCCCGTAGATTCGACCCATGCACCAAAAGGAATGCGTAAAAGAGCACCCGTCAAGGCTGGAATTCCGATTAAGAAGCCTAAACTGACGGCATTTAAATGGAGCTGTTGAGCAAGGTTTTTTGCCGTAGGACCGAAAAGGGCTACCGAAGCTAAACCAATAAAAAAAGCGACCGTGCCCCCGAAGAGCCCTTGTGCGGGTGAGCCTGCTACCTTGAGCGGCGTTGTCGACATAGATTGATCCTCCCCTCACTTCGAAGGATACGGGGAGGATTCTGCCACAAATTTGATCTAGATCACAGAAGGAAATGTTTTTATGGTCTAAACTTCTGGAATATGAAACTTTTTCCGAATAAAGTCTTCATTCACGACTTCCACCCAGCCTCGTCCTGTGTGTGCCGCGCCTTCTGCCTCCCAGACTGTCAACAGGCGACTTACGGTTTCCAGGGTGAGGCCCAGCATCGAAGCCAAATCTTTTTTTGTCAGCTTAAATGGGATCAGACCCGGATATTCCTTACTTCGCTGACTTTTCTCCAGCAGAAAGATAATCATAAAAGCCAGCTTTTGCTCTGCCGTGAGCGAAAGAAACCTTATCAGCCGTTGATTAGCCATAGTCAAGCGCTTAGTGGCCTCGAAAAACAGAGACTCCATCAATTTGGCGTCCGCTTCCAGAAAAGGCAGGAGTTTGGCCCGATCCATGGTGAGCAAGCACGTTGTGGTCATCGTAGAAATCTCATCGGGGTAACAATAGATCTGTGGACCAGGGCAACCAGGATTTCCGTAAAGGAACCAGTCTCCTTCCGTCAAAACATCAAAGGTGACAAATTGAGCATCGTTGACAAATTGGTAAACTTTGACAGCCCCCCGTGCGATGACACCGAACAACCCCTCAGGGTAGCGAAGCGAAGAAATCTCTCGGCCTTCAGGCATCCCTTCGGACCGAAAAGAGCGAATCAGGGCATCCACACTTCGAGGATGGGCCTGACGAACAAACGGCAGGTTAATGATCTTCGATTTGCGAAGTTCAGGTGTACAATGGCAAACAGCTGGATTCAGAATTTCGTGAGGGGTGAGCCTATCCATAACTTATGGTGTCATAGTTCACACAGTTTTTCTAGGGTTTACGGCCATGGTTGATCTTTTAAATCGTCCCATCCGAGATTTGCGAGTGTCTGTCACCGATAGCTGTAACTTTCGTTGCACGTATTGTCTACCTTCTGAGGCCTTTCCCCAAGACTATGCCTTTCTCAAAGCAGAGCAACTTCTCAGCTTTTCCGAGATTGAATTAGCCGTGGCAGCCTTAATTCCCCTAGGCTTGCAAAAGGTCAAAATTACAGGTGGCGAACCCTTATTGCGCCCCTTGTTAGGGGAACTTATTGCTCGACTTAAAGGGCATTGGCCCACGTTGGAAGTGGCCTTGATCACCAATGGGCATCATTTGGCCCCCTTGGTGAAGCGCTTCCACAAAGCTGGTCTTGATAGTGTGACTGTATCGCTGGATGCATTAGACCCGCAAGTTTTTGGCAGGATCACAGGCAACGAACATCGCCTGGATACTGTTATCGCCGGCATCGAAGAAGCACACCGCGTTTTTGGACAGGTCAAGATCAACACCGTACTGATTCGTGATGAAAATGACGACCAAATAGAGCCCTTGGCGAAATATTTTCAACGACCAGGCTTTGCACTCCGCTTTATCGAATATATGGACGTAGGTTCATTGAACCGCTGGCGGAGAAATCAAGTTGTCACTGGTCAAGATGTTCTTGAACGGTTGCACCAGCTGGGGAATTTATGCCCCTTACCCAAACGGCACCCGGGGGAAACCAGTGAGCGCTGGGCCTGGCAGGACGCAGAAGGTGAGCTGGGGTTTATCAATTCTGTCAGTCGACCTTTTTGTGCCGAGTGTGTTCGCATCCGACTAAGTGCGGACGGCAAATTGTATACCTGCCTTTTTTCAGAGCGAGCTACGGACCTTAAACCCGTCCTACGTGGCGGCAAGCTCGAAGAAGTGAGTCAACAGATTGTATCTGTGTGGCAAAAAAGGGACGACCGCTATTCGGAACAGCGCGAGAGGCACACCAAAAGCACGGGGCGCAGTGAAATGTTTGCTTTGGGAGGATGAATTGTTAACACATCTGGATGAATTTCAAAAGCCCACAATGGTCGATGTAGGGGCAAAAGAAGTCACTCGCCGTGAGGCTACGGCAAAAGCTTGGGTGGTTTTTCCCATAGAAGCTTGGTCCCAATTAAAATGTGAGGACGGAACGGATTGGTTAGGTCCCAAAGGTCCCCTGGTCGCTACGGCCGTGGTCGCGGGGATCCAAGCCGTTAAACGAACCAGCGATTTGATTCCGTTGTGCCACCCTCTGCCGCTTGAAGGCATTTCGATTACCGTTTCCCAGCTCAAAGAAGGCACCCTCGAAATTCTCTGTACCGTAAAAACTACCCATAAAACAGGCGTTGAAATGGAAGCCCTGACGGGAGCTTCCATCGCCTCCCTCACGATTTACGATATGACCAAAGCCCTCTCTCATGCCATTGAAATTCAAAAGGTGGCCTTGATCGCGAAAACTGGAGGAAAGTCTGATCTGGGAGGGAAACATGGCCAAACATGAGGCCCTTGCGCAATGGACATTCCATCCCTTTGAAGTTGCCCTGGTGGGGTACCGTAATTCCGGAAAGACAACTTTAGCTGAAAAACTCGTCCGCGAATTGCCTTTGAATATGGGATACGCGAAAAGAGACTCTCACCATTTTGAAATGGATCATGCCGGAAAAGATACCGCGATCCTGACTCAAGCGGGAGCCTCGCCCGTCTTTATTAGTGATTCTGAACACCAAGCGTTGTTGACCCAAACCGCAAGGCAACCCCCGTTGAGCAGTTTAATGCTGTTAGAAGCGGATGCCGTCCTGGTAGAAGGCCATAAGCAAAGCTCAATCCCGAAGATCATCGTGTTGGACCCTGCCTTGGAGATTTTGAAAGACCCCGCCTTGGTTTTGCCCCCACTTGCCGTAGCCGGTCCCTGGCCGACTTCTCCAGGCCTGCCTTGGTCAGTCCCCTATTTTTTTCGCGAGGAGGTTACGGCTCTAGGTAAGTTTATTCTGGACTACTGGTCAGAACGCATCAAAAAGATACCAATCCTGGGGCTGGTCCTCACTGGAGGGCAGAGTACCAGAATGGGGTCAGATAAAGCCAATCTCGATTATGGCCGGGGAACTCAGGTTCAACGAACGTTTGAGGTCTTATCGATGGTCTGTCAGGAGGTCTACGTGTCTTGCCGTGAAGAACAGCAAACCCTGGGGGCGAGATTAGGGCTCCCACAAATCCATGACCGATTTTTAGGGTTTGGCCCGCTTTCAGGTATCCTTTCCGCTTTTGCTCAACAGCCTGAAGCCGCCTGGTTGGTTGTCGCTTGTGACTTACCCAATTTGGAACCTTCCCTCGTGGCACAACTTCTGCAAAACCGAAATCCTTACCGTTTTGCCACGGCTTTTCTGGGGGAGGATGGGTTTCCAGAGCCCCTTTGCACTTTGTATGAACCCAAAGCGCGCTCACGGCTTTTTCAATTTTTAGCAGCCGGTTTTGATTGTCCCCGAAAAATGCTGATCAATTCTCCGATTCAGCCGCTTGAAGGGGATACCCAGCAACTTCGCAATGTGAATTCTCCCCAAGAACGCGAGGAGGTGCTTCGTGATTACCGTGGCTGAGGCGGACTATATTTTGCAGGCCTTGTTACCCCCACCCAGGGTGGACTGGGTTTCGTTATCGGCGTCTGTTCAGCGCTGTTTAGCTCAGGCCACTGTTGCGGATCGGGACGGTCCGCCCTACTCAAGGGTGGCGATGGACGGTTGGGCCTTGCGAGGTGGCACAGGACCTTGGACAAGGGTTGGCCGTCAGCCTGCAGGTTCCCCCCCATTAACGCTGACCTCAGAACAGCAATGCATTGAAGTTGCGACAGGAGCGGTCTTACCCCAGGGGGCCGACCGGGTGCTCCCTTACGAAGACTCTCAAGTCGAGGGTGATTTCGTGAGTCTAGCCGAGCAGGCGGTCTTACCCTCCCCAGGTCGACATACTCACCCTCAAGGTCATGACTACCGCCAGGGGCAAGTCTTAATCAGCGAGGGTGTCGTCTTGAAAGCTCCCCACTTGCATACTCTGGCAACTATAGGTCAGGCACAGGTACCTGTTCGTCACCGACTTAGTTGGGCCTTGGCGGCCACCGGCGATGAGTTGGTGGAGGTGTCTCAAACCCCTTTACCCTGGCAAATCCGACGAAGCAATGCGGCCGCGATTACGGCAGAAGCTGAACTTTGGGGCTTGAGGCCCGAACGGGACCTCATTCTTCCTGATGAGACCCCGTTGATGACCGAACGTCTTCAGGCATTGCTCCCCGAAGTGGAGGTTCTCGTGCTAACCGGAGGGGTGTCGGCAGGAATGTTGGATTTGGTGCCCCGTGTGCTCGAAAGTCTTGGAGCTAAGACACTCATTCGTCGAGTTGCTCAGCGGCCAGGAAAACCTTTTTGGGTAGGATCCTGGGAGTCTGGAAAAGGCCCCCTCGTTGCGTTTGGGTTGCCGGGAAACCCGGTGTCCAGTTTGTTTGCGTTTCGCCGTTATGTGCTGCCGTGGCTCTTGGCCGCGGAAGGCAGGCCTTTAAACGCCCCTCGTCTGTATGTCGAAGGTCTTGAACCTCTTAAAAATGACCAAACTCTTTTTCTACCTTGGTCCCGACGTCAAGGCGTTTTGAACTGGAAGGGCTCAGGAGATTTCTTGGCTCTGGGAGAATCGGATGGATTTTTGGAAATTTGCGCGGAGGAACGCAGCTGGTCTGAGCCTAAAGTTTTTTTATGGGGAGGTGTTGGATGACTTTGACCATACGGTATTTTGCCCGTCTTGGCGAAGAAGCTGGTAAGAAATTCGAAATCTTAGAAACGACGTGTTTTAGTGTACGAGAACTCTGGAACGATAGGGTCCACGTTTTAGGCTTAATGATGGACCAAAACTTGGTCAAACCCGCTTGTAATGATGAATTCTGTTCTTGGGATACCCCGTTGTCGGCAGGGGCTGTTGTCGCCTTTCTGCCTCCAGTGGCTGGGGGATGAGATGAGTCGGACTTCTTTTTCTTTATCCGAAACGGGCTTGGAAGACCTCCCCAGCTGGGAGGTTCCAGAAAGCTGTGGGGCCGTCGTCTCATTTTGGGGGCAAGTTCGAAAGCATAATGAAGGTAAAAAGGTCCTCCGGTTGGAATATTCAGCCTACGAGAGTCTAGCCGTGAAAGAAGGCCTTCGCATTGTGACCGAGGCCCTGGAACGGTTCGAGGTCGAAGCCGTGCGCGTGATTCACCGAGTGGGGGTATTAGACATCGGCGAGGTGGCGGTGGTCGTCGAAGTGGCGTCTGGCCATCGGGGTGAAGCTTTTGAAGCTTGCCGGTGGGTCATCGACGAGGTCAAACAGCGGGTTCCTATTTGGAAGAGGGAGTTCTACGAGCAAGGAGGGGCAGAATGGGTGGCGTGTCACCACAGTCCTATTATGAGCGGCAACTGAGGGTGTCCGGATGGGGGTCCGAGGGACAAAAACGTTTGGAAAAAGCTCGTGTGCTCATGGTAGGAATCGGAGGCTTAGGGTGTCCGGCGGCCTCTGCCCTGGCTCGTACCGGTCTAGGCGGACTTATCCTTGCCGATTTTGACCGGGTCGAGGCTTCGAATTTGCCCCGGCAGACTTTGTTTACCCCAGCGGATTGTGGAGAACTGAAAGTCGAGGTTGCCCGACGCGAACTGAGCTTGGCCAACCCCTGGCTCCACCTTGAGACGACGAGCCGCGTGGATGCCCAACAAGTAAAGGCACTCGTTGAAAACGTGGATCTGGTCCTGGAAGGGACGGACAATCTCGAAACTAAGTTTTTGGTTCATGATGCTTGTCGTTCCGTAGGTAAGCCGCTCATCTTAGGGGCCCTGTATCAATGGGAATTTTTAACAACCGTATTTCGGTTTGATCAGTCTCCGTCGCCTTGCTGGCGTTGTCTTTACCCTGAGCAACCTTTAGATGGTTGTGTGGGAGGGTGTGCTGATGTGGGTGTGGCCGGGGCTCTAGCCGGACTTGCCGGAAATCACATGGCGCTAACGGCTACACGGCTTCTTTTGGGTCTCGAATCCGCAACAGGAACATTGTTGTATGATGCTACTGACGGAACAACTCGTACCCTGAAATGGCAACACCGTCCAGACTGTAGTTGTGCTGGGGCCAAGGGGGATTGGTCTTGGTTAGCATCTGGGTTTGAACCCTCGCCAAGAGAGCTTACTTCTGTCTCGTGGGATTCTTTGACGGCGTCTCAACGTGCGGTCGTTGTTGATTTGCGAGAGAAATCTGAAATTCGCGAAGGGGACTGGAATTGGTTTGAGCAACGAGGTAGTCGCGTCCTTCACCGTCCCTGGTCGCAATGGTCAAACGTCTCTCAGACCTGGGAACCAGAGTTCAATTACCTGTTGGTCTGTGAAAAAGGTTGGCGTAGTGAGAAAGCCTTGCAAGCGTTGCCTTCGGGCGTAACAGCTCGTTCCCTTCTGGGTGGCTTTCAGAGAATCAGAGCGTTTTCTTGAGGATTTCTCCTCTTTTTTAGGACCCTGTTTGTTCTAGATCAAATTTCCTAGAGGAAGGCGGTTTTACACTGAACCGCAGAACTGTATGAGGGAGTGTTTCCACATGGCCCAGCCGTTTTTAGATCGTTTGACTTTTTTTTCACGTCCTCGCGAAGCCTTCTCAAAAGGTCATGGGACGACCAACCAAGAAGATAGAACCTGGGAGGAACGATACCGCAGCCGTTGGCAACATGACAAGATTGTTCGTTCCACCCATGGCGTGAACTGCACCGGGAGTTGTAGTTGGAAGATTTACGTGAAAGGGGGAATTGTTACCTGGGAGACCCAACAGACGGACTACCCCCGTACTCGTCCCGATTTGCCCAATCATGAACCAAGAGGCTGTGCGCGCGGGGCGAGTTATTCCTGGTATTTGTACAGTGCCAATCGTGTGAAACACCCCTTGATTCGCGGACGGCTTTTGAAACATTGGCGCGAACTTCGAGAGCACTTGAGTCCGGTCGAAGCGTGGAAAGCCCTAACGGCTGACTCCGAGAGGTCCGCAGATTATAAAAGCCGACGGGGTTTAGGTGGTTTTGTACGAGCCACCTGGCCCGAGGTTAACGAAATGATCGCAGCTTCGAACGTCGCGACGATTCAAACGTACGGTCCCGATCGCATTGTCGGTTTTTCGCCTATCCCCGCGATGTCGATGGTGAGTTACGCTTCAGGTAGCCGGTATTTGAGTTTAATCGGCGGAGTATGTTTGAGCTTTTATGATTGGTATTGTGATTTACCTCCCTCCTCACCCCAAACCTGGGGCGAACAAACCGATGTACCTGAATCGGCCGATTGGTATAATTCCAGCTACATTATTGCATGGGGGTCGAATGTTCCCCAAACCAGAACTCCCGATGCGCACTTCTTTACGGAAGTTCGGTACAAAGGGACCAAAACCGTGGCGATTACGCCGGACTTTTCAGAAGTGGCCAAACTGTCAGATTTGTGGGTACACCCTCAACAAGGTACTGATGCCGCCTTGGCCATGGCTATGGGGCACGTCATTTTTAAAGAGTTTCACCTGGACCATCCATCAGCCTATTTTCAACGTTACGCCAAAACGACAACGGACTTACCGCTCTTGGTTCGACTTCGTCGCGATGAGAATCGCAAGGCCTGGGTCCCCGACCGTTTTCTGCGCTCTTCAGATTTCGGAACTCAAGCCTTAGGACAAGCCTCCCACCCAGATTGGAAGACCGTGGGTTGGGATCTTCACACCGACACTCCCGTTGTTCCGCAAGGATCGATTGGTTTTCGTTGGCATCAGAAACCTGGCGAAGACGAAGGGAAGTGGAACTTAGAGCCTCGAGATGCGGCAACAGGAAAGGAAATTGATTTAGCTTTGAGTTTATTGGACTTTCGGGATGAGCTTGTTGAAGTGGCCTTTCCTTATTTTGCTGGCTCGGCTCCCCCAGCCTTTAAAGCCAATAAACAAGAAAGCGATGTCTTAGTGCGCACACTGCCAGCAAAAAAACTTCAGCTACCCGAAGGTGAGATCTACGTGGCCAGCGTTTATGACTTGCTGGCGGCCCAGTATGGTATTGATCGCGGTTTTGGGGGGAATGTCGCGAAGGATTACCAAGATAACGTACCGTATACCCCGGCCTGGCAAGAGAAAATTACCGGAGTACCTGCCGAGACTTGCCTGCTATTAGCCCGTGAGTTTGCCGAAAATGCTGATCGGACAGAAGGGAAGTCCATGATCATCATCGGAGCTGGCATGAACCACTGGTACCATTCGGACATGAACTACCGTGGGATCATGTACCTACTGTTGCTGTGCGGTTGTGTCGGGCAATCTGGTGGCGGTTGGGCTCACTACGTGGGTCAAGAAAAACTTCGGCCCCAGACAGGTTGGCTACCTCTGGCGTTTGCTACAGATTGGAGCCGACCTTCACGTCAGCAAAATGCCACCAGTTTCTTTTACGCACACACCGATCAGTGGCGTTATGAAAAGCTGGGGATCGAAGAACTCTTGTCTCCTTTAGCCGCGCCATCCCAACAAGGAGAAGCCAGTTTTATTGACTACAATGTGCGGGCGGAACGAATGGGGTGGTTACCATCAGCCCCACAATTAAAAACAAATCCGCTACAGATTGCGGCACAAGCCGAAGCGGCAGGAATGACACCGCAAGCCTACTTGGTCGATGGTTTAAAAAACGGAACAATTTCTCTGAGTTGTGAAGACCCCGATGATCCGGCGAACTATCCTCGGGTGATGTTTGTGTGGAGATCCAATTTATTGGGCTCCTCTGGTAAAGGTCATGAATACTTTTTAAAACATCTTTTAGGGACAAAGAATGGTGTTCAAGGAAAAGACTTAGGTCCGCAAGGTCGTCATCCGCAGGAAGTTCTATGGCATGAGCAAGCCCCCGAAGGGAAATTAGATCTTCTGGTGACACTCGACTTTCGTTTGTCGACGACGTGTTTATATTCAGACATTGTTTTGCCCACAGCCACTTGGTACGAGAAAAATGATTTGAATACCAGCGATATGCATCCGTTTATTCATCCCTTGACGGCGGCAGTAGACCCCAACTGGGAAAGCCGTTCCGATTGGGAAATTTACAAAGGGATAGCCAAAGCTTTTAGCACGATGGCGGAAGGTCACTTAGGGCTCGAGCGTGATGTAGTTTTGACACCGCTTTTGCATGACACCGCAGGGGAGCTGGCGCAAGCACTGGGCGTCGCCGACTGGAAGCATGGTGAAGTGGAACTCCTGCCTGGTCAAACAGCCCCGACGATCAGTGTGGTTGAACGAGATTACACAGCTATTTACCAAAAGTTTACCTCGTTGGGTCCTCTCTTAGAAAAATTGGGGAACGGCGGTAAAGGAATTAGCTGGAATACCGAAGAAGAAGTCCACTTTTTAAAAGAGCTCAATCGTTCGGTAGAGGACGGAGTCGCCAAAGGTCGGCCTCGCATTGACACCGATATCGACGCCGCTGAAGTGATCTTAAGTTTGGCTCCTGAAACCAACGGTACCGTTGCTGTCAAAGCCTGGAAGGCTTTAGGAAAACTGACAGGTCTTGATCATACACACTTGGCCAGAGCGAAAGAAGATGAAAAGTTAAGATTTCGAGATTTGGTGGCACAACCTCGCAAAATAATCTCTAGCCCCACCTGGAGCGGTATTGAAAGCGAACATGTGAGCTACAATGCAGGCTGGACTAATGTTCATGAGAAGATCCCTTGGCGGACGTTGACGGGAAGACAGCAGTTTTATCAGGATCACCGTTGGATGCTGGATTTTGGTGAGGGTCTTTGTGCGTACCGACCTCCCGTTGATTTAAAAACGACCACGGTCATGCTTGGCTTAAAACCCAACGGACACCCCGAAATTCCTCTGAATTTTATTACACCACATCAGAAGTGGGGAATCCATTCAACCTACACCGATAACCTTCTCATGTTGACACTAAGTCGCGGTGGTCCTTGCGTCTGGATCAGTGAAGTCGATGCGCAGAAAGCTGGTCTTGTCGACAATGACTGGATCGAATTGTTCAACGTCAATGGGGCTATTACAGCACGCGCCGTGGTGAGTCAACGCGTTGCAGAAGGAATGTGTTTGATGTACCACGCCCAAGAAAAAATCGTGAATACACCCGCCAGTACAATCACCGGGACGAGGGGAGGTATTCACAACTCAGTAACACGGGTGGTCTTGAAACCGACGCACATGATTGGCGGTTATGCCCAGCAAAGCTGGGGTTTTAATTACTACGGCACGATCGGAACTAACCGAGACGAGTTTGTCTTGTTGCGCAAGTTAGATAAGGTTGATTGGCTCGATCAAAGCGAGTCTAGCGAGCAAGGAGGAAAGGCGTGAAAGTCCGCGCACAAATCGGCATGGTCTTGAATCTCGATAAGTGTATTGGTTGCCACACCTGTTCGGTAACTTGCAAGCAAGTTTGGACCAATCGACCCGGCATGGAATACGCTTGGTTCAACAATGTCGAGTCTAAACCTGGGGTGGGTTACCCCAAAGAATGGGAAAATCAGAAGAAATGGAAAGGAGGTTGGCTTCGTAACCGTAAAGGGAAGTTAGTCCTCCGACTGGGTAACCGTCCGTTACTTTTGTCAAAAATCTTTGCAAACCCGCAATTGCCCGCCATTGATGACTATTACGAACCGTTTGATTATGAATATTCCCATCTTCAATCGGCTCCCGAAATGAAACACCCCCCCACAGCACGACCCGTTTCTGCCATCACGGGCCAACGGCTTGAGAAAATACAAGGCGGTCCCAACTGGGAAGAAATCCTCGGGGGAGAATTTAGTCTTCGTAGTCGTGATGCAAACTTTGAGAATGTACAAAAAGAAATTTACGGTCAATTTGAGAACACCTTTTTAATGTACCTTCCTCGCTTGTGCGAACATTGTTTGAACCCGGCCTGTGTCGCGGCTTGCCCCTCTGGTTCAATCTATAAGCGCGAAGAAGACGGGATTGTTTTAATAGATCAAAATAAATGTCGCGGTTGGCGCATGTGTGTTTCCGCTTGTCCCTATAAGAAGATTTATTACAACTGGGCCCTTGGCAAAGCGGAAAAATGTTTATTTTGCTATCCGCGCATCGAAAGTGGTCAACCCACCGTTTGTTCAGAAACCTGTGTAGGGCGTATTCGCTATCTTGGTGTTTTATTGTACGATGCGGATCGAATCAGCGAGGCCGCAAGTGCCAATACCGAAACAGAGCTTTACGAGTCCCAGCTCTCCATCTTTCTGAACCCGCATGATCCAGAAGTACAACAGCAAGCCCTTCGGGATGGGGTGCCTCAAAACTGGATTGAAGCAGCTCAAAAATCGCCAACCTATAAAATGGCCGTGGAATGGAAGATCGCTTTTCCGTTGCACCCTGAGTATAGAACATTACCCATGGTTTGGTATGTTCCGCCGCTTTCTCCCATTCAGACTGCGGCACAACAAGGATATTTGGATTATAAAGGGCCTATACCAGATGTCTCTCAATTACGTATACCGTTGGGGTATCTTGCGAACTTGCTGACTGCGGGTGACGAAGCTCCCATCAAGTTGGCGCTTGAACGCCTTTTGGCCATGCGAGCCTGGATGCGGGCCAAGACGGTTTTACACCAAGAACTCCCCGAGCTTTTGCAGTCGGTTGGGCTAACCGCAGAAAAAGCGGGGGATATGTACCGTTACCTGGGACTCGCCGCGTACGAAGACCGCTTTGTGATACCGACTACCCATCGCGAGTATGCAGAAAATGCGTATGACCTTCGAGGTGGCTGTGGGTTTAGTGATGGTGAAGGCTGTACTCCCAAACGACGAGATTTATTTGGGAGTCGATCACAAGTCGTCCCTAATCCCCTGAGGGCTCCCCTGCCGAAGAGGAACAAGTCATGAAATTTATTACTCCTGTCCTTAAGGTTCTAGGGTCCCTTTTAACTTACCCCGATCAAGTTCTTCAGGGGGCTATAACTGAATTTCGAAATATCGTCGATACTTCGAGTATGCCTCAAGACAACAAAGCCCGTGTCCGCTCACTCTTGGATTATTTGCAAACGACGGACCTTTGGACTTTGCAAGAAGCTTACGTTGAGCTTTTTGATACTGGCCGCGCTACCTCCTTGCATTTATTTGAACACGTGCATGGGGAATCTCGGGACCGTGGCCAAGCCATGGTTGATTTGCGGTCGGAATACGAGGCGGTGGGGCTAAACTTATTACCTGAAGAATTGCCTGATTATATTCCGGCTTTCTTGGAATTTTGTAGCCTTGTTACTCTGGAGGCCGCTGGGGAGTTTCTCACAGACTGTGCTGAAATCCTTCGAACGTTGGCGTCACGACTTCGTGAACGCCAAAGCCTTTACGCGGCTGTTTTTGAAGTTCTTGTTACCTTTGCTGGGGGGCCAAGAAAGTCGAAATTGCCCGAGGTTCTACCCGAGGTTTCTCTTGATGAACAGTGGGCTGAACAGCCAGCCTTTTCACAAGGAGTTTGCTGATGGATTATTGGCAGTTCTCGCTTTTTGTCGTCTATCCGTATCTGGCTCTGACCTCCTTCTTTTTAGGTAGCCTCTTTCGGTTTAATCGCGATCAACGTGGGTGGAAAAGTGATAGTTCACAGCTTTTAGCACCTGGGCTTTTACGTTGGGGAAACAATCTTTTTCATACGGGAATTTTATTGCTATTTGCCGGGCACTTCGTCGGCTTTTTAACGCCGATTGCGTTGCTCCATGCTATCGGTATTGAACCGCCCTTAAAACAACTCTTGGCTTGGACTCTGGGACTTGGTGCAGGCATTCTGGCCTGGTGCGGTGTGGTGATTTTAATTATTCGTCGACTGGGGGTAAGACGAGTCAGAGTGACCAGTCGAGTGATGGATGTGGTTTTGTTATTCTGGTTGCTAGGAATTCTGAGTTTGGGACTTTACAGTATCACGATTTCTTCTTCACCCGAGCACAGGGATGGCAAACTGATCATCAAGTTCATGCAATATGTGCAACACCTCTTGCTTCTTCGAGGTGATGCCTTGTCGTATATTCTTGATACTCCTTGGGTTTATCGTGCGCATATGTTTATGGCGTTTACCTTGTTCTTGATTTTTCCTTATACCCGTCTGGTTCACATCTGGAGTGGTTTCGGGTCAGTCTTTAGTTATGTATTTCGGCGTCGGCAAATTGTCCGAAAAAGGTAAACTGATGTTAGTATGGCCACCAAAGGTGAGTTTAGGGCTGGGGACGATGCACTGGGGAACTACCCCCTTAGATCAAGCTATCGCGGGTAAAATTATTTCGGACGATGAACTGCTCCTTATTCGGAATCGGGCGGCCGAGGTGGGTGTGACGTTCATTGATACCGCAGAAGGTTACGGCGGAGGGTCAAGCGAAAAGCGTTTGAGAAAGTTAAAGTTTGATCAAGAAGGATTTCTGATTGCTACCAAATTTATTCCCACCTACTGGCGCTGGACACCTCAAGCCGTAGTCCGTGCGCTACGTGCTTCGAATCGGCGTCTGGGTGTGGATTGTTGCGATCTTGGGTTCATTCATTCTCCGATACATCCCCGTTCGCCAGAGGTATGGCTAAAAGGTTTTGCTCAAGCTCATCGTCACAACTTGGTCAAAGCTGTTGGTTTATCGAATTTTAATGCGAAGCAAGTTCATAGCGCAGCGCGTCTGGCCAAAGAAGAAGGCGTACCTCTTCTCGTAAACCAAATTCAGTTCAATTTACTAGTTGCCGCTTCTTCCGCCTTAAAGGAAACCGTTCAAGCTTGTCAGGAAAATGGCCTGTCTGTGGTGGGCTATAGTGTGTTGGGTCAAGGGTTGTTAACCGAAGGCTTAACCGATCAACGGTGGAAAAAAAGCGTTTTGGCGAAACGACTTAAAATCACTCGTGAGGAATTGGAGCCTCTCAGGGAAGGACTTTCGAAGATTGCCCAGAAGCATCATTGTCACATGTCACAGGTCTGCTTAGCTTGGGCTCACGCCAAGCAGGTGATTCCCTTGGTTGGCACGCGCTCTCTTGCCCAGTGGGAAGACAGCTTGGCGGGGTTATCGATCGTTTTAAACCCCGAAGAAATCCAAACCTTGGATTCGTTAGCTTTAGATCGTTCAACCTTTGAGCGAACCCGCGGACAAAGACTCCTCATTTTAGGCTTTCTTTCCTTGCTGATGACGGCCTATAAAGTGTCTCGTGTTTTTCGTTCCTCGTCAGGAGCTTCTTCCGGGAGAATCAAGGGGTGAAGGAGAGTTAGAAACACCAACTCTCCTTTGGTGAGGGGTAAGCCCAGGGTATTTGTGGCTTGAACGCGGTAACCGTGAGGTCCGTTTAAGATCATGCGCCAACGGCCCTCATATAAGTACCAGTGGTCTACCACAGCTTGAACAACGGGACCTTGCGCCGGAAAGTTGCCCAGAAGAACTCGGTCGGGATGAAGGGCCAAACAGCCTTGGCCCAACCCCCAAACCTTAGCCGGTAAAAAACTTTGATACCCCAGTAATTTGGCCATCTTCACGGTTTGAGGTGTAGCCAAGAGTTGTGCCGGTGAAGCTTCATGCCAAAGTTGTCCTTCTTCCAGTATTCCCATGATATGCCCGAGGTGTTGAGCTTCTGTTAATTGGTGAGTCACCAACAAGATGCTGATTTGAAATTCCTCATTGAGTCGTTGAAGAAAAAGTTGGAGTTCTAAACGGGCTGGTTGGTCAAGGGCTGAAAAAGGTTCATCCAGGAGCAAGACTTGGGGGTGAACAGCTAACGCTCTTGCCAAAGCTACCCGTTGTTGTTGGCCTCCCGATAATGTCTGGATTCGAGCTTTTAAGTCATTCTGAAGTTCTAAGGTTTGAACCAGCTGTTCTGTATAGGCATCGGTCCGTTTGAAGGGTAGGGCAAAGGCAATATTTTCAAGGACGTTCAGGTGCGGAAAAAGATGAGTCTTTTGTGAGATGTAACCCAACTGACGTTTCCAGGAAGGTAATTGAAAATTCGTAGTATTTTCGCGCACCGCGAGAGCCTTCTGATGGAGTTGGATACGGCCTTGATGGAGGCTTTCAAAGCCGGCAGTGACGGCAAGGATCGTACTTTTACCAGAACCAGACGCACCAAAAAGACAATAGATCTTACCAGGGGGAACCGTCAGTTGGACGTTGACGGTGAAGTCACGACGTGGCTGCTTAATTTGGAGTGACAGCATGACTTTTCCTTAAAAGTAAGGTTAACAAGGGAAGGGGGAGTGCGACCAAAATTAGGGTTAATGCTAAAGGGATTGCAGATGGCAAACCTTGTTCTTGCAAGGCGATCCAAATTGAGACAGGCAGGCCGCGTGGGTAATACGCCAGAATAATGACGGCTCCAAAAGCACCAATGGCTCTGGCCCAAGCCATGCTGAAAGCAATTCCGAGACCAGGGGCTGCTAAGGGAAAG
>DAIDJJ010000032.1:0-19695 GCA_027451385.1 Spirochaetales bacterium | reverse complement strand
CCGTCAAATTCCCTGCTGGGGCGGTTAGCCCACTCAAGGCTGTCAAAGAGGTTCCTATCGTACCATTTACCGTCAAGGTATTAGCTCCAGTTATCGCTGAGGCATTAAGGCTCCCAGCTCCTGTGATGCTTCCCCCTATCGTTAAACTCCCGTTTACTCCCAATGTAAGCGTCGTACTATTACTAAAGCTCAAACCACCTGACCATGTCGTCGGATTCGCGTTAATTGTTACAGCTGTTCCAGCTGCCGTTACAGCCACATTGTTCAGCACTGAATTAGTTAAACTAACCGCTTGGGCGACCCCTCCATCAAAGGTTAAGGTCCCCCCTGTCAGCTGGAATCCATTCCCAGCTGTGTAGCTCACCCCTCCACCAACATTCACATTCCCTGTCCCAGTGATTTGCCCATTCGTGAATGTGACCAAGCCACCCACACTAAGCGCATTCGCCCCCATAGGCAGAGTTCCCGCCGTGAGCGTCAATGCCCCCGTCAAACTAATAGATGATGGAGTAATCGTTCCAGTTGTGTCCAAGGTGAGGTTTGACCCTGTGGAATAGGTACCACCACTAGTGATGGTACCCACAGAAACAGGCGTTGCGACACCAGTTCCCAAAGTTAGGGTAGCCCCATCATTGATGGTAACGGCACCTAACGTGATTTGCCCCGTCGACGTGCCGCCCACAGTTGTCGATGCCGTTACCGTGACAGGCACCGTGCCAAAGTTTAAGGTCGCGACACCTCCGGCACTCACTGTTCCTGAAATTGACAAACTTGACGGCATGGTGCCACCAACTGCCGCACCGCCCGTAAAGGCGTTCGTTCCCCCTAGTGTTAGGCTTCCAGTATGACTAAAGGTGACAAGATTGGTGATCGTCGACCCACCCCCCAACGAGAGGTTGTAGGCGGCATTTGCCGTTGTAAATGACGTTGCCGTGACTAAACCTGGAAAACTATCGGTGCCAGAACCTCCATTCAACGCTACTGTATTGGCTGTTAGGGCATTGCTGACTGTAACGCCTGTTGCATTTGTTACTGTAAAGTTTCCCGATAAAGAAGTGGCAGGAGCCGTCACCGTAAACGATCCGAGCCCATTAATAGTAAGATTGGCTAAACTAGAACCCGTAAAATCTGCGGTTTCAGTTATTCCCCCCGTCAGGTAAACGGTACCGGTCGACGTAATTGTCCCTGTACCACTTACCGAACTTCTTAACACCGAGCCTGCCACCGTCAAGCTATTAGCCCCCATACTCAAACTCCCAGCAGTTAAGGTCAAGTTACCGCTGACAGAAAGGGCCGTGCTAGAAGTTATACTAGCTCCCGTAGCAATTGTTAGGTTCGCGTAAGAAGATCCCCAAATTGGGGTTCCCGTTCCATAGTAAACTATCGTGCTAGAAACACTCCCTGAAAGGGTTCCCGCTATAGTTTCAGTACCTAGCAAGCGAATTGTGCCATTATTAGTCACCGAAGCAGTGCTAGCTATATTAAAACCCGCTAAATCCAAAGTGGCACCCGAGTCCACCACGATGCTTGATGCGGAGGCATTTGCCGTCAAAACAGGACTGAAAGTTGTCCCTGAAGGTATTGTCACAACCGACGTAGATGTGGGTACTGCTCCCGTTGACCAGTTTGTAGCTGTTGACCAATTGGTTGAGGTCCCCCCCGTCCAAATGGCATTCGTACTTGAGGCGGTGTAGTTCACGCTCCCCAAAGATAAAGTGCCAAAATAAAACGTGAGGTTGACCCCATCCCCATTGGTGATCGAGGCCGGGTAATGAATCGTGACCGTAAAAGTTGTGGATGTTGAGGTGGAAGGGAAATTGGTTTGAGGAACGGTGGCCGTAATAGCAGGAATTGTATCACTATTGGAATCGGTAAGCGTGTAGGTTTCTCCCCCGCCACCACCACTAATATACGCCGCCGAGTAAGAAAATTGAGAACTAGTGGCCCCAGTTAGGGTCACGGTAACAGTTTGACTTGGACCAGGGGCACCGGAAGTACTCATCGAATAGAGAACTCCCCCCACATAGACCTTGATGTTATAAAAAGCTGCATTTGAACCGCTTTGAACACCTCCCCCACTGGGAAAGTAGATTGAACTGGTTCCATCCCCATTAAAGGTTGTCAAGGTCCCGGAGTTTTGGTTTAACCAAACCGTCGTAGAGATGGTGAGACTGGCCGAATTGGTAATCGTAACCGAGTTATTATAGAACTCATTCGTGTCTAGGGTAGTCACAGAGACTGACCCCGGGCCATTAATCACGGCATTAGCGGCAGGGTTAGCTGAACTGCTACTCAATCCAAATTGAATTTCTCCTGAGGTCAGGGTATAACCATTCAAATTCACGGTGACGGTGCTTGAGGTGTTAAAATTGAAGGTACCTGTGGAACCAAGGGTGATATTCGTTCCCAAGTTAAAAGTCATTCCCGCCGCAAGGTTGACAATAATATTGTTATTAGCTGGAGCAAAGCTACTAATGGTAATGTTGGCCGAGGCCGTATTAAAGGTCGCCGTGTCACCGCTGGTGCCTGCAACACTTCCGGGGTATCCGGCCCCCCCCCAGTTATTGGGGTCAGTCCATTGACCTGCAGTACCACCACCTGTCCAAGTATACGCCGTTTGCCCCCACCCCCCCACCGCCGAGACCACCAGCAGGAAAAGAACGATCCAGCGCTTTCGAGTCAGCAGTGTGAGCGGGGGGGAACCAAACATCCGAAGTTGTACCTCAAGCTAAAGTATACAACCCTTATCGGCAATATTTCCGCGTATTGATGCAAACACGGAAATTTCTCATCGATTTTACGATTTTTTATCGTCGATTTTACGAAGTTTTCTCGACGATTTATAAAAGTTTTTTCGACGATTTTACGAAGTTTTATTGTCGAAAAAAATCTTGTTTGTAGCGATAAATTTCTTAAAAATCGCTAGAGAGCTTTTTTCCGTCAAAACTCGAAAGTTATGCACGAGTTATCCACAGCTCAATCTGGTTTTTGATGGCATCGCGGATGGGACGAATGCCCGCCAGCTTCTCTTCTTCGGTGCCCTGAAGGGCGCTGGGGTCTGGGAACCCCCAGTGGAGCCGCTCGGCCTGAGGGTTGGTCCCCCGGCCCGGGAACATAGGGCAACGTTCTGCATTGGTCTCGTCGCAAACGGTAATGACCGTGTCAAACTTTTCGCCCTGAGCAATCAGATCATCCGCTTTTTTGGCATAATGCTGTGAAATATCCACCCCAACTTCAGCCATCGACTTGACGACGAGGGGGTTAAGCTTACCGGCTTCGATCCCGGCACTGGCGACGTCAAAACGATCCCCGGCCAGGGCCCGCAAAAATCCTTCGGCCATTTGGCTACGGCCAGAGTTATGGATACAAATAAAAATCACACGCTTTTTCATCTTTTTTCCTTTCCTTTTGAGTTTTTCACAAAACCTTTTAGGTTATCGCAAAACCTTTTCTCATTTTTTGAGCGACCCGAACCAAAAGCACCATCACGGGGACTTCCATAAGCGGTCCAATGACTGCCGCGAAAGCTTCGGGAGAAGCCGCTCCCCACAAGGCGATGGCCACGGCAAGGGCTAATTCAAAGTCATTGCTAGCCGCCGAAAACGCTGACGCCGTACATTCCTCATACGTGCCCCCTAGGGCTTTGGCCAAGTAAAACGTCGAAAACCACAGCACCGCAAAGTACACCAACAAGGGGGCAGCCACCAACAGAATGTCACCTGGACGCTTTAAGAAGGCGTTCCCTTGTAAGGAAAACATCACCACGATGGTGAACAATAAGAAGATCAACGTCAAAGGACTGATCTTGGGCAAAAACTTCGTTTCGTACCAGTCTTGCCCTTTAAGCCGCGATAACACCAAGCGGCTGGCCAAGCCCAGGGCAAAGGGGATCCCTAAATAAATCAGCACCGTCACGGCCGAATCCCCAAACGACACGCTGGCATGAGCCCCCTGCACTAAGCCGGTGCTCCCCAACAGCAAAGTAATGAACAACCAAATATAGAAGGCATAAAACAAAACTTGAAAAATCGCATTGAGCGCCACCAGGCCGATACCCAGCTCCCGGTGACCTTCGGCCAAATCATTCCAGACGATGACCATTGCAATACAGCGGGCCAAACCGATCAGAACAACCCCAATCAAATACCCCGGGTGAGCGTGCAAAAACAGAACGGCAAGCCCGGTCATCAAAAGCGGCCCCACGACCCAGTTCTGCACCAACGACAAGATCAAGAGCTTACGGTTGGTTCCCAACGCCTTGCCCATTTTGTCGTAGCGCACCTTGGCCAGCGGTGGGTACATCATCAAAATTAAGCCCACCGCCAAGGGGAGCGAGGTGGTTCCCCAGCTCAAACTGGCAAGCCCTTTAGTCCACCCCGGCACAAAGACGCTTAGAAGGAGTCCTGCCGCCATGGCAAGAGCAATCCATAAGGTTAAACCACGGTCCAGAACTCGAAGATGTTTCATATGAATCACTATATGCACAACCAATCATATTGTCTAGCTCTCGTGATGAATTCCCAAATTTACGCCAATTTTGGGAATTCAATTCCCAAATTTACGCCAAATTCTAGACATAGGGGAAATTCAGGCGTATTTTGATAAGAGGAGTTCACCGTTGAAAGCACGGCAAATTGCCCCCTTAGTGGAACAAACCAGCCAAAGTCCCTTTGGGAGAATCGTCGTTCTCACGGGCGCCCGTCAAACTGGCAAAACCACCCTAGCTCGCCAGCTTTTCACGAATTATACGTATATCTCCCTGGATGACCCCGTTACACGCAGTAAATGGCGGCTCCTTACTTCTCAACAATGGCAAAATACTCTCACCTTAGTCGATAGTATCAAGGCGGTTTATGATGCTAGCCCAGAAGTTCGTTATGTGTTGCTGGGTTCCAGCCAGTTACTCTTGCTGGAAAAGGTCAAAGAAAGTTTGGCCGGCAGGTGTGCGATCTTAGAGGTCTACCCTCTGACTCTGCCCGAATTGGCAACTCACGCCTGGGAAGAGGCTGTTCCCCTCAGCTTATGGCAAAGCACCCTAACGGGCAAACCGCTGACTTGGCTACCCGATGCTACCCTTGACCCTCAATATGCCTCTAAACAAAAAGCCTGGTCCCATTACCAACGGTGGGGAGGCTACCCCGCTTTAACTCAAGAGGTAACGGATCAAGAACGCCAGTTATGGCTGGATAACTATGTGCGCACGTACTTAGAGCGCGACGTCCGTGACTTAGCGAATTTTCGCGACTTGGACGCCTTTGGCCGGTTACAACACAGGCTCGCTTTAGGAACGGCAACCCTCCTCAATGCTTCGACCTTGGGAACAGAACTGGGACTCAGTCATAAAACCGTACAACGATATTTAAGATATTTTGAGTTAAGTTACCAAGCCTTACAATTGCTTCCCTGGTCTAAAAACCCTACGAAAAGACTGACCAAAACTCCCAAGCTCCATTATCTCGACCAAGGTGTTTTACGAAGTGTCTTAAAACGGGAAGGGCCTCTGACAGGCCAAGAGTTTGAAAGCCTCGTCGTCGCCGAGGTATTTAAGCAAGCCCGAGCCCTGGGGCTCTCGGTGAACTTTTGGCACTTTCGGACTTTGGACGGCCGTGAAGTCGACCTTCTTGTCGAAACACCACAAGGCTACTTTGCTCTCGAAGTAAAAATGAGCGAGCGAGTGAGTTCAGTTGATGGACGGGGGCTGAAAGGTTTGGCCGAGTTTTTGGACAAACCGCTTCTGGGGAGCTTTGTGCTTTCGAATGACTCGGTCACTCGCGAGCTTTCCCCGGGGATAACCGCTATTCAAGCGGCGTATTTTTTAGGGTAGACGGTTCACAGCTGACTCGGGTCGCCAGCACCTCAAGATCAGCCTGCCATTCCCCGCTGAGCCTGAGACCCTCGTACAAACGGTTGATCACCTCATTGTAAGGTGCGGCTAGTTCTCGTCGCGAATAGTAGATGAACAGTCCTTTTTTTTGTGCATTCACCAGCCCTGTTTGCTTTAACTTGGCCAAATGCCGGCTCAAATTCGATTGGTTGAGTTTCAACACCTCTTCCAAATCGCACACGCACAAAGGACCCTCTTCAAGCAGGTTCAAGATCCTTAGCCGGTTGGTATCACCCAGGGCTTTGAAAATTTCCACAATATCGAACATACCCTATAGTGTACTCTTCTCGAAACTAGCGGGCAAGCCAAGCCGGAACACTGCCAACACCCCCCGCCAAGACGACGACAGCCCAAGAAGGCCAACGGACGACTTGCAATAACCCAAAGGCCGCTAAAGCTAACGCCACATCGAAAGGCGTCAACAAGGCACTCGACATCACGGGGTTAACCAAAGCCCCCAGCAATAAGCCAACAACGACAGCATTGACTCCCGTCATGGCCCCCCGAAAGCGAGGCCAGGACCGAAGGCGGTACCAAAAGGGCAAGGTTCCGACAACGAGAAGGTACGAGGGCAAAAAGAGGGCCACAAGACCCCATAAAGCCCCGAAAGCTCCCCCTCCCTGAGGTAAACACAGGGCCCCTAAGTACGCCGCAAAAGTAAACAAAGGCCCCGGGACGACTTGCGCCGCCCCATACCCTGTTAAGAACTGGGCATTCGTCAGCCAACCTGGGGGAACCACAACCTGCTGAAGTAAGGGGAGCACCACATGACCGCCCCCAAACACCAAGGCACCGGCTCGATAAAAACCTGCGGCGACCTCCCACACGCGTTGCGGAAAAACCGCCGCCAGAACGGGCAAGCCAATCAACAGTCCAAAAAACAGCACCAACGCCACAAGTGCGACTCGACGTTTTAAGTTCAATGGTTCAGAAGCAGGGGCATTGTCTTCGCGTAAACGCCACCAACCGAACACGGCCCCCAGCAGAATCGCCAAGATTTGTACACCAGCATTGCCAACTAACTGCATTACGGCCGCAGTACCCAAAGCTAGCAAACCGGTGCTGGTTCGACGGGCAAACTTTTGGCCCATGCTCCACACGGCCTGCGCCACCACAGCCACTGCCGCCACTAAAAGGCCATGAAACCATTTCGCTTCGACCCCCGACCCCGAGACCACAGCGGCCAAGGCCCCTAAGATCACAGCCGAGGGGAGGGTAAACCCCAACCAGGCTAAAACGCCGCCCCATAAACCTGCACGCCTTAGCCCAATCGCCATACCCAACTGACTGCTGGCTGGTCCCGGCAAAAACTGACACAGGGCCAAAAGGTCTGCCCAAGTATTTTCGTCCAGCCACTTTTTTCGTTGGACGTATTCCTCATAGAAGTAGCCCAGGTGCGCGACCGGGCCTCCAAACGAGATAAAGCCAAGCCGAAGTGCCGTCAGAAAAACTTCCAACTTACCCCCCCAGGACCAACACCTGACCCCCCTCAGCGTCGCGAACCTCGCGAGTTAACCGTTGGTCCCAAGGGAGTGAACGACCTGCGGGAGTTCGGTCAAATACAACCAAAGCCGCTGGTGCCGTTGTATCGATAGTCGCTCGGTATTGGGCAATTTGTTTGAGTCCTTGAGCCACACATTCCTCCCGCCCGTCGTGCGGATGGACTAACTTGATTTCGAGGATGTTCCACTGTCCCGCAAACAACACCGCTAAATCTACCCGGCCGCGTCCGGCCGCGTATTCTCTTTCGATCCGACCGCCTCCGTTCACGACCCTTTGCAAAAAGGCCATCAGCAATAAGTGCGGAAACGCCTCCGTGTAATCCGCTTTGGCTTCCCACAGATCAGCATGCCGCCGCCAAAAACTTTGAAACTCTATCAAAAGAGCTTCGAGGTCTAGCTTCCCTTCGGGGGTTTTCCAGCGAAACTCTGGCTTGGGAATAGCATTCTGCATTCCCTGAGACAACATCCGGGCAATGGTTTCACGGTATATGGGGTTGGCAATCGCCGGCATTCCCTCATTCATCGTCACCAAACCTAAGTCCATAGTCAGTCGAAAATCATCCCCATCGGTCAGTGTCGGGTCACTATCACCCGTGAGAATGGTTTGGACAATCCGTTTGACTCTGGGGTCTTTTAAGCGCTCGGCAAGACTGTCCAAGTGTACAGCTCGATCTTGAATCAACAGCTCGCGCGCCGCCTCGATCTGTTCGGTGGTGACCACTTCACCGTTGGGGCATAATTCCCAGGTACACTTCTTTAGAAGAGAGTTAACCAACCAAGGTTGTCCCCGCGTCAATTCCCAAATCCTGGCCAGGGCAGAGCTCTCAAAAACTTGCCCCGTCTCGGTGGTATGTTGTCCTGCTAAGTCCACCACATCTTGAGCCGAGAAGTTTGCCAGAGTCGCCGAATCTTCTTTGATATTAAATGGACTACCTGGATTGAGAGCCACGCCATCTTTCGACTGGATCAGGTAATCCCGCAAGTCCCGCATCCCAACCAGGGCTACTGACACGGGAAATTTCCCCACACCGCGAGCCGCAAAACCTCCCCGAAGTTGCCTCAGAAAGCTAATCAGAGCTTGATCACGTAAGACGTCGACCTCGTCGAACAGCACCACTAGGGGTTTAGGGGCCACGAGGGCGGCCCAGTCGAGCATCATTCGGGACAACATACTGGCTGGATTTGTTTCTCGGTGTGGTGGTACCAGGTCTTTTCCTAAAAAGATTTCTGCAAATTCGCGCACTGCTGAACATAATTCAGGCATAGCTTCGGAAGCAGTAGGGAACTCCTGACAGCGTTCTATGCTCACATAACAGGCTACAGCTTGGCCAGAAGTGTTGATGGTATTCATCCAAGTTTTAAGAAAGGTCGTCTTCCCCGTCTGACGCGCCGCATGGAGCACCCAATAGAGTTGATTTTCGATATACCGACTCAATTGAGCTTTGACCAAGCGTTTCTCGGGGGGAAGCATATAATGCCGCTCAGGGTCACAAGGACCTGTCGTGTTAAAATACCGGGCCATACGCGGAGTATAGCATTTCGTGGTATTCCTTGACATGGGGAATTGACGTATGGAAGTTGAAGGGTTTCTGGTTCACTCTTGGGTCACTCAGGGTCAGTTTCGTGCCGCAGGGAGGCTGTCCGACGGACAAAGTTTTGCCGTCGTCGATCGTCGGCTTACTTCGAAACTCTCGGTAGGTCGTGCCCAAGGCTCTCGGGCAGAAAACGTCCTTTCTTCGGCTCGTATCCCCTTCCAGGCGTTTGCCGGAGAAAGCTTTGACGGCCAACCCTTGTGGTTTTTAAAAGTCCCGGCGGACGCTTGGTCAAAAGCTCATAAGCTTTTAATTCAAGCGGATTGTTCCCCGGCTCACGAGGTTCCGCTTCTTGCCGAGAACTACCGCACGGAGCGAGGCCTTCGGGGCACAGTAAAAATCCAAGGGGAATTTCAACGCGGTCATTATGTCGATCTTGTTTTTACCGAACCCGAACTGGGCCCCTCGGCGACACCTGTGACCTTGCGATGGTTATCGCTAGACATCGAAACCGCTCGCGACGGCGAAGTCCGTGCCGTGGCCCTAGCCGTTCGCGGCCACTCCGAAGTGTTGTTTCGCCCCAACTTCCCCGATGAAGCTACGCTTTTAAACGAGGTCACGTCCCGAGTCCGAGCTTTAGACCCAGATGTGCTCACCGGTTGGAACGTCCTGGATTTCGACCTAGCCCATTTAGCCCAACGCTATCAACGGTACGGCATACCCTTTACGTGGGGCCGCACCGATGAAGCTGTCGAAGTGAAGAAAAAACCAGGGGCTCGCTCACAAGTCCTGGTATCGGGACGACAAGCTTTAGATGCCATGCGCATTGCCCGCATGTCCGGCACCCGTTTCGAGGACCAAAGCCTCGATACAGTTGCGGTCGCCATCTTAGGGACAGGCAAGACGGTCAGTCTAAAAGGCGAAGAAAAACTCGCCGAATTAGATCGCTTATACGAACAAGACCCTGGAACGTTCTCGGCTTACTGCCAACGGGACGCGGAACTAGTTTTAGAAATCCTCGAAAAAACCGGACTTGATGAGCTTACCGTTAGTCGTGCGGCGTTGACAGGGGTCGAACTGACTATGGCCTGGACCAGCATTCCCCCTTTTGAAAAAATCTACGAAATCGAGTTGGCGGCAAGGTCCATTCTGCCGCCCCCCAAACCACACCAGCGGGTTTCGGGGGCCTCAGGCGGCATGGTCTTAGTCCCCAAGGCCGGCCTTTTTGACGAGGTTCAGGTTTTCGACTTTCGCAGCCTTTACCCTTCTTTGATCCGCACCTTTGGCATTGACCCTTTGGCCCAGGCCCGAGCGGTCGGTCAACCCGAGTCCGCTGTTTTGCGAGCCCCGAATGGCGCGGCCTTTTTACGCGAACGGGGAATTTTGCCCCGCCTTATCGACACCTACTTTGCCGCACGGATGGAAGCCCAAAAAGCCGGAGATGAAACGGCCAGCTACGTCTACAAAATTCTCATGAACTCTTTTTATGGGGTGTTGGGCTCAGGGAGCTGTCGCTATGGAAGAACCGACTTAGCCGGAGCCATAACCACCTTTGGCCGCAAGTACCTGGAATGGGCCCGCACTTGGTTTTCGCGCCGAGGCCTCGCCGTCCTGTACGGAGACACAGATTCGGTATTCGTGCCCACCCTAGAAGGTCCCCAACTCGCCCAAGAGTTCAACGCCGACCTCAAGGCCAGGATCTTGGAAGAGTACGGTGTCGAGTCCTTTCTTGAACTTCGGGCTGAAAAACGCTACCGACGCTTTTTGATCCCCCGAATGCGCAACCAAGACACCGACCGGGGCCGGGCCAAAGGCTATGCCGGTTGGCTAGAAGTTGAGGGGAAAATGGTCATTGATGTCAAAGGGATGGAGGCGATTCGCTCAGATTGGACACCGTTAGCACGCCGTATTCAAACAGAACTGTTGGAACGTCTCTTTCGGGGGGAAGGCTTAACTCAACTCGAGGCCTGGCGGCAGGAGTTACTTCGCAACCTCCGTCTTGGCTTGTATGACGCAGAACTGGTTTACCGTAAAGCCTTGCGCCGCAACGCCGAGAATTACACCGCGAACGAACCGCCCCAGGTCAAAGCGGCCAGGCTCTTAGGGTGGAGCAACCGCCGGGGCCGCATAGAATACCTCATGACAAGCAGAGGCCCTCAACCGGTGGGTTTTTCGGACTTAAAACCCGACTACGAGCACTACCTTCAGCATCAGCTTCGCCCCTTTTGGGACAGCCTCGTCGAGGCGGCGGGGCTAAAAGTCTCGGCATCCTGGGACACGCAGGGTTTATTACCTTTTTAACATTCTCGCCCCTGGGCAACCGTTGACAATTGTTCCCCCACAGAGTTTCGTAAAACTAGTACGGAAACAACTATGCCCTCAGTTAAAGAACAAAAACTCAATGACAAATTGCTTTCACGCTTAAAAGGCTTACCCTTGCAAGCCTTTCATCTTCTGAACAATGACCCTGAAGTCGCCGCACTCCAAGACTACGCCAATGTCGTATCGATCAAACGGCTGGGGTTTAATGACCACGGCCCTGTGCATATGCGCAAGGTGACGAACAATGCTCTCAAGCTGGCCGAGATTTTACAGTCTGCCGGCCTTCGTTTATCGCTGGAAAGTGAAGAAATCGGCACCTTTGAGGACAGCCTCACGGCCATAGTCCTCGCCGCTTTTCTTCATGACGTGGGGATGAGCGTGGGGCGAGCCTTTCACGAAAACACCGGGATTTGGCTGGCTCTGCCGATTTTCGACCGCACTTTGGCCCAGCTCTATCCCCACGATTTGGCCAAGAAGGTGATCGTCAGGTCCCTGGCCATGGAATGCGTCATGGGCCACATGGCAACGATTCCCATCCATTCCCTCGAAGCGGGGATCATTTTGGTCGCCGACGGTTGCGACATGGAAAAAGGCAGAGCCAGAATTCCGATGATGCTGGCCACGGGGGCCAAGCTGGGCGACATTCACCGCTACAGCGCTTTGGCGATTGACCGAGTGCGTATTCTAGCCGGGACGACAAAGCCGATCCGCCTCGAAGTCCACATGACTGAAGCTGTGGGGTACTTTCAAGTAGAAGAAGTTTTGGCACCAAAAATTAAGGCCAGCCCCATTCGCCAATACATTGAGCTGTGGGCTTACTTAGGCAAAGACGAACCGAAAATCTATTTATAACCCCTTGCATTACGATTATACCCCCTTGCATTACGAAGATTTCATTCAATCCGTCCTTTTCAGGGAGAAATTTATCTAGAAATTTTCAGAACTCCTTGAGTATCCTAAGGACTATGATGGACTTCTTAAGGTCAGTTTTAAACAAACATCCCCAGGCCAGTCAAAGGTTTCTTGAAATCCTTCCGGGGTTTGTCAGCTGGAACTTGATCCTCTTCCCGGTTTGGGGCGCCTTTTTTGCCCCCGAGGCTGTTGCCGGCTTTCTTATGTTTTTCTACGTGTATTGGTTAGTGAAATCGTTGAACACCGCCTTTATGGCTTGGAAATCTCAAGAGAAAATCCGCGACCACAGCGACAAAGACTTTTTACCCGAATTGAAGGCAGAAGCCGACGTTTCGCGCATGAAGCACATTGTGATTATCCCCACATACAAAGAACCAGCACATACTCTCATTCGTACTCTTGAAGCCTTAGAAGCACAAACCTTAGGGTCAGAGCACATCATTCCTGTCATTGCCTTCGAAGAGCGAGCAGGTGACGAGATCAATGCTTCTCGTGAAGCCGCGATTCGCGTCCGGTTTTCCAAAACCTTTGACCGCCTTTTGTTCACTCGTCACCCCGCTGCCATTCCTGGCGAAGTCGTTGGCAAGTCTTCCAATATGGCTTGGGCCGCCCGCGAAGTGCAAAAAGTTGTCGAAAAAGAAAGCCCGTGGGATCGAGATTACCTAACCGTGACCTCCGTTGACTCGGATGTCTGCTTTCATGCCAATCATTTCGCTTCGCTCACCTTGAACTTTTTACGCTCGAAAAGTCGTCACCGGCGCATTTGGCAAGGCGCCATCATGTTCTACAACAACATTGATAAGATCCCTATGGTGATGCGGGTCTTTAACCGCTTGTTCACCGTTATTTCGATCAGCGGCTTAGCCCGCGAGAATGGCCGGATGAACTTTTCATCGTACAGTTTAAGCTGGCGTTTGCTCGAACACATTGGTTTTTGGGATGTCGATGTCATCCCCGAAGATTTCCGGGTCTTCTTCAAGTCGTATTTTGCCACTGCCGGAGAAGTCAAAGTCGAGCCCATTTGGCTCCCAGTTATGGCCGATGCCGCTGAAGCAGACGGCTTCTGGAGCACCTTTGTTAATACCTATGAACAGGTTAAGCGTTGGGCTTGGGGTGCCAGCGACGATTCGTACATCTTAAAGCGCTGGATTCAAGATACCCGTGCGCCTTTCCTAGACAAAACAGTCCGAGTTTTTCAGATTCTTGAGATTCACTTTTTGTGGCCGGTTAACTGGTTCATCCTGATGATCGGGATACCTTTGCTTCAACTCGTCAATCCGGTGTTCATGCTGTCAGATCTAGGGCAGGCTTTGATGACCTTGACTGGCTGGACCCTGCTCCCCACCATTTTCGCTTTGGTGGTTTTCCTCTTGGTGGACTTACGCAGTCAGCCCAACTTTAAGAACCTTTCGTTGGCACGAAAAGTACTCTACCCGCTCGAAATGCTGTTTATCACACCCATTTCCAGCCTGGTCTTTTCGGCCTTACCGAGCTTGGATGCCCATACCCGCCTGTTAGCCGGCAAGTATTTGGAATACCGAGTTACCGAAAAGGTCTAAGAACGATTTCGGTTGCTAAGGCACCTTTTTTCACTTTTCCCGCTTTGATGAGTTCCTGCAGAACCTGTTGAATGGTCTGTTCAGGAACTCCTAAGCGGTAATTCGCCCAGCTGACAAACTCTTCCGTCTTGAGTCGTGTTCCATGAAGCGAACGAATCCCCTCGGTACGAGCATATTCTTTCAGTCCATCTATGATGACATGATAGGGGTCTCGCACCATTGCGGACTCAATGATCTTATTGGCATTTCGTAACCGCCGAACAAACATATTGAGCATCTTGATGACAAACTTGGGGTTAGTTTCAATAAACTTACTCAAGGAAGCCGAGGGGATGCGTAAGACCTTCACTTCGGTCCGACAATATGCCGTGGCGGATCGTGTTTTCTTATCGATTAATGACATTTCACCAAAAAAATCATGCGGCCCCATCACGGCGAGAATACGGCTAGATCCATTTTCTAACCGCTTGATGATCTGAACCTCGCCCTCTAAGACCACATAGAGGGCCGCGCCCAACTGACCTTCTTCAAAAATGACCGCACCTTCTGGATAGGTAAACTTGCCCCCCTGTTCTTCTTGTGGTAAGAGGGATTCCGCTCGGCTGTCCCGAATCATTTTGGCTGTTTCATTCAGTTGAAAGCGAATCTCTTCGTCTTCGTCGGTCATGTGTCCTCTCTCCAGTTCCAGAATATCATGGCTTTATAAAGAAAAAGGCTCCTTCTTCGAAAAGAAGGAGCCAAAAACAGCGTTTTTAACTTACGGTGAAACGATTTGTGTCGCGTAAGTCGACCAGCCTGAGGCGGCTTGATAGGCCGCTAGGCTAGCACTGGGAACATGGATTAGTAAGCTAGTTCCATCTCCTTGCAACATTCCCGTTCCTACCGCAGGAGGCGTCACCTAATTACTTATGCCTTGAGGCGAGTTCCCCCAGAACTTCTTGGATCGAAATCTCTTTAACTTCTAAAAGCACCAATAGGTGATAAATCAGGTCGGCGGACTCGCTAATCATTTCTTCTCGCGTACGGGCTAAGACCAATTCGACAGCTTCTTCACCAGTCTTTTTGCGAATCTTTTCTTCGCCCTTTTGAAACAAATGGGTTGTATAGGAACCTTCTGGCATTTCACGTCGACGTTGGGCAATCACCTCCGCCAAACGCTGTAAGACAGGCTCTGAACTCGTTGCTTTTTCCGTGGCTTCGGTTCCGGGTCTTGAAATCAACTCTTCTTGCACAGCGGGATGAGCTCGAAAAAGTTCCGCTTGTGCACGGGTTAAAATGGCTTGGTACCACGAACCGGCTTTATCGACGAGGTTATGAAAACCCACCCCCTCTAAAGGAAGCACACGAGAGGTCTCGGGGTGGACCACCCACAACTCGCGACGTTCGATACTTTTATGAAAAGCTTTCCGATTCATCAACAGAGCGCCCAGCAGTTCGCCTTCGGTAGAAACCACCGCTAAGGGTAACGTTAGACCGTCATTCACCACAAACCTCCCCACGTTTTTTGATATTGCGAAATCGCCTGAGTTAAATCCAAGCGCCCTTTATAAAGAGCCTTGCCGGTAATCACACCGGCTAGCATAGGGTGATGCAGCTCGGCTAGGGAACGGATATCCTCAAGCGACGAAACCCCTCCCGATAAAATCACCGGCAGTTGTGCCGCTTCGGCAACTGCTAAAGTTCGGTCTTGATCGGGACCCGCGAGGGTGCCATCCCGTTCGATATTCGTATAAATGATGCTAACGGCCCCGAGGTCGCGGCATCTTCGCGCTAAGTCGGTGTCTTTTAGCTGACTGCCCTCTTCCCAACCCGAAACCTTCACCTCGCCGTCTCGCGCATCAATCCCCGCAACAAACTTTTGACCGTAACGCTTGACCCAACCATCAAAAACCCGGGGGTCTTTAACCAAGAGGGTGCCCACGACGAGGCGTTCAACGCCCAAAGCCAAGAGTTCTTCCACATCGCGATCGCTTCGAATTCCGCCGCCGACTTCGATCACCGCGTCCACAGCCGCACAAATTCGGCCTATGGTTTCGCGGTTCGTCCCTTTACCACTGCGGGCAGCATCTAGGTCCACGAGGTGAATGCGTTTTGCTCCTGAGCGAACAAAAGACAAGGCGGTTTCCACCGGGTCCATGTCATACGTTTCTACCTGACCATAATCGCCTTGATGCAGGCGAACACATCGACCACCTAAAAGATCAATAGCCGGAACAATGTACATTATTTATCCTTCAGAAGTTCGGCCAATCGAGCCAACTCCTCTGTGGGCAGGGATTGCCGGTTCCCAGGGCCCACCTTCCAGCCAAAGCCATCGCCAACCCAGCGCGGAATGACATGCAAGTGAACATGCGGTACCTCTTGGCCGGCGGCGGCGCCGTCCGAAACCCAGAAGTTCACACCTTCGCACCGCAAACCCGAGGCTCGCAGAGCTTTGGACAGCCGGTGGCCCACTCGGAACAGATGACAAGCCATTTCTTCGTCTAATTCCGGTAGCGTAACGGCACGCGCTTTGGGGACAACCAAAAAATGACCAGGATTGATGGGAAAAATATCCAGGAAAACCAAACACAGGTCGTCCTCGTAGATTTTGTGGCAAGGAATTTCGTTTCGCAGAATCTTCGCAAAAATATTCTCGTCGTCGTAGCTCTTGTCGTTATTCCCGTTCATCACGCCTCCTGAAGGACTTGCCAAGCCAAAGTCTCACCCGCATTGGGGGGCACAACCCCATGATATTCTTGGGGAACGATCCACGTGCGGCGCTCTAAAACGAATTGTCCCGTGTTGCGCGAAAGGCCGTAGAAATCCGCCCCAAAGTTCGCCAGGAAAGGCTCCAGCTTTTCTAAACTTCCTCGCTCTTCAAAAAATCCCGCCAAAAGGGGCAGGCTCACGGGCATGGTATAACACCCCGCACTGCACAAGGCGGCCTCTTTATGGCTCTTGTCATGGGGGGCACTATCCGAACCAAAAAAGAATTGTTTTTCACCAGAAAGCGCGGCGGCTTGCAAGGCCTCACGATCTTCTGTGCGTTTAAGCAAGGGTTTACAAAAAAGATGAGGTTTCAGCGGCCCCCCGGCGAGATCGTCGAAAGTATACAGCAGGTGGTGCGCCGTCAAGGTGGCGGCGGTTAACTCCCCGGCTTCCCGCACGGCTTCAACCCCTTCGCGGGTCGAGACGTGTTCCAAAATCAAACGAAGCCGTGGAAAATCACGCCGTAACACCCGAAAATCCTTTAAAAACACCGCTTCCCGATCGAGAGTAAAAGCCTGTGGGTCTTCCCCGTGTAAACACAAGACAAGGTCCAACTCTTGCATGGCTTCAAAGACAGGGTAGGCGTCTTTGAGCCGACGAACTCCGTCTTGTGAGTTCGTCGTCACACCTTCGGGGTAGAGTTTCCCCGCCACCGCACCGGCGGTTTGCAATTCTTTTAAAACGCTAGGGGTCATTCCCGTCATGACTTTAAACGTCATCAAAAGACCTAACCCTGGCGCGGCTGCCGCCAAGCTCTCGCGGTAAGCCTTCAACGAAGCGGCATCGACCACCGGAGGTACAGTGTTAGGCATGACCAAGACACGGGCAAAGCCAGCCTTTTGGGCGTCGCGAGCCCAGTTTGCACTGGCGGGGCCTTGCCGAAGGTGCACATGAAAGTCATCCGGCTGACGAAGAATCAGACGTTCCATTAGGGCTGTGTACTCACCGTCGGGGGGGTGTCAGGTCCCGTGGGAGCTTCAAAACTTGGTGCTTCGGCTTGAGAATTGCTCCACACCTTTTCGCCTTTTGTATTGATGTAGCTAATCATGTCTCCGTCGGCTACGTACGCTAACCCCTGATGAAAATCTGAAGCATTGTCAAACTGTGCTGGAATCACCAGTTTTCCGCTCTTGTCGATATAACCGACCTTGCCGTTTTCCAGAACAACCGCTAACCCTTCAGAAAAACTGCGGGCATAATCGAACGAAGGGGGTATCACAGGGTTTCCCTTGGTATCGATGAAACCCACTTTGTTCCCGACCCACACCAAGGCCAGACCATCCGAGAAGGGCTCCGCGTTGGTAAAGTTGGGCGCAAAAGGGCGGTTTTGATTCTTGTCGATAAAAAACATTTTATCGCCTTCCCCAACCAGAGCCAGGCCGTCCTCAAAGGAACTGGCCGAATCGTACTTTAAAGGAATGGCGACGGTGCCATCGGGATGAATATAGCCGTACTTGCTCTTGAGATCGACCATGGCGAGGTCTTCAGAAAACTGGCCGGCAAAGTCATATTGGGGCTGAACCACAACCTGACCTTTCAGGTTGATAAATCCAAACTTGCCGCCTTCGACCACCACGGCCAAACCGTGATGAAAATCTCGGGCATAATCCCACTGAAAAGGGATGACTACTTGACCCGTCTTATCGATAAATCCCACTTTGCCGCCCTTCATGACGTAGGCTAACCCTTGACTGAAGCGTCCGCCATTTTCAAATTGAGCGGGGATGACCAGCTTTCCAGTTTGATCGATATAGCCAGTTTTACCCCCTTTAACAACAGGAGCCAAACCTTCCGAAAAAGCCCCGCAGGTATCATAAATGGCGGGGATAACAATTTTACCCTGGCTATCGGCATAGCCGCTATGGCCTTTATCAAATATCGGGTAGAGATGTTCCGTTGGCGCACAAGACGCCAATAAACTGAGAACCACGACGGCTAAACCGCCCCAGAATTGCTTCACGTCAAAGCTCCTTCTAACCTAGCAGCCTCCGAACGGTAGCACATCAAGCCAGCCGTTCCAAGAGGAGGCGAGAAATCGTTTCTAATTGAGGTTCCACGAGTACAGCCTGCTTGGGTTTTGCCGCCGCCGCGGCCAACCCTGGTGGCAACTCGGGGGATTTTCCGGTGGCTCGTTCCACAATATCGAGAAACTTCGCGGGATGAGCCGTGGCCAAGACACAAAGCTGGGCATGATCCAGTCGATTTTCTTGCCGGAAGCGTAATGCAGCCTGGTACCCCACGGCTGTATGAGGACACATAAACATGTGATGACTTTGGTACACATCGCGGATCGTCGACAAGGTATCGGCGTCGGTTACGGTTTGCCCAAAAATCATAGAACGCATCAGGTTCCAGTTTTTTTGAAAAACGGCTTCAAGGCGCTCAAAGTTTGAAGGGGAACCGACATCCATAGCGTTGGAATAGGTCAGCACCGAGGGGCGCGGCTGGTAAATCCCGCTTTCTAAGTATTGTGGCACGACGTTATTCGCATTGGTGGCGGCAACAAACCCTGTCACGGGTAAGCCCCACTTCCAGGCGTACACGCCTGCGGTCAAATTGCCGAAATTCCCGCTGGGCACACAAAAGAACAGCTCCTCTTCCAAACGCTCTTTCAGTTGTGCAAAGGCCCAGACGTAATAAAAGGACTGAGGAATGAGACGCCCTAAACTAATCGAGTTGGCACTGGTCAACGGCAGAGCTTTTTTCAAGACGGGGTCGACAAAGGCTTCTTTGACCAACCTCTGACAGTCGTCAAAAGAACCTTTCACTTCGAGGGCCAGAACGTTCCCCCCTAGCGTCGTCAGCTGTTTTTCCTGCAGGGGACTGACTCGGCCCGAGGGATACAAAATGACCACATCGACGTTGCGCCGGTTATGGAAGGCTTGGGCGACGGCACTCCCCGTATCACCGCTGGTCGCCGTGAGGATAACGGCTCGGCGCTGAGAGTTTTGCAGGTATTCTTCCATCGTGGCCGCTAAAAAGCTGGCTCCAAAGTCTTTAAACGCACTGGACGGCCCATGAAACAACTCTAAGATCGATAGACCATTTTCCATCTGAACCAGCTTGGGCTCAAAGGGAAAGGCGGCGCGCACGATGCGCTGAATACCGCCGAGCGGAGCACCGCCGACGCCCGGGCCAGGGCGACAGTGTCGCTGCAGACCGCCCAGGGGCAAGTGAACACCGCCATCTCGGCACAGCAGACCGCCCGGGCGAGCTACGATAAAACGGTCTCT
>DAIDJJ010000031.1:0-19955 GCA_027451385.1 Spirochaetales bacterium | reverse complement strand
ACAAACCCCCTTGCACTCGCTGAAGGTGAACGGGGGAATGACGGCAAACGCGCTGTTTTTGCAATTTCAAGCGGATATTTTGGGGGTAACAGTGCGAAGACCCTTGATTACTGAGACCACGGCCCTTGGGGCCGCTTTTGCGGCGGGGTTAGCTTTAGGTTTTTGGAAAAGCCAAGCGGAACTGATGGAGTTATGGAATGAAGATCGCCATTGGGTCCCTCAAGTCGACCCTAGACAGCGGGAAGTCTGGTATCGTGGGTGGAAAGCGGCGGTCAATCAATGTTTAACCGCTGGTCAAGTGGACGAACCCCAGGTAATCTAGGGTATGCACTATCACAAATATGAAGATTTAATCCGAAATAATGCCCGCTGGGCAGGTGAAAAACTCGAAAAAAACCCCGATTATTTTCAAAATATCAGTCAGGATCAAAAACCGCCTTTCCTTTACATTGGGTGTAGCGACAGCCGTGTTCCCATCGATACTTACACACAGACAGAGCCGGGAGAAATCTTCATTCATCGCAATATCGCCAACCAGGTAGCGCTCACAGATATGAACTTTTTGTCGGTGCTGGAATACGCTATTGATGTTCTCCAGGTTCGTCATGTGGTGGTCTGTGGTCATTATGCCTGCGGCGGGGTGACCGCCGCTTACGAAAATAGCGCCAGAGGTCTTACGGAAAACTGGACAACCCCCATTAAAGATATCATTCGCAGTCACCGCAAAGAGCTCGACGCCATTCCTAACGAAACTGACCGCTTAGATCGTTTAGTGGAACTCAATGTGTATGCTCAGGTACGCCATGTATTTCAAGTTTCAGCTGTCGAACGGCTCATTGAAGCCGGGGGGTATTACCCCAGAGTTCACGGCTGGGTCCTCGATATTCGCCGGGGATTGATCCATGATTTACCACTGCCTTTGGCTCAGTGGAAGGAGGAGGGAGTGGTTCCCGCCTCCTACCAAGCTAATTTTCCAGACGATACACCCGGGCTTCCCAAGGCTTAAGCTCCGTTAGGGTAGGCTGGGCTTGGTCTTGGTAGTTCGATAGCAAAAGTTTGGCAGTCGGGGTTAACCCTACACCTTGGGCTTCTTGCGGAGTCCATCGGGTGATCTCGCCGCAAAAATTGAGGATGATCAACAAGGTTTGTGAACTACGACGCTGGTAGACAAAAAGCTGTTCGTGGTTTTCTAGGAAAGGACGAAAGCTTCCCTCAATGAGCGTGGATTCTTGTTTTCTAAGGCGGATCAAGGCCTGATAGTAGTGCAAGACGGAGTGGGGGTCGCTGAGGGCTTGGGCAACGTTAATTTGGGGGTAATTCGGGTTCAAGTTGATCCATGGCGTTCCGGTAGTAAACCCCGCATTGGCTTGGTCGTTCCAGGGCATAGGGGTTCGGGCATTGTCGCGACTAACACGATGAGTGGCCTTCATGATCCAGTCCTGGGAATGTCCTTGTTTTTGAGCCATCGTAGCAAAATGAAAAGTTTCTAAATCCCGGTAGTCTTCCAGACGCGGAAAGGCCACATTCGTCATGCCTAATTCTTCTCCTTGATAGATGTACGGAGTACCTTGAAGAGTATGCAAGAGCGTGGCCAGCAATTTTGCGGATTCCACCCGGAAGCGGCCCTCATCGCCAAACCGTGATACTTGCCGCGGTTGATCGTGATTACTGAGGTAGAGGCTGTTCCAACCTTTCCCTTCTAGGCCCAACTGCCATTTCGAGATGAGCCGTTTGAATTCTGAAAGTTTCCACGGCCTGACGTCCCATTTTCCCTCTGGTCCAGCGTCCACCCCCATGAGTTCGAATTGAAAGACCATATTGAGTTCTTGGCGTTCGGGGGCGACATAAAGCGACGCACTTTCGGGGGTTACCTCGGGAGTTTCTCCCACAGTCATCACATCATAATGGCAAAGAAGTTCACGGTTCAATTTATGGAGCAATTGGTGAGTGAAAGGCTGGTTGGCATAAAAACCAGGGTCATGCACGTACCCGTCGGGATGCGTAGGGGCATGGGGCGAGTCCGGGAGTCCTTGGGGTTTTCCGATAAAGTTGATGACATCCATGCGGAAGCCGTCAATACCCTGCTCTAACCACCAATGAATCATCCGGAAAATTTCGGATTGAACTTCGGGGTTTTCCCAATTGAGGTCGGGTTGTTTTTCTGAAAAGAGGTGGAGGTAATATTCTCCAGTCGCGGGATCCAGCTTCCACGCCGAAGGTGAAAAAAACGAAGCCCAATTGTTGGGTTCTTTACCATTTTTAGGCTGTCGCCAAATGTAGTAATCGCGTTTGGGGCTGTTGGTGGCTTTTCGAGCTTCGATGAACCAGGGATGCTCATCCGAGGTATGATTCACGACTAAGTCCATCACCAGCTTCATGCCTCTCTGGTGCAAGCCTTGTAACAAGGCTTGCCAATCGGCCATGGTGCCAAAGTCTTTCATGATGCCGTAGTAGTTGGAAATGTCGTACCCGTTATCGTCATTGGGCGATTCGTAAACAGGGCTAAGCCACACCACGTCGATACCCAAGCTCGCTAAGTAGTCGAGCCGGCTGACAATCCCGGGGAGGTCCCCAATGCCGTCTCCATTAGAATCTTGAAAGCTTCGGGGATAAATTTGATACACGACGGCTTCTTTCCACCAGGGCTGAGTCATAGCCTCTCCTTATTGGTTTGATGTCTCAAGGCGTTTCGAACTCCTTCAAAATCCCAACTTTCTAAGGTGAGCCGACAAGTTCGTCCCGCAATATTTTCAGGGTAATGGGCGTCGCTACCTCGTACAAGAGGGATGCCCTCAGCTTTGAGGTGGCCCAAGCCTTCCCGCACTTCTAAGGCTGAGTACGCCCCCGGTGGTAGGTAACCTAACTGACTACTTACCGATTGAGAAGGACGATCGACATGGGCGGGAATCCAAAGCCCGCCAGAGGCCAAGCAATGCTCCCCAAGACTGGATAGCGACAAAGACGTCGCGGCCCCCAACCAAAAAGGGACTTCCCCTTGAATATTCTCTTGAGAATCTACCCAGGGCTGATCACCCCATTTCTCGGGACGATTGGGAATTTTCAGAAGGGCGGCTTCCACGATTTGACCAAAAGCGAGGGCTTCGTCGGCAGTGGGGAATAAACACAAGCAATGAAGTTCTTCAACTGTCGTCACTTCCAGACCGCACAAGGGAAGCAAACCCGCTTTTCGGCAGAGGATTTCAAAAGCTGGAGTATTGAGGGCACTGTTATGATCGGTCAGGGCTAAAACTTGAACACCTCGTTCGCCTGCCAGTTGAACGAGGAGGTTGGGGGACATCTCTAAGCTGGCACAGGGGGATAAACAGGAATGATTATGAAAATCAGCTATAACCTCCACGTGCCCCCCACTAGTATGAATCTGTTTATTTAGTGTCGAATCTTAGATGAGTTTGACGGCTTTCCACCGTTCCTGCAAGTCACGAAGACTTAAAAGTTTCATTTGGTCAGCCCCGCCGGCTTGAGTTTCTAGCGCACGGAACCGACGTTCAAATTTCGCATTTCCTTGTATGAGGGCTGTTTCAGCACTGATACCGCGCGTTGAGGCCCAAATGGCAAGAGCTTGAAGCAGATCTCCCAGCTCTTCTTGACGCCGTTCGTGAGGCCCCTCGAGTTCAGCTTGAAGTTCTGCCCATTCTTCTTGAACCTTGGCAAAGGCATCCTCGGCAGTAGCCCACTGAAAACCAGCTTTTCCAGCTTTGCTGGCCAATTTTTCGGCCCTCGCTAACGAAGGCAACGAACGGGGAACTTTATCTAAGACCGAGGAGACTACCGAAGACGAAGGAGCCCCTTCGGTACGTTTAATTTGTTCCCATTGTTGACTGACGGCTTCTGGAGTTTCGGCATGGGCGTCCCCGAAAACATGAGGGTGTCGTCGGACGAGTTTTTCACTTAGGACCCGAATCACATCTTGAATGGTGAAGTCCCCCGCTTCTTCGGCGATTTGAGCGTGAAACACAACTTGCAACAGCACATCTCCGAGCTCTTCGCACAGATGTTCGGGATTCTTTTCGTGGGCAGCTTCAATCACCTCGGCACTTTCTTCGAGCAAGTACGGCAACAGACTGGAGTGGGTCTGTTCGCGGTCCCAAGGACAGCCGTCCGGGGCGCGAAGCCGTTTCATGAGTGTTAATAAGCCGTCAAATGAGGTGGAGGGCTTCATGAACGGTACAACGGGTCCGCACCGATGGTACCTTCCAGCGCTTTTAAAAAGCCGGAAGACGTCAAACGGCTTAGCTCTTTTTCAACCTGAGTGAGTCGGGCATGGACTTCTAAGCGGTGAGCCTCTTCGGCATGACGGGGCGACGCTAAGAAGTGTTTTAAATAACTCTTGTGCTGTTCCCAGAGGTGCAGTTGACGGTCTCGGTAGGTTTCCAAACGTTTCTGGTACCAATCAGAAGCCAACACCGTTTCTCGTGAGAACAATTGTCGAACTTCAGGGTCAGAAGCACTTTTACCTTGCCAATGACCGTAAGCCATGATGTGGAGCAAGGCTTGAAGGGGGGGGATGGCGCTCTCAACACTTCCATCTTCAAAGTACTCTAAGGCAACCTTACGTTGGGCTTCCACAATGTTGTTGACCCCGTCCACAAACTCTTCCAAGTTTTGTTTTTCGGGACGAAGCATTTCTTCTTGAAAAACAATTCCGGGTTCGTCGAAGATCCTTCCTAAGAAGCTGGTGGCAAACTTGTAGGTGATCCGGTAGCCTAAACGGCTCGCTAAGACGGGCTTACCCTGGTGTTCAAAGTCATTGAGTTTTTCCAGCTGTCCTTCTGCGATCATTCGCGCAGGGTCCCTTTCCTCCTCTTCTAGGCGACACCATAATTCGGGGACCAAGAGCGAGATGTCGTGGTCAACGCGGTATTTGTTGCCAATGTGGCCGGCTGCACTGCTAAACCCGTTGTAGCCGGTAAGAATAAAGCCCAACAAGGCGTTATTCAGGTCAGCTGTGGCGTTCAGCGCATTAAAAGGACCTTTGGTGAGGGCCCCTTCGGAACCAGCCCCAGTGGTGGACGGGGATTTTCCTGTCAAGGAACAGATAAAATCCATAAAAAGCTCAGGCAACTCTTGAAAGTGAATCGGATTATACACCGCCAAGGGGCGAATCCCGCCTTTGGGGTCAGCCGGATTGTTTCTTCGGCCGGGTAAAACCGCGTTGACTGGGTGTAGAACGGCATTTTGGGCGGGAACACGTCGTGCTAGTCGTGTTGAGACGTCGGCGAGATGCTTATCGCGGGCATCCAGAAAATTGGGGTCGGTTTGCAAATAACGCGGATTTTTGGAAGGGGCTCCATCGACAATTCGTGGGTGAGACGACAAAACAAAATAGTCATAATCCGTTCTCTGAGTCATGTCTTTAATGAGGGTTTGCACCGGTCGCGTGTACTCTGTAAACTCCAGAGCATTTTCATAAAATTCGTGGGACTCGGTTCGCTCAAAGGGTTCAAAGTTGGAAATAAAGTTCCCTTCGCTAGAAAGGTCCCGTTCAGCTTGCTTGTCGTAACCTCGGTGAATGGCATCGTCGGGTCGTTGAAAAAAGCGCACTTCACAATTTTGTGAGAACTTGACGCTGGGGTTCACGGTGGTGCCCAAATGCGAAACCTGCGACGAGGGCACGATCACACTGGCGGAAATATCGTCTTCCCACTGAATCTTTGAGGCAGGAAGAAAATCTTGGCGAAGTTTATAGGTCCATCCGGCTCCGTTGGAACGAACCCCAACGCGAAGATACGCCCCCATCACGGGTCGGCCGTTGATTAAAAAGATGTTGCCAGAGGTTCCATTGACGACGTCCACCGAAAAGGCGTCACGCCAGCTTTGACCTGAGAGGGGACTTTGCCCATGAAAGCGCTTGACCAAGTACACCAAGGCTTTGATTCGGCTCGGTAAGGTTTCTAGCCAAGCATTGTGAGCCTCGGTGTAGTGGGCTGAGGGGGACAAAAGCTGAATGGCATCCAGAAGGGTGAGTTTTTCTGAAAGCAGATTTTTTTCGGACTCTTGCGGAGTTTTCCAAATGCGGCTGAAATCGTACGAAATGATGCTTTCGACAAGGGCCATGTCCTTGTCGTAATCGCCAATAATGACGGGGTTAAAGTGGATGGCATCATAAATAGATTTGGAGATTTCGGACTTGCCACCGCCTGATACCGTACAGGGCTTGTGGCAAAGTGTCCCTTCGGCGGCAGTACCCACTAAGCGCCAGGCTGTCGTTGCCGGGTGCTTTTCCATATGAACTTTATACCCTGAGGGGTAGATGTACGTTTTGTTGGGAAGCACTTTGAGGGCATGGGTTCGACCTTCGCGGTGCCAGTAAACCCTTTGTTGTTCCAGATCAATCACCGCATCCTCTGGGACATAGAAAATGTCCGACCAACGTTGGTCGACAGCGTACCCCTCGGGCTGGAGAACCGCTTGGTCGCCTAGGAGTTCCATGGCGCTGATAAAGGTGCTGTGGTGGGTAGTCTCGGGAACATAGCGCATCCCTAAGTTAAAGCGAGGAAACGCCAAAGCCCCCCCCGCATGCTCTTCTTCCACTAAGCCGAGCAAATTGGCCGCGTAACTGATTTGAGTTTTGACTTCTTTTTTCGAATAGCCATAGTAATTGTCCGCAATGAGCGTCACCATGACACCGCGTTCATCGCGAGCGCAAATTTTAAACGCTCCTCCGTCATTGTAGAGCTCGTCCTCTTTTTTCCAGGCCATACCATCGCGTCTCTGGCGTTCTGTCGCCTCATCCCATGATGGAAGTCCTAGATCCTTTTTGCGCAGAGTCGTCAGGTGAGTTGCTAAAATGATACAACCGCTGTGACCGCTCCAATGCACCGGGTCTAACGCGGCGTCATTCTCGGGAAGGTAGGGGTCTCCCGCATTACCAAAAATTGACTCGACAAAATCGAGGTTGCTGACCAGTGAGCCTGGGGCAAAAAAGCGGATCTCCATGGATTTTTCTGGTAAAAGGCCGGGCACTTCGGGGCAAACCATGGGACGAAGCATCAAGCTGACAAAACCAGAAGCTTTGTTTTCTTGTTCGGCAGTAAAAGGAAGAATCGCTAAATCTTGGGGTGGGTTGAGGGCCTCGGCATAGAGGCGGGCAAAGACGGCTTTGGGGACAGCTTTTTTATCGGAGGGAACAGGAAGCCCCCCTTCAGCGATATGGAAGACTCCCTTGGTGGTCCTTCGATCGTTCAGGGGGTTGTGAAGGACTCCTTGGCGAACTCGGTAACTTGTCAAAATGGGCGAACGATGAACGGACGCTTGCGGGGGCAAGGAAAGCTCTCGGGCCATGCCATAGCGGTCCAAAACTAAACTGTGAGAAGGCAGGCGGGGAATTTTGACTCCGGTGTCGGCCAGGTAATCATCCAAAAAGGCTTGAACACGACGGTCTGCGGCAGGCAGATAATCTTCTAAAAGACGATTCTTTTCGCGGATGTTGCGAATCAAATCGCGGGCGACATCCAGATTATCCGTTCCGGCTCCTTCATACACCGGGAGCCCCAAAGCGGCCAGCTTCATGTTAATCGCCGAGATCAAAAGCTGTCTGTTGGCAGGGTCCTGCGGGTTTTGGGAAATGCCGAATTGGCGTCGTGTAGGCATCATCGCCTCCTCATCTTGCGGGAATACGGACACTTTAGCCGTAAATTGCTCCTGGTAGCAAGAAGCAAATCATCACAGAGGGCCATTTTTTGTAAAATTGCTGTTTGAAAAACCTAAATATTCTCAAGGTTGTCAGGATTGATGGCGGACTTTATACTTTAGTTCAGTCCGTTGAGCCCCTTGTTGAGGCCAGTGGTCAAAGGAGCTGGAGTGCCACCGTTAACGTGGGGAAGCGTGTCTGTACCGTGGGAATTGCTGTGGGCTGTCGTGGGAGCTGTGGTCTTTCGCGTGTGGTTGCACCGGCAAGAAAAAAATCGTGAGGTGGGAAAATTCTGGGCCGACAGGGTCTCTTGGTCGGTCTTGATAGGTCTTTTGGTTTGGAAACTCACCCCCGTTTTTACGCGCTGGGACCAGGTTTGGGATAACCCCCTATTGTTACTGTATGCTTCGGGAGGTTTGGCGGGCTTGTTCGGCGGTGTGGCCACTGCCGTAGGGATCTTAGCCATGTCGTTGCTACAAATCCGAAAAGAAAAAGGTGTGAGTGTCCTCCCCGAAACCTTGTCGTTGTCCGCAGGACTCCTCGTCTTTTTGATCTTAGAGTTGGGAGTGCCGGTTTTTGTTCCCACTCAAGCGACGGCGTTAAGTCCTCCACAAAAGCAGGTATTCTCACTTTTATTGCCTGGTTTTGAGGGGAAAGCGACAGCCTTAGCCGATGAGCGGGGTAAAGTCTTAATCGTCAATTTTTGGGCATCTTGGTGTCCTCCCTGCCGGGCTGAATTCCCGGATTTTCAAGCTGCCCAAACCTATTTTTCGGCTCATCATCTTCCGGTGATCTTAGTAGGTTTAGATCAAGTAGAAACTGAGTCGGGCGGCTTAGCGGCCGCCAAGGCTTTTGCCAGCTCTCAGCACGCTCAATGGACACTATTAGCCGATACTGCAGGTGTCGGAACCGCATTTGGAGTTCAAGCGTTACCCACCACTTTGGTCTTTGACCGGCAAGGCCAATTGGTGGCACGGCATGTTGGGGCTACGGATCGGGATTGGTTGATTGCTCAAGCCCAAAAATATGCGCCTTGACTCTTCCCTTTCGAGACGATTTTTGCTATCTTCTATATAGAGAGTTCACAATATAACGAGCAAAGGATGGAAAAAATGAGCGAAAAGATCAATACGGATCAATTTAAATCCAAGGTTTTTAATTTTGAGGAAAATTCCGAATGGAAGTTTGCCGGTGAGTTGCCCTGCATTGTCGATTTCTACGCCGATTGGTGTGGTCCCTGTAAAATGGTCAGTCCTATTCTTGACCAAATTTCCCAAGAGTACGCCGGGAAACTGAATGTTTATAAGGTGAATACTGACGAGGAACAAGAACTGGCGGGCGCTTTCGGCATTCAGAGTATCCCCAGCATTCTGTTTATCCCCAAGTCTGGTGATCCCCGCATGAGCATGGGGGCCCTGCCCAAGGCTCAAATTGTCAAAGCCATGAAAGACGTCATGGGCGTTGAGTAAGCTAAAAAATTTCTTATAAAACAAAGCGTTTTGGTGCTTGACGAGCAAGGTCAAGCACCACGATCTTTTTTTCCAGGAGAGAGGGAAAATGGAAAAAAGCTTTTCTAGTCAAGCCAATTTGAGTTCTGATGACAGTCTGTTGGAACCCTGCCAAAAAGCTCATGATGCCGAGCAGTCCCGCTGGAACGACGACGATGGCGCCTGTGACGAGGCTTTAGGACTCGGTCAACTTTCTAAGCCTTCTTGAAAAGAAAGTTATGTGCTTGAGACAGGACACCCGCCACATCGTGGTGAATCAATAATTTGAGGGCGTCCTCGTATTCCAGCCAAACACTGTTCAAGATTTCGTCTTTTTGAAGTTTTAATCTCTTCTTTTTTGTTTTTACCAAGAAAAATACAACTGTTATGTGGACGCCTTCGTAGGGCGAATACGAAATCACCGCGCGAAAGGCTTTTTTAAAGCGGACAACTAAGCCTGTTTCTTCCCAAATTTCTCGCAAAGCTGTTTCTTGCTCGGTCTCGTTCCCTTCGGGGTGTCCTTTACAAAGACTCCAGTGGCCGCCATTCGCGTGTTTGAGCAAGAGGTACTCGAGACGGTCCCCGTTTTTTCTGTACAAAACGGCACCGAAGGATTTTGTTTCTAACATAGTTTACCGGTACAGACAAAGATAAGAGGTGTCGGCTTTAGCTCGCACGGAAAATTTTACCCCAGCGGCCACGGTAAACTCGGTATCAGGACCGTATTCCCTCCATTGGGTTTCTCCCGGCAGAAGAACTTCTAAACGTCCTGAAACAATTCTCATGATTTCTATGGTCGAGGTGCCGAATTCGTATTCACCAGGGGCCATGACGCCCACGGTGGCCTTGCCGCCCTCAGCGGTGAGCCCCAAGGATTTGACGTTCCCATTAAAGTATTCATTCACAGAGATCATGTTGTTTCTCCTTTTCGATCATCGTTCACAGTCTAAAATGTCTAGCCGGTTCCTTTCGTATCAAATCCTGATAGTTTTGGAAAGCCCCCAGTTTGAAAATTCCCCCCAGGATTAAAATTGAAAGGTCACAGCCGTGATATCATCAGGTTGTGGGGCTGTGTCTTGCCAAGAGGCAATTTGCTCTTGAAGTTGTTCAATGAATTCGGGGGCAGACAGCTTATACGAGCGAGTCAGAAAATCCCGTAGCCGTTCTTCGCCAAAGTTCTCGCCCAAGGGGTTAATCAGATCGGTCATCCCGTCAGAAAAGGCATAAACCTTGGTTCCCGGTTCTGCGGCCAAAGGAAAGATCGACGCATGGGAAATTTCGGTGTTTTCAAGACCTAAGGGCGGTAAATTCGGTTTGAGAGCCTTGCCAGAGACTCGCTTGTCTTGTCGTTGATAAAAATAAACCGGACCATAGCCAAAGTTGAGAATTTCAATTTTGGCTTCTGGTGTTAACGTTAAAGGCACAAAGAGCAACAACCCTGCAACAAAAGTACCCAAGGGGAGAATCTCTTGCAAAAACTGATTCAGTCGTTGGGCTAGTTCAATGGGGGTCATGTCGGCGGTTTGGGACTCTTGGCGAAGGGCACTAAAAAAGCCCGTTAAACTCGCTGTAGCTAAAGACCCTGCCACGGCTTTTCCCGAGACGTCAAAACAGGCTAGCATACCCAAGTTAGCTTTTGGCCAAGCGGCTTCCTGATAGTAATCTCCCCCCACACCAAAGGCCATGCGAATCAGGCGAGCTAATTGCCAGTGGGGTGAACTTAAGTGCGAGCTTTTCATGGTTGTTTCCTGAAACTCTCTCGCCTTTTGGATATCTTGATCGCGAAGTTCAGCCGAGCGGGAGGCTAGACGACGCAAATTCGTCATGCCGTAGAATTTTCCATCGAGGTAGACTAAGAAAATTTCAGGTCTGTCGTAAGTGGGTGCTCTTAATAACTCAATGATCACCTTCTCGATGGATTCGCGGGCATCCAGAGAGCCAGCGGGGGTCAACTCTTGATCGAGCGGGCGAGGCATCAAGTTTTCCAGAAACTTTGACGCTTTCTCGAGTATCTTGGTTTTTGAAATCAGGCCTACCACACCGCCATCCCGTTCAACAGGGAGGGCAAACAACTCTGAGTTGTTTTTCAGTTGTTCTGCAACCCAACCCCAGGGACTATCCGCATGCACTGGCTCGGCGGTTAGGCTGACACTTCCGACTTGATTTTCAACAAAAAGTCCGGTTTCGGGCTGATGATCGTCAAAACTCCATTCCACATCTTCCATCGCTGTCTCCCCAGCCATTATATGATAAGATTCACCTATGTCGTCAGTAATTTTAAAAACGGGGCGAGAAAAACTCGCTTTGAACCGCCACCCCTGGGTTTTTTCCGGAGCTATAGCTCAAATTCTCGGGAACCCTCAACCTGGTGAGGTTGTCGCCGTCCAAACCGCCGAGAAAAAATTTGTCGCATGGGGGCAATATAACCCCGCTTCGAAAATTCGTCTTCGTCTGATGGAATGGAAAGAGTCCGTTTCTATCGATGAAGCCTGGTATGAACGACGCTTGGACGAAGCCTTGGCCTTAAGAGCCCCGTGGCGAGGGTCCACTCAAGCGATCCGACTGGTCTTTGCCGAGGCGGACGGACTCCCAGGACTCATCGTCGACCAAACGGGGGACTGGCTTGTGGTTCAATTCCTTACCGCAGGGGCCGAACTCCAAAAAGCCTTTTGGACCTCGCTCTTGGCCAAAAAAATACCTTCGCTACAAGGAATTGTTGAAAAATCAGACGGGGATGGCCGCCGGATGGAGGGCTTAGAGGAGTCGTTTGGTTTACTTTGGGGAAAAGAACCCCCAGAACGGATTCGCCTCCAAGAGCACGGAGCTTGGTTTGAGGTCGAATGGGGAGCCCAAAAAACTGGGTTTTACAGCGATCAACGGGATAACCGTTTGGCCGTGGCACAAGTCGCCCAGGGCAAGAGGGTTCTGGACGCTTTTTGTTACACGGGCGGTTTTGCCGTTCACGCCCTCAGGGCTGGTGCAGCTTCGGTTGTCCTATTAGATGCCAGCCAGGAGGCGTTAAAGATTGCTCAGCGCAACGTTGAGCTCAATGGCTTTGCGGTGGAACGTACCGTAGAGGGGGATGCCTTTACGACTTTGCGAACGTTAAAAACTCAGAGAGAGAAATTTGGTCTGGTTGTCTTGGATCCGCCCAAACTGGCCCCGACGCGCGAATCCGTGCCCCGCGCTCTTCGCGGGTATAAAGATCTCAACCTTCAGGCTTTGGCTTTGGTAGAAGAGGGCGGCTGGTTGGCAAGTTTCTCGTGTAGTGGCGCCGTTGATCCGGCAACGTTTGAAGAAATCCTCGCGTATGCGGCCAAAGACGCAGGTCGAACGGTTCAGGTAGTTCGGCACCTCAGGCAAGCCCCTTGCCACCCGGTACGCACCAGTATGCCTGAATCTGCTTACTTGAAAGGCATTTTAGCGAGAGTTCTTTAAACCGCTTTTTTGTTTTGAAGCCTTCTGTCTGTACTGTTCGTCCTCTTGGGCAGGAGGTGAATGATGAAAAAATCATTCCAAGTGTTGTGGTGGGGAGCTCTCGTGGCCGTCGGTATTGCGGTGGCCGTCTCCTGTGTTCCCCCCACAAATCATGTCGATCAGGCGGTGGCGGGACCGTCGGGAGGTTTAGGGCGGCTGAGTGTGACGGTGGGGAGCGACCTTTCTCGGGCGGCTCTGCCAACCTCGATGAGTCAAGAGCTGGCGAATACGTACGAACTGGTGGTCACCGATGGGACTCAGTTGAAGACTCTCGCCTTAGACCCTTCGGCAACTTTGTCCTTAGATATTCTCCCTGGCAATTACCGGGTGATCGTTTTAGCCGGTTATCGAAAATCCTCGACCTCGACGGTAACCCAACTCTTAGGTACGGGATTTGCCAAGGAACTCGTTACCGTGACTCTGGGAAGTACTTCAGCGGTCAGTATTACCTTGTACCCTGTGGATTTCTCGTGGTCAGCTCCGGCTTCTTTGGCACAAGGAGCTGTCGGCGTGATTGAGGCTCAAGGAAGTACGGGGAACCCTTATGTGGGGATGAGTCTTACGGGGGCCACCACGGAAAGACCTCGGCTCAAATCGGTGACGCTCTATAATGGATATAAGGATTTTGATGCCCCTACAGGGACTCCAGACCAATGGCAGTGTTCCCTTGCTGTGACAGGCCCCTTACCTTCAGGAACCGCAGATCTGCAGTTTCAGGGAGCGGTCATTGTGCTGAACAGCTCAGGGACCACGTCGGGAAGTTTAGCCGGAAAAACAAAGTACAGTTGGAAGTGGCTGAACCGGTATGATTTGGCGGACGACAGTCCCTTAGTGCCCTTGGTTGAAAAAGCTCTGCCACTGACTCCGCCTGAAAATGGGTTGTCGGTGAGCGTACTCTGGGGATAATGACAAGGGGCGCTATAGAGCGCCCCTAAATCGGTGAGGAAGAATACTCAATCGGTGAGGAGGATTTTTTTACTCGGTGGTCACTGACTTCGCTAAGTTACGGGGGCGATCCACGTCTACCCCCAGCTCAACTGCCGTGTAATAAGCAAAAAGCTGAAGGGGTACGAGGGTTAAGAACGGCGCGAGAAGTTCTTCTGTATGCGGTACCAAGATCACATCGTTCGAAATCGCCGCCACTCGAGGGTCCGAGCTATTGGTGACGGTGATCACCTGACCTTCTCGGGCTTTCACCTCTTGGATATTGCTCAAGACTTTTTCAAACGAGTCGCCCTCGGTGAGTAAAAAGATACTGGGCGTTTCAGGCCCGACCAAGGCCAAAGGTCCGTGCTTTAAGCCGCCAGATGAGAAGCCTTCTGCATGTCGATAGCTGATTTCTTTGAGCTTGAGCGCCCCTTCCAAGGCGATGGGGTACTGAATGCCACGACCCATGTACAAGAAATTGGTATGGGAAAGGTACTTTCGTGCCAACTGATGAATTTGGGGAGCCTGGTTTAAGACCGCGTCAATCTTGCTAGGAAGTTCCTCAAGGCTTCGTAATAATTCTTTACCTCGGGCCAAACTTAAAATGTGCATTCGTCCTAATAACAACGTAAGAAGGGCCATTATGCCGATTTGTCCCAAAAAGGCTTTGGAACTGGTGACAGAAATTTCGGGGCCAGCGTGAATGTAGACCCCACCCTTGCACAGACGCGCAATGGTGGACCCGACAGCGTTCACGATACCCAAGACTCGGGCCCCTCGTTGTTGAATTTCTTGAATGGCTTGAATAGTGTCGGCGGTTTCACCGGATTGACTGACGGCAAAGTACAGGGTGTCTTTGTCAACAATCGGGTTACGGTAGCGGAACTCCGAGGCATCTTCGGCCGTAGCCGGAATGCGGGCCACACTTTCTAACAAATAGGCTCCTACCTGGGAGGCATACAAGGCACTCCCCATGGCGATGAAGACGACTCGTTTGACATCCAAAAGATCTCGACTTTCTAAGTTTAAGCCGCCGAGTTTGGTCGTCCCAAAATCTGGAAGCAGTCTACCGCCATGTCCAAAAGCACGGCGAAGAGCTTCAGGCTGTTCATGAATTTCTTTGACAAAGTAATGGGGAAAATCGCCCATAGAAGCCGCTTCGGCAGTCCAAGAAAGCTCTTCAGCAGAACGGGAGACAACCTCGTTTTGAAGGGTTTTGGTCACCCATTCATTTTTACGGATGATCACCATCTCTCGGTCTTCGAGGAACGCAGCTTCTCGTGTCATTCCAATGAAAGCGGCCGGGTCCGAGGCTAAAAAGATTTCGTCTTTACCTTGTCCAATGACCAAGGGGGACCCATTTTTCGCACCTATCATCAGTTCGGGGTGGTCGGCAAATACCGCCACAATCCCATACGTACCGACCAGCCGACTCAGGGCCCAACGAACCGCTTCCTCAGGGGTATACTGTGGGTTTTGGGTCAGAGCTAATTCAATAAGGTGTGGTATGACTTCTGAGTCTGTTTCACTTTGAAACGTATAACCGTGCTTAATCAGCTCTTCTTTGAGAGCAACGTAGTTATCAATAATCCCATTGTGAACAATCGCGACTCGGCCCGACTGACTGAGGTGCGGGTGAGCGTTGGCATCGGTCACTTTACCGTGGGTGGCCCAACGGGTGTGGGCAAGACCACAGTGAGCGGCCTGTGGTTCAGGAAGAATTCCCTCGAGGTTCAGAATTTTTCCTTTTTTCTTATAGACTTTGATTTGGTTTCGAAAAATATAGCCGATTCCGGAGGAATCATAACCCCGGTATTCGAGCATTTTAAGCCCTTGAAGTAAAACTTCTGAGGCTTTTCTCGGTCCTAAGTACCCTACAATTCCGCACATAAACTTCTCCTTAACTTTTAACGTTCAACGTTTAATCAGGGCCGTTAACCGTAAATCCAGCGTCGAATTTGACGCAGAGTGACGGAAGGAATCTGAAAGCGTCCAGTATCCACTTCGGCTTTCAGAACTTGGTAGATTTCTGTATTCGACAGTCCTGCGGCACGAAGCGTGAGATGCCGTTGTGCGACATACTGCTCTGGCGTCAACTCGGTGACCGCGAGAAATTCTTCTAACAGCCGCCGGATGACCAACTCGGGCAACGAATAGTTTCGAGCCAAAGCCGTCAGCCAGTCCGAATCCCATAAAGCTGCTTTCACTATAGACCTCTTGCGTTATAATATCTTGGTTTTTCAAAAAAATAGCTAGTTTTTGCCTGAAAAAGGGTAAGGAAATGGACCTCAATTCGAAATGTTCTTCCTTTTTTCACGACATGCTTAACCTGGATTTGTAAATTTCTCGCTTTGAGCCTGAACCTGCCTTCTCATTCTGCCGACAAGTAAGTCGTTCAGAAAGTTACGGAGCCTGGGAATATTTTGCGGAGGTTGGTCATGTCACTTGGAAAAGCTGGATTTTGGTCGCTTTTGACCCTTCTTATTTTATCTTGTTCGGGTCTACCACTTCCCTCTGGACCTCATTTAGTCAGTCGTCAAGAATTTGCTCAAGCTGTGTGGCAGCCTTTAGGAGCCCTGAAAAGTTGGAGCCCAACACCCCAAGGGGCAACCTTGACTTTAACCGATGGGCGAACCTGTGAGGTTACCTTTTTTTCTCCGTCTGCTTTAGAGTTTTGGGTGCCGGCACAACGGGATCAGAAAGAGGTTCCTCTGGTTCAGTTAAACGCCACTCAAGACGTCTTTACAGTGACGACTCAAGATAAAGGACAAGAAGTCTGGATTTCTTCCCCTCAAGTTAGCCTACACCTGCAAAAAGCCAACTTGGCCTGGCAGCTTATTCAAAACTCTACAGTTGTGGCTTCTGGCGAAGGTCCGCAACAAGCCGGAACCTGGGTACGAGACCAGGTCAATTGGGGCAAGACAGCTTTATCTGGCTTAGGACCGACGGGACAAGGTTGGGTCAAAAATGGTCAATCTTTGAAATTCTGGAACGATGTGCCAGGAAATACCGAACAAAGCTCCCTCGTGGATATTCCCTTTGTGTATGCTTGGAACTCAGCCCCCCCCTATGCGGTCTTGTGGAATGATCCAGGCCAGGTGTTTATCAACCTGCAGGAAAAAGGTTACTTGGGCGGAGTGAGCGGTGGAATGCCTTTACTTCTTATGACCCAAGATCAATCTCGCGAGGTGTTAAAAACCTGGGCTGACTTAACGGGAAAACCGGTTTGGGGACCCTTTTGGTCTCTGGGAACCCGGTTGGTCGCCCATACCTTGGACTTGCCTCTGGCTTGGCGGCAAGCCAAAATTCCTGTCGATACCCTGGTAGGGATTCCGCACGAAACATGGAACCAAGAATATTTCTTTCAAGTGGGAGAAGGGGACACCCTGACCGGAGATGGCGCCAACCTCGGGCCCTTGTTCCCGCCAGCAAGTCAAAAGGATGATAACCTGCATAACCTCTGGCCGGGAAAAACCTTATCCGCTTTTTGGGAGCAATGGCGGAAGGTCCATCCCCAGCTGAGGCCTTGGTTCACGGCTGAAACAGGGTCAGCGTCCACTTTGTCGCAAGCCGGCTGGCTCGTCAAAGCGAGTGTGAATCAAGAGCCCTCGGTTTTGTTGGCCCAACTGCTTTCAGCCCAATTGTCGGGCCTCACAATAGACCTCCGTTTGGACGTCACAAGTTTGAGTGAGGCGAACCCATCTGCCTCGGCTTGGAACAATCTCGCTCTTTGGGCTTGGAGTCCTTACCTCACTCTGGATGCCGGTTCGAAAGAACTTTCTTGGTGGCAACAACTTGGAACTGAGGGACAGGCTCGACTCAAAGCGATTTTAGAGGAACGTTCACGTTATATTCCGTATTTTTACCAGTTAACACATCAAGCGCATCAAGAAGGTGTACCCGTTTGGCGGCCGTTGGGTTGGGCTTACCCGAAAGACCCGCAAGCTCAAGCTGAGCAGAACGCCTTTTTAGTGGGAGATGACCTTTTGGTCACCCTTCCCGTGGGGGAAAGTTCTGTCTACCTCCCTGGTTCTAGCTCTTGGTTTGACGTGACCACCGGCCAGGAATACGCGGGAGGCTCTGCCTACAACCTGACTCCGGGGAGTGTCTTAGCCCGTTCCGGGGCGATGATACCGACTCAACAGCCGTATATTGATGCCGGTAAAGCCATTGACTGGCGGCGGACCATTCAAGTCTGGCCTGGGAATTCAGGAAAAGTCGTACTATGGTGGGATGATGGGAGTAGTTGGAACTATCAGCAAGGGAGCTATCTTGCCTCTGAAGCGGATTACACGTCGGTGAACCGGACTATGACTTTAAAGCTCAACCCGTTGCACACCGGAGGTTCTGTGGCCTTTGTGCTGTTTCGGCTTCATAATGTCTATCGGCCTCAACAGGTTACGATCAACGGAAGTCCCATCCCTCTCTTTGGCGACAGCTTTGGTTTGACCGATACGGACCGAAGTGCGGCTTGGTACGAAGAAGACCATACTTTATTGATGAAAATATTTGCTCCTGACCAACCTCAAGATGTCGAGGTCCAATTTTGAAACTTCCTCGAGCTTTTGGACAAGGGATATTTCCCCTAAAAACTCCGCTCACTGCCGAGATTTTTGCAGGCTTGACCCTAGCCGCTTTAGCGATACCTGAAGTCATGGGCTATACCAAAATTTCGCAGACTCCGGTGATTACGGGGCTGTATACCATGCTGGTTCCCATGGTGCTCTTTGCCTTTTTAGGGTCCTCCCGACACTTAGTTGTCAGTGCCGATTCGGCGACGGCGGCGATTCTTGCGGCCGGTTTGGCAGGTCTCGCTATTCCTAAATCGAGTGAATGGATGGCCTTAGCCGAAGTACTTGCCTTATTGTCCGCAGGGTTTCTGATTTTAGCGCGGGTGGCTCGTCTTGGGTTTTTGGCTGACTTTTTGTCTCGCACGGTTTTGGTCGGTTTTTTGACGGGGGTGGGGATTCAAGTCGCCCTCGGTGAGATCCCTTCGCTTTTGGGTTGGGATGACCTGAGTTCCTTGCCTCAGGCCCTAGGACGACTCCTGGCTCATCCTGAACAAATCTCCTGGGCGACTTTTGCGCTTTCAGCAGGGGTGGTGGGGCTGATTGTGGGACTTCGACGCCTCTCAAAACAAATCCCCGGCCCCTTATTAGCCGTCCTCTTGAGCATGCTCGCCGTGCCTGTTTTTCAGCTTGGTCATGCCGGGGTGAAAGTCTTAGGGGCCATCCCCCACGGCTTACCCCAGTTGAGCTTACCGCAAATAGCTTGGTCTTGGCCGCTGATCCAAAAGCTTTTGCCAACCGCGTTTGCGATGTTTGTCGTCATTTTGGCGCAAAGTGCTGTGACGTCTCGAGCCTACGCCGAACGAGCCCAAGAAACGTTTGATGAGAACGTGGATTTAGTGGGGCTGGCGGCCGCCAATGTAGGGGCCGCGTTGTCGGGAACGTTTGTGGTGAATGGTAGTCCTACCAAAACTCAAATGGTTGATAGTGCTGGGGGAAAAAGCCAAACGGCCCAGTTGAGCGCAGTAGCCGTGGTGGTCTTGGTCCTTTTGTTTTTAACGGGTCCCTTGGCGTTTTTACCCAAAGCGACGTTGGCCGCTGTTGTTTTTCTTATTGGGTGTGAGCTGGTAGATTTCAAGGGACTGCATCGGATCTGGAAAGAGAGGCCCGTGGAATTTGCCGTAGCCTTGGTCACGGCGTTGACGGTCATTTTTGTGGGGGTCGAACAGAGCATTCTCTTAGCGATTGGGCTATCGTTAATTTCACACACCCGGCATGGCTACTTAGTCTCCAACGTTGTGTTGGTGGATGGTCCAGAAGGCTGGCGGCAGAAACCTGCGCAACCAGGCCTATTTGCCCTTCCGGGCTTAGTGATCTACCGGTTCTTGCATAACATGTATTACGCGAATACCCATACCTTAAAAAAAGACGTGCTGAAGTTGTCGCAAACGTCAGTGACGTGGTTTTGCTTGGATATGGCCGCCGTGAATGATGTTGATTTTACCGCTTCAGAAGCCCTCAGAGCCCTGCACCAAGACTTATCTGCTCGAGGCATTCGGTTGGTTTTTTCAGAAATGTTAGACCCAGTTCGCCAAGAGTTTGACCGCTCGGAGTTGACCGATGTCTTAGGGGCCGAAGCATTTTTTCTGACTTTAGACAGTGTTCGTGAAGCCTATCGTCAAGCCTCTTTATCCCAAGACAATGGAACCGTTTCCAAGTAAAGAAAGACACTTGCCCTAAGGAATTAAATGGGGAATCACTCATGAGAGTTGTGTGCCTCCTGTCATGAGTGTTGAAGGTCTTCACTCATGACAGAAAAAGCCCTTGAACAAGTTTACTTGAGGCCCGCTGTAAGTTGACGGCGTTCTCGCACGGCCTGAGCCAAGTTTTGCAGGACAGGTAAGG